>CALIUG010000278.1 GCA_938048755.1 uncultured Alphaproteobacteria bacterium
AGCATGAATTCGGCCTTGCCTCTATTCCTGGCGCTTCTGGCGCAGTTTGGCCCAGTATTCCAGCCGTTTCGTGATCTCCCGCTCAAAGCCGCGCTCGACGGGGCGGTAGTAGGTCTGCCGCTCCATTTCGTCGGGGAAGTAGTTCTGGCCCGAGAAGGCATCGGGTGCATCATGGTCATAGTCGTAGCCGGCACCGTAGCCCATGTCCTTCATCATCTTGGTGGGTGCGTTCAGGATGATCTTGGGCGGGGTCAGACTGCCGCTTTCCTTGGCGCTCCGCATGGCGCCCTTGTAGGCGTTGTAGGCCGCGTTCGACTTGGGTGCGGTGGCGCAATAGACCACGGCCTGGGCGATGGCCAGTTCCCCCTCCGGAGAGCCGAGGAAGTCATAGGTGTCCTTGGCCGCGATCGCCTGGGTCAGGGCGGCCGGATCGGCCATGCCGATATCCTCGATCGCCATCCTCACCACCCGGCGCATGACATAGAGCGGGTCCTCGCCTGCCACCAGCATGCGCGCCAGCCAATAGAGTGACGCATCGGGGTCCGAGCCCCGCACCGACTTTTGGAGCGCGCTGATTAGGTTGTAGTGGCCCTCATCGGCCTTGTCGTAGACCGGCACGCGCCGCTGCACGACACCGGCAAGTTCCTCCCGGTTGATCGTGAGGTCCCCTTCCAGCGCCAGCAGCTCCTCGGCTATGTTGAGCAGAAAGCGTCCGTCACCGTCGGCCATGTCGGTCAGGGCTTCGCGTGCATCGGGGTCCAGAGGCAGTTTGCGGCCCTGCAGGTCTTCTGCCCGCACCAGCAACTCATCCAGTGCCTGGTTCGACAAGCGGTTCAGCACCAGCACCTGGCAGCGCGAGGTCAGTGCGGAATTGACCTCAAACGAGGGGTTTTCGGTGGTCGCCCCGACCAGAATGACGGTGCCATCCTCGACAAAGGGCAGCAGGGCATCCTGCTGGGCCTTGTTGAAGCGGTGGATCTCATCGACGAACAGCAGGGTGCCCAGCCCGTCCTTGCGTCTTGCCTGGGCGCGCTCGAACACCTTGCGCAGGTCAGCCACACCGGCGAACACCGCAGAGATCGGCTCAAACACCAGGTCGGTCTTCTCAGCCAGCAGGCGCGCAATGGTGGTCTTGCCGGCACCCGGCGGCCCCCACAGCAGCGTCGAAGCCATGCGCCCCTGCGCCACCATGCGCCCGATCGGTCCGGACGCTGAGAGCAAATGGTCCTGCCCCACCACCTCTTCCAGGCGCTTGGGCCGCAACCGATCGGCCAGAGGCCGTGGCGCTTGGGATTCAAACAGGCTGGACATGACAGGACTAGCGACTCCGAACAGAGAGAGGTTTCTAACACGTTCAGGCCCCGTCAATCTCGGGCGTGTTCACATGAAGAAATTCGATGCTTGGGCCAAGAAATCCGCGTTTGTGCGGTGTTTCCACAAACCAGGATAATGCGCCATCCATCAACCTGCCGGGAAGAAACAAACATGCACCTTCGGTCAGCAACCATGCTGGGGCTTGCAGCAGCGCTTTCCCTCCATGCCCTGCCGGTACGTTCGGCGGATGTCGTCATGCAGAACGGCACGATCTATACCGTCAACCCCGATCAGCCCTGGGCAGAGGCGCTTGCCTATACCGACGGTGTTCTGGTCTATGTCGGCGATGACGCCGGTGCAGCCGCGTTCATCGAAGAGGGAACAGAACGCATCGACCTTGAAGGCCGGATGGTGTTACCCGGCTTCCACGATGTGCACACCCACCCGCTGGAGGCGGGTAATCCCGCTGCAGGCACCTGCATTCTTGAGCCAGGGATCGACCCCGAACGCCAGATCGATGTCATCATTGACTGCGCGCCAGAGCAGGTCGGCACGGACTGGGTCATCGGGTGGGGCCATTTTGTCGACGACCTGCTCGACACACGCCGGCCGCCTGTCGAAATCCTCGATGACGCCGTGCCGGACCGGCCAGCCATCATCGTGGAGTTCACCTCCCATTCCATGTGGGCCAACAGCAAGGCGCTCGAGGCTGCGGGCATCACCCGTGATACGCCCGACCCTGTTGGCGGCATCATCGTCAAGGATCCGCGGACCGGCGAACCCAACGGCCTCCTGATCGATAATGCCGGCGACATTGTCTATCGGCTTGCCTTTGCCCCCACCGACGAACTGCTTGATCTCGCCTATGACGGCCTTCTGGACATGATGGAGGAGATGCCGAGCCAGGGCATCACCTCGATTGCCGACGCCAGGGTCTATTGGAAACTCGACCATCACGAGGTCTGGCAACGCGCCGCGGACAACGATGCGCTGAATGTCCGCACGGTTCTGGGGCTCTGGGGCTACCCTGAGCAGGACGACAGCCAGATCGAGCGCCTGAAAGCGCTCTACAGCAACGATCCCCAGAGCCTGCTGCGCATCAATCAGATCAAGATCTATGCCGATGGCATTCCCACCACGACCACAGCGGCCATGAAGGCCCCCTATGACTACAACTACGGCTGGATTCCCGGCAACCGGGGCCTCAACTACTTCGATGAAACCAGGATGACCCGCTACATCACCGAGCTTGAGAAGACCGGATTCGACTTCCACATTCATGCCATCGGCGATCGCGGTATCCACGAGGCCCTGAACGCGATCGAGGCCGCGGCAGACACAAATGGTCTCACCGTCGACCGACGGCACCGCCTTACCCATCTGGAGCTACTCGACGAGGAAGACATCGCGCGGTTTGCCGAGCTCGATGTCATTGCCGACTTCCAGCTTGCCGGCGACTGGACCGATCCCCACGAGTACTATGAGAACACCGAGTACGTCCTGGGCGAACGTGCACGCAACCCCATCCCGATTGCATCGGTCTGGGAGACCGGCGCCATCGTCACCATGAGCAGCGATTTTGACGTCAGTACCATGAACCCGTTCGTCTCCATCGAGCACGCCCTCACCCGCAATGGTGAGCAACTCCCCGACGTGGGCGCTGCCATTGCCGCCTATACCATCAACGGCGCCTATACCCTGCGTCAGGATGACATCACGGGATCTCTGGAGGTCGGCAAGGCCGCCGACCTGATCGTCATCGATCAGAACCTTTTCGAGATTGCCTCCCATGACATTGACCGCACCCGGGTTCTGCTGACGCTTCTGAGCGGCGTCGAGACCTGGCGGAGTCCGGATTTCTGAGCATTGTGCGGCAGCATGCTCGGAAACAGAAAGGGGCGGCTCCTTATGGGGCCGCCCCTTTCAACATCCTTGGATAGCACCTGCGTTACGCTGCGGCAGCTTCCATTTCGTCCTCATCATCCATCATGACGGGACCGGAATCCTGGCCCTTGGCGTCTTCGTCACGGTCGATGAATTCGATGATCGCCATGTCGGCGGCGTCACCAAAGCGATGGCCGGCCTTCATGATGCGCGTGTAGCCGCCCGAACGTGAGCCATAACGCTCCGCCAGGACATCAAACAGCTTGGCGACCATGGCTTCATCACGCAGCTGCGCGAACGCCTGACGGCGCGCATGCAGCGTGCCGCGCTTGCCCAGCGTGATCAGCTTTTCCACGTGCGGGGCCAGTTCCTTGGCCTTGGGCAGGGTCGTCTTGATCTGCTCGTGCTTGATCAGCGCGGCAGCCATGTTCTTCAGCAAAGCCTTGCGGTGGGAGCTGGTACGCCCCAGCTTGCGGCCCGACAGACGATGTCGCATGACGATCTCTCTTTCTTCACAACCAAAGCCGCCTCAGGCGGCATTCAACGACAAGACTTAGTGGAACGGATCCTCGAGGCGGCGTGCCAGATCTTCGATATTCTCGGGCGGCCAGTTCGGAATCTTCATGCCCAGGTGCAGACCCATCTGCGAGAGCACGTCCTTGATTTCATTGAGCGACTTGCGGCCGAAGTTCGGCGTGCGCAGCATCTCTGCCTCGGTCTTCTGAACCAGATCACCGATGTAGACGATGTTGTCGTTCTTCAGGCAGTTGGCCGAACGGACGGACAACTCAAGTTCGTCAACCTTGCGCAGCAGATGCGGGTTGAACTCGGGCTCGGCCGCCTGGGCGTGCTCGACGCGAACTTCCGGCTCTTCGAAGTTGACGAAGAGCTGGAGCTGGTCCTGAAGGATACGTGCAGCCAGAGCCACAGCATCTTCGGGCGTCACCGCACCATTGGTCTCGAGCGTGATGGCCAGACGGTCATAATCGGTAACCTGACCAACGCGGCTGTTCTCGACCTTGTAGGCAACCTTGCGAACCGGGCTGTAGATCGCATCGACCGGGATCAGACCGATGGGTGCATCCTCGGGGCGGTTCTGCGTGGCAGGCACGTAGCCCTTGCCCGTGTCGACCGTGAACTCCATGTTGAGTTCGGCATCGGAATCGAGCGTGCAGATCACGTGATCAGGGTCCATGACCTCAATCTCGGAATTGGGTTCGATCATCGACGCGGTCACCGCACCAGGGCCCTTGGCCTTCAGCGTCATGCGGCGCGAACCTTCGCTGTGCGCCTTGAGCGAGAGCGCCTTCACGTTCAGCACGATGTCGGTCACGTCCTCGTGGACGCCCGCAATCGAGGAGAACTCGTGCAGCACGTTGTTGATGCGGATCGAAGTCACTGCCGCACCCTGCAGGGAGGACAGCAAGATACGACGCAGGGCATTGCCCAGCGTCAGGCCAAAACCACGCTCCAGCGGCTCGGCAACAATGGTCGCTTCGCGCGTGCCATCGATACCCGCTTCGATCTGAAGCTTGTTCGGCTTAATCAGTGCTTGCCAGTTTCTGTTCATGTCGCCATCGACCTCACTGTCTCTGGCGCCGCTTCGTTGCGGCGCGCGCCGGCTCGTGGCCAGCTCAAAATCTTCTTCAAACGAGTGCCGGGCAAGTCGCGACCTGCCCGGAGAACGCCTTAGACGCGGCGGCGTTTACGCGGACGGCAGCCGTTATGAGGAATCGGTGTCACATCCTGGATGGCGGTGATCTGAAACCCAACGGCCGAGAGGGCACGCAGCGCGGACTCACGTCCTGAACCCGGGCCCTTCACAAAGACTTCCAGCACCTGCATGCCGTGATCCTGTGCCTTGCGGCCGGCATCTTCGGCAGCCATCTGAGCAGCATAAGGGGTCGACTTGCGCGAACCCTTGAAGCCCATGGCACCGGCTGACGACCACGAAATCGCATTGCCCTGGGCATCAGCAATCGTGATCATGGTGTTGTTGAACGACGCATTCACATGGGCCACGCCCGACGTGATGTTCTTGCGCTCGCGCCTTTTGACGCGTGTTGCTTCGCGTGCCATCGGTCTGACCTACTTCTTCTTGCCGGTAATCGGCCGCGCCTTGCCCTTGCGGGTGCGCGCATTGTTATGGGTATTCTGACCGCGCACGGGCAGACCCTTACGATGACGAACACCGCGATTGCAACCAAGGTCCATCAGACGCTTGATGTTCATCGCCACTTCACGGCGGAGGTCACCCTCAACCATGTAGTTGCTGTCGATCAGTTCACGAACCTGCAAGACCTCTGCATCGGTCATTTCATTGACCCGGCGTTCGGCAGGAATCTGAGCGTTTGCACAGATTTCCCTCGCCTTCGTCCGGCCAATGCCATGGATGTAGGTCAACGCAATTTCGACCCGCTTTGAGGTCGGGATATTTACACCAGCGATACGCGCCAAGGCATTCGCTCCTTAGCCAATGACAATGAGCCGGTAAAACCGCTCTGGTTTCCGGGATGGGCGGCGGATTATAGGGTCGAAGCGCAACGAGTCAATCATTGTCATCGTCTATTTTCCGCCTTTGAGAACCACGTTGATCTGAACCGTGACTTCATCGATGTCGGCCATGCCGTCGACCTGTCGCAATACAGCTTTTGCGCGATAATAGGGTAGCAAAGGCGCGGTTTGGTCGTGATAGACCTGCAGGCGTGACCGCACCGTCGTTTCGTTGTCGTCGTCGCGACGCTTGAACTCTGTTCCGCCGCATGAATCGCAGACGCCTGACACTGCAGGAATCTGGAATCTGTCATGGTATCCCGCGCCACAGTTGGCACAGGTGTAGCGTCCGGCCAAACGTTCGACCAGCGCTTCATCATCGACCTTCATCTCGATGACATGGTCCAGCGCCAGGCCACGCTCGGCCAGCATTGTGTCGAGTGCCTGTGCCTGGGGTTCGGAACGGGGAAATCCGTCTAGAATGAAACCGTTGGCACAGTCGGGCTGATCAATCCGCTCTGCGATCATGCCGACGATGATGTCATCAGAAACCAGATCGCCGCGATCCATGACTTCCTTGGCCATCTTGCCGATGGGCGAACCGGCAGAAACGGCGGCGCGAAGCATGTCGCCGGTCGAAAGCTGGGGAATAGCATGAGCGTCCATCAGACGGCGCGCCTGTGTGCCCTTCCCTGCTCCGGGAGGTCCAAGCAGAATCAGTTTCATCGCTTGCGGCCCTTCAGCTTCGACTTCTTGATCAGGCCTTCATACTGATGCGCCAGCAGATGCGACTGGATCTGTGAAACCGTATCCATCGTCACTGTTACGCAGATCAGCAGAGACGTTCCGCCCAGGTAAAACGGTATTGCGGTCTTGGCGATGAGGTACTCCGGGATCAGGCAGACCGTGGTCAGATAGATTGCACCAACGGTGGTCAGGCGTGTCAGCACGTAATCCAGATACTCGGCCGTGTTCTTGCCGGGGCGAATACCGGGAACAAACCCGCCATTCTTCTTCAGGTTGTCTGCTGTATCGGCCGGGTTGAACACCACCGCCGTATAGAAGAAGCAGAAGAAGATGATCGCCGAGGCAAACAGGATCAGATAAAGCGGCTGGCCACGACCCAGGTAGAACTGCACATCCTGCAGCCAGGCCGGACCGCCTGCTGCCGAGAAGCTGATCAGCGTTGCCGGCATCAGCAGGATCGAACTTGCGAAAATCGGCGGAATCACGCCTGCGGTGTTGAGCTTCAACGGGAGATGCGAACTCTCGCCACCGAACATGCGATTGCCCACCTGACGCTTGGGATACTGGACAATCAGACGACGCTGGGCGCGTTCCATGAAGACAATGCCGTAGATCAGCGCCAGGCCGCCCAGGATGATCGCCATGATGGCAAAGGGCGAAAGCGTGCCGACACGGCCCATCTCCAGCAACTGACCAAGTGCACCGGGGAAACCTGCCACAATGCCCGAGAAGATGATCAGCGAGATGCCGTTGCCCACGCCACGCTGCGTGATCTGCTCACCCAGCCACAGCAGGAACATCGTCCCGCCCAGGAGAGTCACGACCGTCGTGAAACGGAAGAAATAGCCGGGATCAATGACGGCTGACCCGATACTGCCGGTCATGGACTCGAGGCCCACGGCAATGCCGTAACCCTGCACCAGACACAGCAGCACCGTGAGGTAACGCGTGTACTGGTTCATCTTCTTGCGGCCGGATTCACCTTCCTTCTTGAGCTGTTCAAGCTTGGGCGAAACCGTGGTCATCAGCTGCATGATGATTGAGGCCGAAATGTAGGGCATGACGTTGAGTGCAAAGATCGTCATGCGCTCAAGGGCACCGCCGGAGAACAGGTTGAAGACATCCAGGATGCCGCCGCGCTGCTGCTCGAAGATGTCGTTCAGGATTGCCGGGTCAATACCCGGAATCGGAATATAGGTGCCCAGCCGATAGACAATCAAAGCGCCCAGGGTAAACCACAGGCGCTTCTTGAGTTCGGTTGCCTTGCCAAATGCTCCTAGACTGAGCTGGCCGGCCATTTGTTCGGCTGAGGATGCCATGTGGCTTTGTTCCGCCCGCCCTATTCGGCGCTATCGCTCTTTTCGGATTTCACGACCGTTGCGGTCAGCTTGCCGCCGGCCTTCTCGACCGCTGCCACCGCTGTCTTGGTTGCACCGGCAACGGTGATGTCAATCTTGGCCGTGAGTTCACCACGGCCCAGCAGACGGATACCATCGCGCACCTGGCGGATGATTCCGGCTTCCTTGAGGACCTCGGCCGTGATCGAAGCCTTGGCATCAATGCGCTCGGCATCGATGGCGCCCTGAATCTGGTCAAGGTTCACACCCACATAGTCGGCACGATTGGGATTCTTGAAACCACGGCGCGGCAGACGACGATAGATCGGCATCTGGCCGCCTTCGAAGTTGGCAACTGCCACACCCGAGCGTGAGGCCTGACCCTTGTGGCCGCGGCCACCGGTCTTGCCCAGGCCAGAGCCGATGCCACGGCCACGGCGCTTCTTGGCGTGTGTTGCGCCTGCGTTATCGCGAATGTCGGTGAGCTTCATGGCAATCTCTCTTGGTGCGCGCAAAAGCGCGTTCAGATCTCTTCCCAGCGGACCAGGTGCGAGACTTTGGTGATCATACCGCGGACCGAAGGCGTATCCTCCAGTTCACGGCTGCGGTGCATCTTGTTCAGGCCCAAACCAACAAGGGTCTGGCGCTGATCGGCCGGACGGCCGATCGGGCTGCCGATCTGCGTCACACGCAGACGTTTGGCCCCACTGTCTTTCTTCGCCATGGTGATCAGCCCTCTGGGGTGTACTCAGGTCCGCGGCCCAGAACGTCCGCAACCTTCTTGTTACGCTTGGCAGCAACGGCACGCGGCGACATGGTGTGAACCAGGGCATCAAACGTCGCCTTGACCATGTTGTGCGGGTTGGAGCTGCCGGTCGACTTGCAGACCACGTCCTGGGCGCCGAGCGCTTCGAACACGGCACGCATCGGACCGCCGGCAATGACACCGGTACCCGGAGGTGCGGTGCGCAGCACGACATGGCCTGCACCATACTTGCCCACGACATCATGATGCAGGGTGCGTCCCTCGCGCAGTGGCACACGGATCATGTTGCGCTTGGCGGCTTCGGTTGCCTTGCGGATGGCTTCGGGCACTTCACGCGCCTTGCCTGCACCGTGTCCGACACGGCCTTTTTGGTCGCCCACGACGACCAGTGCGGCAAAACCGAAGCGCCGGCCACCCTTCACGACCTTTGCGACGCGGTTGATGCTGACGAGCTTTTCGAGGAACTCATCACCGCCGTCGTTGTCGCCACGGCGACCACCGCGGCGTCCACCACGATCGTTGTTCCGATCGTTACGGCCTGGACCGCGCTGACCTTGCATTGCCATCGTTACTTCCTCTTCCCTGCCGCTACCGGCTTAGAACTTCAGGCCGCCTTCACGGGCGGCCTCCGCCAGAGCCTTGACCCGGCCGTGATAACGGTATCCGCTTCGATCGAACACGACCTCGCTGACACCGGCTGCAACGGCGCGTTCGGCAATCATCTTGCCGACCTCGCCAGCAGCTTCGACGTTGGCACCGGTCGGCTTGCTCTCACGCATGTCTTTTTCCAGCGACGAAGCAGCAGCCAGCGTGCGGCTCGACTGATCGTCGATGACCTGGGCATAGATGTGCTTGCCCGAACGGAAGACCGAAAGGCGCGGACGTGTGCCGCTCCTCAGCTTCAGCTGGCGGCGAATGCGGCTCTTGCGCCGCAGGTGCATCTGGTTTGCCGACTTCATGACCTATGTCCTACTTCTTCTTGCCTTCTTTGCGCAGCACGTATTCGTCCTTGTAGCGCACACCTTTGCCCTTGTAGGGCTCAGGGGGACGCCAGCCACGAATGTTGGAGGCCACCTGGCCTACCCGCTGCTTGTCCATGCCCGAAACCACGATATCGGTCTGGGTGGGACATTCGATGGTGATGCCTTCGGGCACAGCAAACTCGACATCATGGCTGTAACCAAGCTGCAGCCGCAGGGTCTTGCCCTGCATCTGGGCACGGTAACCAACGCCCTGGATCTCCAGCTGGCGCTTGAAGCCTTCTGTCACGCCAACCACCATCGACTGGATGTTGGCGCGTGTCGTACCCCAAAGGGCACGAGCCTGCTTCGAGTTCGAGTTGGGTTTCACCACGACACCATCATCGGACTTCTCGACGGTGACGTCGGGAAGGATGTGCTGCCGCAGGGTGCCATTCTTGCCCTTTACCTCGACATGGCCGGCCGCAATCGCGACTTCGACGCCGGAGGGAATGGGAACGGCATTTTTGCCTACGCGTGACATGGTCTCTACCTCAGAACACTTTGCAGAGGACTTCGCCGCCGATATTGGCAACGCGGGCCTCCTGATCGGTCATGACGCCACGGGGGGTCGACATGATGATGATGCCCAGTCCGCCATAGACATTCGGCATGTCCCGAACATTGGAATAGACACGACGGCCAGGCTTGGACACACGGCCGATCTCGCGGATCACCGGCTCACCTTCATAGTACTTGAGCTCGATCACGAGTTCAGGCTTGGGTGACTCGGCTTCCTTGCGGCGATAGTCACGGATGTAGCCTTCGCGCTTCAGCACTTCCAGAACGTTTTCCTTCAGCTTTGAAGCGGGGCAGTTCACCTGTGCCTTGCGGCGCATGTGTCCGTTGTTGATGCGGGCAAGCATATCGCCCAATGGATCTGTCATCATGGCGCGGCCTCCTTACCAGCTCGCCTTGACCACGCCGGGAAGCTGACCTTCGGAGGCCAGATCACGCAGCGAGACTCGCGACATGTTGAATTTGCGGTGATAGCCGCGCGGACGTCCAGTGACACCGCAACGATTGCGGATACGCACCTTGGCAGAATTGCGCGGCAGCTTGGCCAGATCCAGGCGCGCCTTGAAGCGTTCCTCGATCGGCAGCTCGCGATTGTTGGCGATCTCGAGAAGTGCGGCACGTTTGGCTGCGTATTTGGCAACCAGGCGCTTGCGCATGTTGTTCTTCTCGATGGCGCTTTTCTTGGCCATGTCGTTTCCCTTCTAACCGCGTCGTTCAGTTCTTGACGAACGGCATGTCGAAACCCTCGAGAAGCGCAAGCGCCTCTTCGTTGTTCGTTGCCGTCGTACAGATGACGATATCGAGCCCCCGGACGTTGCTCACCTCGTCATAGTTGATTTCCGGAAACACAATCTGCTCTTTCAGTCCCATGGCATAGTTGCCACGGCCATCGAAGCTCTTGGGGCTGATCCCGCGAAAGTCGCGAACACGCGGCAATGCGATGGTGACCAGCCGATCAAGGAATTCATACATCTGGGTCCCGCGCAACGTGACCTTGGTGCCCACCGGCATGCCTTCACGCAGCTTGAAGTTCGCAATCGACTTCTTGGCGTGGGTCACGACGGCCTTCTGGCCTGCGATCAGGGTCAGTTCGTTGGCAGCGCTCTCGACCTGCTTGGAGTCAACAACGGCTTCGCCGATACCCATGTTCAGCACGATCTTCTCGATACGCGGCGTGGCATGGATGTTCTTGAACCCGAACTTCTCCATCAGCGCGGGACGAACCGTCTGTGTGTAATGCTCTCTGAGCCTTGCGGTAGCCATAATACCAGGTCCCGTCAGGTGTCGATGATCTCGCCCGAACGACGTGCCACGCGAACTTTGCGGCCATCATCGAGCGTCTGGAAACCGACCCGTGTCGGTTTGCCATCTTTGGGATCCACAAGTGCCAGATTGGAAATGTGGATGGAGAGTTCCTTGTCCACGATTCCGCCCGGCTCCTGGGGCGTGGGGCGCGTGTGGCGGCGCGCGACATTGATGCCACTCACCACGGCGCGGTTATCCTGCGGGCTGACCTTGGTCACATCACCCTGGCGGCCGCGGTCGCGACCGGAGAGAACGACAACGCGGTCGCCTGTCTTGATCTTAGCAGCCATCTCAGAGCACCTCCGGCGCCAGCGAAATGATCTTCATGAAGTTGCGACCACGAAGTTCGCGGGTCACCGGGCCAAAGATACGTGTGCCAATCGGTTCGTTCTGCTTGTTGATGATCACCGCCGCATTGCGGTCGAACCGCAGGGCGCTGCCATCTGGACGGCGAATCTCCTTAGCGGTGCGCACGATCACGGCGCGCGCAACCTCACCCTTCTTCACACGGCCGTCGGGCTGGGCTTCCTTGACCGCCACGACGATGACATCGCCGACACTGGCCGTCTTGCGCTTGGACCCGCCCAGCACCTTGATGCACTGGACACGCTTGGCGCCGGAATTGTCCGCGACGTCGAGATTCGTCTCTTGCTGAATCATATCCTGGTCCTCAAATCAGCCGCAGTCAGGCTTCTTCGCCAACCACGATCCAGCTTTTCAGCTTGGAAAGCGGACGGCATTCCTGAATGCGCACCTTGTCGCCGACCTTCGCGCTGTTTGCCTCATCATGGGCATGGTAGCGCTTGGAACGACGGATGGTTTTCTTGTAGATCGGGTGCTTCATCAGCCTGTCGACGTTGACCACGATGGTCTTGTCGCCGGACTTGCTGGTTACCACTCCCTGCATCACTCGACGCGGCATAGCTTACTTCCCTTACGATCCGCTGCGGGCCGACTGGCCCTGGATCGTCTTGATACGTGCAATATCACGGCGAACTTGCCGCATGCGTGCAGTGTTCTCGTTGGCTCCGCTCGCCTGCTGAAAACGCAGGTTGAACAGTTCCTTCTTCAGACTCAGGAGCTCATCGCCCATCTGGTCAGCGCTCATGGCGCGAACGTCGGTAGCTTTCATCTCCGTTCACTCCCCTAGTGCAGGCGCTGGATAAACTTGATCGGGATCGGCAGTTTTGCCGCACCCAACCGGATTGCTTCGCGGGCGATATTCTCGTCGACACCGTCCAGCTCGAACATGATGCGACCAGGCTTCACCCGGCACATCCAGTATTCGGGCGAACCCTTGCCCTTACCCATACGGACTTCGGCAGGTTTCGTCGAAACCGGAACATCGGGGAACACCGTCACCCAGACACGACCCGCACGCTTCATGTAGCGGGTGATGGCGCGACGCGCTGCCTCGATCTGACGGGCCGTGATACGGCCGGCGCTCTGTGCCTTCATCCCATAGGCACCGAAATTAAGCTGTGTATAGCCCTTCGCGTTGCCGTGGATGCGACCCTTGTGCGCCTTGCGAAACTTTGTGCGTTTCGGACTAAGCATCTCTCAACCCTTCCCTCAGCCCCTTGCCTGTCCGCCCTGGACTTCGGAATCGCGGTTATCATGAGCCATGGGGTCATGGGCGAATATCTCACCCTTGAACACCCAGACCTTGATACCCAGCGCGCCGTAAGCCGTTTGGGCAGTCACGCGGCCAAAATCGATATCGGCGCGCAGCGTATGCAGCGGCACGCGGCCTTCGCGGTACCACTCGACACGCGCGATTTCCGCGCCGCCAAGACGACCGCCAACATTGATGCGAATGCCACCTGCGCCAAGGCGCATGGCAGACTGCACCGCGCGCTTCATGGCGCGACGGAACGAGATACGACGCTCGAGCTGCTGGGCGACGTTCTCGGCAATCAGGGTCGCGTCGACTTCCGGCTTGCGGATTTCGACGATGTTGACCGTGACTTCCGCTTCCGTCATCGCCTGAAGAGCCTGCTTCAGCTTCTCGATGTCGGCGCCACGCTTGCCGATCACCACACCAGGACGCGCGGTATGCACCGAAACACGAACCTTGGAAGCCTGACGCTCGACAATCACCTTGCTGACACCGGCCTGGGCAAGCTGCTTGTGAACATAGCGACGGATCGCCAGATCTTCGTGCAGCATCCGCGAGTAATCGGCGCCCTCGGCGTACCAGCGCGAGTCCCAGGTGCGATTGATGCCGAGCCGCAGCCCGATCGGGTTAACTTTATGTCCCATCAGTCCTCACTCTCGGCAGCTTCCCGGACGATGATTTCCAGGTTGCTGAATTCCTTGCGGTAAGGGTGAATACGTCCCCGACCGGCAGGACGAAACCGCTTCATCTTCAGGCTCGGGCCAACCGATGCACGGGCCACCACAAGGCGGTCGACATCAAGCCCGTGATTGTTTTCGGCATTGGCAATTGCCGACTGCAGAACCTTCTTCACGTCCACTGCGATACGACGCTTGGAGAACGTGAGTTCGGCCAGAGCCTTCGACACCGCCTTGCCGCGAATCTGTTCGGCAACCAGGTTCAGCTTGCGTGCGCTGGTGCGCAGCGAGCGCGCCATGGCGCGAACCTCGTTGTCGGGGAGCTGACGCTCCGTACTACGCTTACCCATGGCTTAGCCCCTCTTCGCCTTGCGGTCGGCCGTGTGGCCGTAATAGTTCCGCGTGGGCGAGAATTCGCCAAACTTGTGACCGACCATATTCTCGGTCACCAGCACAGGCATGTGTTTCTGGCCATTGTAGACACCGAACGTCAGGCCAACGAACTGCGGCATGATGGTCGAACGGCGTGACCAGGTCTTGATCACTTCTTTGCGCCCGGATTCGCGCACAGCCTCTGCTTTCTTGAGCAGATAACCGTCCACAAACGGACCTTTCCAGACAGAACGCGACACTGTGGTCCTCCTAGCGCTTCTTGCGATGGCGACGTGCGATAATCAGCTTGTCGCTCGCCTTTTTCTTCGAACGCGTACGTGCGCCCTTGGTCGGCTTGCCCCACGGGGTCACCGGATGACGGCCACCACTGGTACGGCCCTCGCCGCCACCATGGGGATGATCGATTGGGTTCATGACCACGCCACGAACAACCGGACGCTTGCCCAGCCAGCGTGTGCGGCCGGCTTTGCCCAGCTTGCGGTTCTGATGCTCGGGGTTCGACACGGCACCGATCGTGGCCATGCACTCACCGCGCACCATGCGCATTTCGCCAGAGCTCAGACGAAGCTGTGCGTATCCCTGATCCTTACCCACCAGCTGGGCGTAGTTGCCAGCCGAACGGGCGATCTTGCCACCGGCCTTCGCACGCATCTCGATGTTGTGCACGATCGTGCCGACCGGGATGTTCTGCAGCGGCATGGCATTGCCGGGGCGAATATCGACACGGTCACCGGCAACGACCTTGTCACCGGGCTGCACGCGCTGGGGCGCCAGGATGTAGGCCTGCTCACCATCGTCATAGTTCAGAAGCGCGATATAGGCCGAACGGTTCGGATCGTATTCAAGACGCTCGACCGTGGCGACGACATCGAACTTGCGACGCTTGAAGTCGACCATGCGATAGCGGCGCTTGTGGCCACCACCACGGTGATAGGACGTGATGCGACCATGCACATTGCGACCACCGGACTTCTTCAGACCCTCGGTGAGCTCTTTGACCGGCTTGCCCTTGTGCAGGTGCGAACGGTCAACACGAACCAGACCGCGCGTACCCGGGGTTACCGGCTTATGGGGTTTCATCGCCATGTCAGACTCCCGTCGTCACGTCGATCGCATGACCTTCGGCCAGGGTCACGATTGCTTTCTTGACATGGTTGCGGCGACCCATACGGCCCCGGAACCTCTTCGTTTTGCCTTGCTGGTTCAGGGTGTTGACTGCCGTCACCTTGACCTTGAACAGCTCTTCGACGGCCTTCTTGATCTCAGGCTTGGTCGCACTGGGATCAACCTGGAAGGTCACCTGATTGTACATGCCGCCCTGGGTCGACTTTTCCGTGATCACGGGGCGGCGAATGATGTCGTAGCTCTTCAACAAGCTCATGAGAGTCGCTCCTCAAGGGCTGCAACGGCATCCTTGGTCAGCACCAGCGTTTCGGCCCGAACGATGTCGTAGACATTGGCACCCATGGTGGGCAGCACATCGACACCGGGAATGTTCGATGCCGCGCGGCGGAAATTCTCATTCACTGCCGCGCCGTCGATCACCAGTGTCTTGCCAAGCCCCATGGCCGCAAAGCGTGCGATCAGATCCTTGGTCTTGGGCGCTTCCATCTCGGC
This sequence comes from uncultured Alphaproteobacteria bacterium, assembly GCA_938048755.1. Lineage (GTDB taxonomy): Bacteria > Pseudomonadota > Alphaproteobacteria > SP197 > SP197 > SP197. The sequence continues at coordinate 15,690 of CALIUG010000278.1, forward strand.
GTTTTCCAACACCACCAGCTTGCCCTCGGCCTGCTTGACCGAAAGTGCGGTCTTCAGACCCAGTGCGCGGACGCGCTTGGGCAGATCGTAGGCGTGACTGCGCACGACGGGACCATGCCCGATTGCGCCACCGCGGAAGATGTTGGTCTTGCGGCTACCGTGACGTGCTGTACCGCCGCCTTTCTGACGGCCAACACGCTTGGTCGTACCCTGCACATCCCCCGTACGCTGGGTCGAATGTGTACCGGCACGGCGCTTGGCCAACTGCCACTGGATGACGCGCGCCAGGATGTCGGGACGTGACGGAAGACCAAAGATGGCCTCTGCCAGGTCGACCGAACCGGCTTTCTTGTTGTCGAGTGTGAGAACGTCGGCCTTCATGACTTAGCTGTCCTCCCCGGACTCGGCTTCACCTTCACCAGCGCCTTCTGCTTCAGCGGGAGCCTCAGCAGCAGCCTCTGCCGGAGCTTCTTCGACAGCCGGCTGGGCGTCTTCAATCAATGCTGCCGGGAACGGAAGATCTTCCGGCATCTTGGCCTTGACGGCATCCGAGATCAGAACCCAGCCCTGCTTTGCACCGGGAATGGAACCCTGAACCAGGATCAGTCCCTGCTCGGCATCCGTGGCAACGATCTTGAGATTCTGAGTCGTCACGCGGGTATCGCCCATGTGACCTGCCATTTTCTTGCCCTTCCAGACACGGCCGGGATCCTGGCTGTTACCGGTTGAACCATGGGCACGATGCGACACGGACACACCGTGGCTCGCGCGCATGCCACCAAAGTTGTGGCGTTTCATGGCGCCGGCGAAACCCTTGCCCTTGGTCTGGCCTACAACGTCCACCATCTGGCCGGCAACAAAGTGCTCAACCGAGATACGGGCGCCGACAGGCAGGACCGCGTCATCGCTGACCCGGAACTCCACAAGCTTGCGCTTGGGTTCCACGCCAGCTTTGGCAAACTGGCCGCGCTGCGAGCGCGTCAGGTGCTTGGCCTTGGCAGGCGCCTCCCCGATCTGGACGGCGACGTAGCCATCCTGGTCGGCCGTGCGCTGGGCGACGACTTCGTTGCCGTCAACCTTCAGCACGGTCACAGGCACGTGCCCGCCGTCTTCAGTGAAGACGCGGCTCATGCCCATCTTCTTTGCGATCATACCGGTACGCATCACACGTTCCTCAGAGTTTGATCTCGACATCGACACCAGCCGCCAGGTCGAGCTTCATCAAAGCATCGACGGTCTGGGGGGTGGGTTCGACAATGTCGATCAGACGCTTGTGGGTACGGATTTCAAACTGTTCGCGGGACTCCTTATCGATGTGGGGTCCGCGCAGAACGGTGAACCGCTCAATTCGCGTCGGCAACGGGATCGGGCCCTTGACCTGAGCACCGGTCCGCTTGGCCGTACCGACGATTTCATTCGTCGACTGGTCAAGCAGGCGATGATCGAAGGCCTTCAGCCTGATGCGGATATTTTGGCCCGCCATGGTACTTCTCCTGTTCCGCGCGTTCGCGTGGGTAAACTTATTCGACGATTTCGGCGACGACCCCGGCGCCGACGGTGCGTCCGCCTTCACGGATGGCGAAGCGCAGGCCTTCATCCATCGCGATCGGGGCAATCAGTTCCACATCCATCGTGATGTTGTCGCCGGGCATCACCATCTCCACGCCTTCAGGCAGGAGAACGTGG
>CALIUG010000279.1 GCA_938048755.1 uncultured Alphaproteobacteria bacterium
AGGTGGACCACCTCTGTGGGGCAGGCCACAGTGCGCAAACTCGCATTGTTCCCCATCACTGGCAAATCCGGAGCGCCTGCCACGCGGCCTTGCACGCCACACCTGGACCCGTTAGTGCGTTGGGGATGAGCGACCGCATCAATCCTGATGTTTCACGCCTGCCGCGCGATCCCGGCCTCAGCGGCTGGAATGCGCTGCTGGAGACACCGCCGCCACCTGGGGTGCTGGACCAAGCTATCACGGCGGACTGGCTCATCATCGGCGCCGGTTTTGCCGGTCTGGCCGCCGCGCGGCGTCTGACCCAGTTGCGCCCTGGTGAACGCGTTGTGCTGCTTGATGCCGTACGGATCGGAACCGGTCCTTCAGGCCGCAATGCCGGGTTCATGATCGATCTGCCCCACGATATCTCCTCGGACGGCTACGGCGGCAGGATCGATCGCGACAAACGTCAGATCGCCATGAACCGCGCCGCCATCGCCTTTGCCGCCCAGGCGGTGGAGGAATACGGCCTGCCGCAGGAAGCGTTTGATCCCGTGGGCAAGATGAACGCCGCGGTGACCGAGCGGGGCCTTGCCAACAACAGAGCTTTTGCCGCCCATCTCCAGGCGCTGGGTGAAGAGCACACCTTGCTCGATGCCGAGGAGATGCGGCGCATTACCGGCACGGAGTTCTATCGCGGCGGGCTCCATGCGCCGGGAACCGTGATGATTCAGCCCGCGCTCTTCGTGCGCGGCCTTGCCGAGGGGCTAGCTCCCCTGGTGGACCTTTATGAGTCCACACCGGTCACCAGGCTCGAGAAAACAGGGCCGGACTGGCGTGCCACGACACCGGCAGGTTCGGTCACGGCACCGCGCGTGATTCTCGGGGTCAACGGTCACGCCAACAGCTTCGGGTTTTATGCAAACCGCCTGATGCACATCTTCACCTATGCCTCGCTCACCCGTGCGCTCACGCCTGACGAAGTGCGCACGCTCGCTGGTGAGCCGCGCTGGTCTGCGACCCCGGCCGATCCGCAGGGCACCACGGTGCGCAGGGTCAGCGGTGTTGGTGGCGAGCGCATCCTGATCCGCAACCGCTTTACCTATGATCCCTCCATGGAGGTTGATCAGACGCGGTTGGACCGGGTCGCCCGTGGTCATGTCGCCAGCTTTGCCGCGCGCTTTCCCATGCTTTCTGAGGTCACCATGGAACATCGCTGGGGCGGGCGTCTGTGCCTGTCGCGCAACGGTGTGCCGGCCTTCGGGGAACGCGAACCCGGCCTCTTCAGCGCCTGCTGCCAGAACGGCGTCGGTATCGCCAAGGGCACACTCTCGGGCATGTTGGCCGCCGAACTGGCCGGTGGCGGCAACGATCCCATGGTCGCCGATATGCTGGCCTTTGATGAACCCGAACGCCTGCCGCCCGAGCCGATTGCGAGTCTTGGTGCCAACGCCCTTCTCACCTGGAAAACCTGGCGCGCCGGGCCTGAGTTCTAGCCGATCGGTTTGCTGCCCGGCACCAGGCCCTCGATGCGTCCGCCATGGGCTTCGATCATGGGGCGGATCTTGGTGAAGAGTTTGCGGTAGTTGTAGAACGGCACCATGGGCAGCATGTGGTGTACCAGATGCAGGTTCTGCCACAGGAACAGGATGTCGCCGCCGGGGAAAAGCGCGATGCGGGTGTCGTGATAGCGGCCCTGCGCGCGGTCCACCTGATGCGGCAACCATCCGAAGGTCGTGAGCATGATGAGATTGCCCAGGAACCAGGGGACCAGCCACAGCGCCACAAACTCCAGCCAGTAGCCCTGCGCCAGCACAAAGGCGATGACCGCGATGTACACCACGTAAAGCGTCATCGTGATGGCGATTTCGCCGGGTGGCATGCGGAAACGGTGACAATCGCGCCACAGGGTGACCGGGTTGAGGTAGTGCAGCAGCGTGATCGGGATCTTCACCAGGAAGGCTGACCAGAACCCGACGAAACTGTACTGGTCGGGATCATCCTCGGTACTGGCCAGATTGTGATGCTGGATATGGGATTTCTTGTGGTGGTGATGAAACATGAAGATCGGTGCTGCACTTGCCATGCCCACGGCCGTGTTGACCCACATCCAGCCCTTGCGCCGGGGAAGGATGGCGTTGTGGCTGGCATCATGCAGCGGCGTGTAGATGGCAAACATCAGCATGCCGTTCAGCACGCCCGCCAGCCAGAGCGGAAGGATGCGCTCCGCACCCAGCCAGGTCACCACGACCAATCCGGCAAGCAGCGCGATGGCAAAGACAAGGGTCGGCCAGGCAAAGGCGGGCGTGTGACGCCGCGCGGCTTCGGCTTCCAGTTTCAGGGTGCTTGCGGTCATTTCCGGACTTCCGAGCTTCCCTGTCGTGTTTCCGGTGCGCCAAGCGTGTTTCTGAACTGCAGGATCGACTGCTCGGCCCTTCTGGCCAGAAGGTGTTGGCCCTGCGCCTCATAGGAAACCACAAGCTGAATCTGAAGGTTGTTTGCCTTGGCAAGCAACGCTTTCCTTCCTGGTTCCTCCGCGTCGTGCGCTTGGGCAATCAGATCCTTGATCTCGTCGAGAAGGTGCTGCTCGAAGGGCTTTCCGAGTTTGGTACCGCCAGACGGTGTCGAAGTCCTGGGCACCGATGGTTTGCGACGTTGCAACCAGTCCCGGATGTTGGCTTCAGCTAGAAATTCCAGAATGCCCATGGCTGACCTGCATGTCCGCGTTCACCCGAGTTGCGACGATGTTGGTTTCTGACCGGGAGTCATGCGCGCTTCAACCCTTGTCGCCCGTAGGTCTGACGACCACGCTGTCGACATTGATGTGTTGTGGCAGGGCCAGCACGGAAAGGATCGTCTGTGCGATGTCCTCCGGGCTCAGCACGGCGGGATAGGAATCATAGAACGCCTTGCCTTCGGCTTCATCGCCATGGCGGCGTGCGGCGGCAAAGCCGGTTTCCACAGTGCCCGGCATGATCTCGATCACCCGCACGGGGTCGTGGGCCAGGTCCTTGCGCAGGCCGTCACAGAAAGCGTGCACGGCATGTTTGCTGGCGGCATAGATGCTGCCGCCGGCATAGGTTGCCAGAGCGGCGACCGAACCGGTCACCACGAGATCGCCGGAACCGCGCGCCAGCATACCGGGCAGCAGGGCATGGACCAGGCCCGTCACCCCGTTGATGTTGACCGCCATGGTGTTGCGGTAATCGGCGATGGGCCCGTCCAGAAAATGCGCGCGTCCACCCAGGTCCGATCCCGCATTGGCAAACAGCACGTCGATGGCGCGCCAGTCTTCCGGCAGGCTGCCGGGCAGGGCCGCCAAAGCCGCGTCATCGGTGACATCCAGCGCCTGGATCAGAGCGTTTGGCGCATCGCCGAAGGCTGCTTCCATGGGTGCGGTGCGTCGTGCCATGCAGATGACCCGGCATCCGGCGTCGAGCATGGCGCGCGCGGTTGCCAGACCGATGCCGCTGCTGGCCCCGGTCACCAGGGCCGTTTTGCCTGTTAGGTCGGCACTCATGCTTTCAGGTGCTCCATCGCTTGGGCCAGTTCGCGCATGGCGGCGTCACTGGGCGCTGTCAGAGGCCGGCGGTGCGGGCCCATGGGATGGCCGGCCAGTCCGGACGCGGCCTTCACGCCGGTCAGGTAATCAACATCATGGCTGTTGGAAAGCAGCCACAGGCAGACCGGCCGCATCCTTGCCCACAGCGCCATGGCGCCGTTGAGGTCCCCGGCGGCAATCAGGTCGTAGAGCGTGGCACATTCGCGCGGCATGAAGTTGGTCGCACCCCAGATCATGCCCACCGCGCCTTCCATCAGGGCATAGGGCGCATAGCTGTCGATGCCGCACAGCACCTTGCAGCCGACGCCGATGAAACCCTGCAGCGTGGCGAGTTCACCGGAACTGTCCTTGACGTAGTCGAGACCCGGAACCTCCAGCAGACGGCGGTAGAGATCCTCCGACAGGGGCGCTGCCTGGGCGGGCACGTTGTACATGACGACGGGAATCGAAACCGCTTTTGCGATGGCTTCGTAATGGAGAAACACGCCATCGGGCCCTGGCGGCTCCAGATAGGGCGGCATCACCATGATGGCGCTCGCTCCGGCACCCTCAGCCGCTTTGGCGTTTTCCACGCAGGTCGCGGTTCCCAGCTCGGTCGTCTGGGCAACGGTGGGCACACGCCCGCCGACATGGCGCACACCTTCTTCGATCAGCCAGCGCCGCTCTTCCGGACGCAGATAGGCGTATTCGCCGGTGCCTGAACACAAGACCAGGCCATGCAGGCCGCTTTCGATCAAATGGTCGATATGATCGCGGTACCGACCCTCGTCGATGGTCTCTCCGCTGTCATCCTGCGGTGTCGTCATTGCGGCAAAGATGCCCTTGAGTTCGGTCATGAATCAGCCCCTGCAAAACCGTGTGACTCTATCACGAAGATTGCGATTCAGCCCGAATCCGGGCAAAGCCTCTTTGACATAGATCGGATGAGACCATGACTCCCTTTGATGCCAGTGCCGCCCAGGACACGGCCCGCCAGTTCCTGCAGGAAAACCCCGATCTCGAAACCGTCGAGATCGTCATGACCGACCTCAACGGTGTCGTGCGCGGCAAGTGGCTGCCCGCATCCAAGCTGGTCGAGGTTGCAGGCGGCACCACCGGCATGACCATCGATCTTGCGACCTGCGATATCTGGGGCCGCGATGTTCCCGCCGTCATTGAGGGCACACGCGAAGGTGACGGTGTCTGCCGACCGGTCATGTCATCCCTGCAACGCCTGGCGTGGCTGCCGCGCCCGACCGCGTCGCTCATCGTTCACATGCATGACGAAGACGGCAATGCCTGGCCGCTCGATCCGCGCACGGTTCTGCACAACGCCATCGACCGGCTGGCCGGCCATGGCCTCCATGCCGTCGTTGCGCCCGAGCTTGAGTTCTACCTGTTCCGCGAGGAACGCGCCGAGGATGGCGCGCCACGCCTGCCCGCAACGCGCCTCAATGGCGACACCCAGATCGGCGGCCAGCTCTTCAGCGCCGACCTGATGCACGAACAGGACGCGATTCTTTCTGAGATGCAGCAGACCTGTGTCGCCATGGGTCTGCCGCTGGAAAGCCTGGTGAAGGAACTTTCGCCCGCCCAGTACGAGATCAACCTGCATCACAGTGGCGACCTTCTACAGGCGGCCGACGACGCCCAGATGCTCAAGCGCGTGATCAAGGGTGTGGCAGCCAAACACGGCCTCATCGCCTCGTTCATGGCCAAGCCTTCCCGCGATCTCGCGGGCAGCGGCCTGCACGTCCATGCCAGCTTGGTCGATGATGACGGCAACAATGCCTTTGGCGCCAACGAGGATCTGTTGCGCCATGCCGTCGCGGGCCTGGGCATCACGGCCGCGGACGCGTTCCTGATCTTTGCGCCCCACCGCAACTCCTATCGGCGGTTCGCGGGCGGGCATCACGCGCCCATGGCGCCGACCTGGGGGCACGACAACCGCAATGTCGCCCTGCGCATCCCGCGCGGCGGCCCGGAATCGCGCCGGGTCGAGCATCGCATCGCCGGGGCGGATGCCAACATCTTCCTCGTGCTGGCCAGCATCCTTGCCGGCATGGCCCATGGCATCGAAAACAGGCTTGATCCCGGCCCTGTTTCCGAACCCGGCGAGGAGCACGCCTGCGGCCCCGCCATGGCACGCCACTGGCCGACCGCCATCGAACGCTTCGAAGCCTCCACTCTGATTCCAGAATTGATGGGATCCCAGCTGCATCAGGCCTTTTCGGCCATCAAACGCACCGAAATGGCTGAATTCGACGCCATTGCGAGCCGTTTGGAGTACGACACCTATCTCGTGACAGCCTGAGATCGGAGCGATTGAGGGACAGAATTCACAAGATCGCTGGTTTTATGCAATTGCGCACATGCAAGGACTCTCCCTAGCCTGCATGGAACGACAGGTGAAAGACGGCCCGCATGGATGATTCCGCCAGCTCACAGGGACGACCGGCACGCCGCCGCGCCCCACGGGCGTCAGCCGTGGAGGAAGCGCCTGTTGTCGTGCCCGGTCTTCCCGGCGGTGCCTTGCGGCCTCTCGATGATCACGCCGCCGATCAGGTGATCGACGCGGCCTTTGAACTGCTGGAACGTGTCGGGCTAGCCGGTGCGCCCCAACGCGGCATCGACGCCATGGTCGCGGCTGGTGCGCGTATGGGTGACGACGGCCGTGTCCTTCTGCCTCGTGCCATGGCCGAAGCCACACTCGCTCTGGCAGCGCGGGAAACCACCGTGTTCGGCTTCCTCCCTGAACGGGACCTCAACATCGGTGACCAGCGGGTTCATCTGGGGGTCGGCGGGGCCGCTGTGCAGGTGCTGGATGGCGCGACGGGCCAGTACCGGGATTCCACTGCGCGTGATCTCCAGGACCTCGCCCGCGTGGTCGATGCCTGCGAGAACATCCACTACTTCCTGCGTCCCACCGTGGCCCGCGACATGCCCGATGAGCGCACGCTCGACATCAACACCGCCTATGCCTGCCTGTCAGGCACGACCAAACCCATCGGTCTTTCCTTCACCGCCCCCGAAACCGTCGACGAGGTTGCCGACATGGTGGCCATGGCGACAGGGATACCGTTCGCCGAACGTCCGGCCTGCTTCGTGGCGGCCGTCCACGTCGTGCCGCCCATGCGCTTTGCGACCGAAGGCTGCCTCGTCATGGAACGCGCCATCGCACGCGGCATGCCGATCCAGACCTGCTCGGCCGGTCAGGCCGGCGCCACCAGTCCTGCGGCGCTCGCCGGGGCTCTGGCGCAGGGTCTGGCCGAATGTCTGGCCGGGGTTATCTATGTCAACGCCATCAAGGCCGGCCACCCGGTGATCTCAGCCTTCATGCCGTTTATTTCGGACCTGCGCACCGGCGCCATGACCGGGGGTTCGGGCGAATGCGCCATTGCCAGCGCGGCAGCCTCGCAACTGCTCCATCGCCTTGGCCTGCCCTCCACCGCCTGTGCGGGCATGACCGATGCCAAGCAGGCCGACAATCAGGCCGGCTACGAGAAGGGCCTTACCGTCGCGCTGACAGCCCATGCCGGCTCCAACATGGTCAACCTCTCGGCCGGCATGCTGGGCAGCATCATGGCGGCATCGGCCGAGGCCTTTGTCATCGACAACGACATGCACGGCGCCATCCTGCGCACGGTGCGCGGGATCGAGGTGTCGCCCGAGACGCTCTCGGTCGATGTCATCGAAGCGGTCGTCCATGGCGAAGGCCATTTCCTGGGCACCGACCAAACCATGCGCCTGATGAAGCGCGATTATCTCTATCCCGAACTGGGGGATCGCAGCAGCATCGCCGACTGGCAGAAGGACGGCTCCCCCACCCTCTGGGATCGCGCCCGCGAACGGGTTGCCGCCATCCTGGCTGAACCCATGCCGGACCACATTCCGTCCGATGCGGACCGTGCCATCCGTGAGCGTTTTCCCATTCTTCTGCCAAAGGTCATGTCATGACGGCGTTGTCCGCCGTTCGCTCCGGCCCGCTCCCCCACCCGGCCGCCCATTCAGGATACTGCCGTGGGTGGCCGGGTGGGGGAGCGGGCTGGCGATGGCCATCGCAAAGCGAAAGGAAACCCTGATGCATCTTTTCAAGAGTGCCGTGATCGACGCGCCCATCACCGCTATATGGCCTGTCCTGCGCCGTTTCGACGGCGTCGTGGAATGGAACCCCGGCGTTGCCTCTGCCGAGATCGAGGGTGGCAAGGCAAGCGATCAGGTCGGCTGTCTGCGCCGTCTGGTGCTGCCTGATGGCGGGGTCATCCGCGAAACCCTGCTGGCACTCAACGACCGCGAAACGAGCTTTACCTACGACATCGTGGAATCCCCCCTGCCGGTCTGGAACTACGTCGCGACCCAGCGATTCCAACCCGTGACCATGGGCGAGAAGACCTTCACAAGTTGGGAAGTGTGGTTCGATGTTGCCGATGAAAATGCCCAGGCCATGGCCGAACTGGTGGGCGTCGGAATTTTCGAAAATGGTTTCGCGGGCATGCAGAAGTATTTTGAATGATGTGCAGCACCAGCCCGCTCCCCCACCCGGCTACCCACGGCAGTATCCTGATTGGGCGGCCGGGTGGGGGAGCGGGCTGGCGCAGGTGAGCCCCAGGCGAACATAACAAAGGACAACCTCATGACAGATACCCTTGGCCACCGTGCCGTGATTGGCGTGATGACTCCGGCCATGAACACGGTCGTGGAGCCCGAGCTCAACGCTCTGCGCCCCGACGGTGTGACCAACCAGATGCAGCGCTTCCGCCTGGGTGGCGACAACATCTCTGATGACCTTTTCGACGAGGCCGACAAGCTGATGGATGCAACGCCGGCCGCGCTTGCCATTGGTCTGACGACCGATGCCGGCCCTGGCGGCCCTGCCAAGCTGGCGGCCCGTTGTGCTGATCTGCAGGACAAGGTCGGTATTCCCGTCCTCAACGCCTCGGCGGCCGACTATGAGGCCCTGCGTGTTCTGGGTGCCAAACGCATCGCCGTCGTCACGCCGTTCAATGCCGAAGTCGATGCCAGGGTGCAGGCCAACACCGAAGAGGCCGGGTTCGAGGTGGTCGCGATCAAGGGCACGGAAGCGCCCTCTCTGCCGGAGATTGTCGAAACCTCGCTCGACGATATCCGAAGGGTTTTTGCCGCGGTGGCGTCCGAGGGGATCGACGCCATTCTTCAGGTCGGTACCGCCCTGCCGGTGGTCGCTCTGATTGCGGAGCTGGAAGCCCGGCACAACAAACCCATCGTGGCCTGCAACGCTGCGCTCTACTGGCACACGCTGCGTACCCTGGGCATCAAGGATGCGGTGCCTGGTTTCGGTACGCTTCTGTCGGACCACTAAAGCATGGAACAGGCGCGTATCGTCATCATCGGTGGTGGTATCTCCGGGGTCTGCTGTCTCTATCAGCTTTGCCTGGCCGGAGAGACCGATGTGCTGCTGGTCGAGCGCGAGGAGCTGACAGCCGGCTCTTCCTGGCATGCGGCAGGTCACGTGACGCCGTTTTCGGCGAACTGGGGCAACATGCGCGCGCAGTACTACGCCAAGGGCTTCTACGAACAGGTCGCCCGCGATGTCGATTACCCCTTCAGCTATCACATCGACGGCTGCCTCTATCCCGCCCACAGTATCGAGCGCATGGATCACCTCCAGACCATCGCCGGCATTGCCCGCGGCCAGGGCCTGGAAATGCCGATCCTTGATGTCACTGACATGGAACGCCTGCATCCCTTCCTGAAGGGCGATGGCCTGGTCGGTGGTCTGCATGATCCCTATGAAGGGGCCATCGACCCCGCCCAGATCGTGCATGCCATTGCCACGGGCGCGCGGGGCCTGGGCGCACGCATCCTGCGTCACAATCCCGTCGAAGCCATGGATCAGGCATCCGACGGCAGCTGGACGCTCCGTTGCCGCAACGGCGACATCCGCGCCGAAACCGTCGTCAATGCAGCCGGTTTCCGGGGCCGTGAGGTCGCGGCCATGATGGGCCAGAACCTCCCCATCGTCAGCCTGGCGCACCAGTATGTCGTGACCGAAGACATGGCCGCGGTGGCCGAACGCACCGAACGTTTCCCCATCGTGCGTGACCCCGACAAGGAGTTCTACTTCCGTCAGGAACGCGGCGGCCTGTTGCTGGGCTCCTATGGCCACAAGACCAATCTGGTCTGGCTGGATGGCGTGCCGCCCGAGTTCGGGCAGGAGCTGTTTGCCGACGACCTCTCCCAGCTTGAAGCCATCTATGACGGCGCAGCCGAGATGTTTCCCATGCTCGACGAGGCTGGCATTCAGCGTTTCGTCAACGGCCCCATCCCCTATGCGCCCGACGCACAGCCACTGGTCGGTCCGGCCTACGGCCTTGCCAACGCCTATCACTGCTGTGCCATCCAGATCGGCTTCTGCCAGGGGCCTGCTGCCGGCAAAGCCATTGCCGAGATGATTCTGCATGGTGAAACCGAATGGGACAGCTGGGCCTGGGATCCCCGACGTTTCGGTGACTGGGCGACCCAGGACTATGCCGCCGACCGCATCAGCGAACTCTACGAACATCAGTATGCCGCCCCCTATCCGCATCGCCTGTGGAAGGCCGGGCGGCCCGTCAACACCAGCCCCCTGCATGAGACACTGACGGACAAAGGTGCGGTCCACGGTCAGATCGGTGGCTGGGAACGTGCCCTCTGGTTCCAGACCGACACGGTGCGCGACACCGGCCATCTGAGCTTCCGTCATGAAGGCTGGGAACCGGCGGTGCGTGCCGAATGCGAAGCCGTGCGTGATCGTGTCGGCGTCATGGACCATTGCGGTTTCACCCGCTACCGCGTTGAGGGTCCCGGCGCGGCGACATGGCTGGACTGGCTGTTCTGCGGGCGTCTGCCCCGGGTCGGACGGGTAGGCCTGCGTTATGTGCTTTCCGAAAAGGGCATGGTCTTCACCGAAGCCACGATCACCCGCCTGGCCGTAAACAGCTTCCTGCTGCTGGGGCCCACGCTCGCCGAGAAGCGCGACTTTGATGCCTTCCGCCGGCTCCTTCCCGATGACGGCAGCGTCAGCCTCATCGATGAATCCGGCACCCGCGCCACTCTGATGGTGATGGGTCCGCGCTCCCGCGACCTGCTCTCCCGCCTGACCGATGCCGATCTCTCTGCGGGTGCTGCGCCATGGATGTCGGCCTCGCAGATCACGGTCGCCGGGGCTTCCGTGCTGGCCATGCGCGTCAGCTTTGTCGGAGAACTGGGCTGGGAACTCCATATGGCGATGGACGAGATGCCTTCCGTCTACGAAGCGCTCTGGCGCGAAGGTGCGGACCTGAGCCTCGCCGATTTCGGTTCCTATGCACTCAATGCGATGCGTGTGGAAAAGGGCTACCACGGCTGGCAGGCCGAGTTTGGGATTGAGTACACCCCGTTCGATGCCGGACTCGAACGCTTCGTTGCCTTCGACAAGGGTGATTTCCGTGGCCGGGAGGCAACACTCGCCAGACGTGACGCTGCGCCGGACTGGACCTTTGTCAGGCTGGAAATCGAAGCCGGCGACAGCGACCCGCACGCCAACAGTCCCATCATCGCTGGCGGAGAGCCGGTCGGTTTCGTTACGTCGGGAACCACGGGATACCGGACCGGGCGCTGCATTGCGCTGGGCTTTGTCGAAAGCCATGCCGCGGATCGCGATGACCTGATGATTGCGCTGCTGGGCCGGGACCATCCGGCGCGCCGGTTGCATGAAGCGCCTTACGATCCCGAAAATCTGAAACTCAAGGCATGACGGGAAGGCAATCACCCAACATCGTCTGGCTGGTTGCCGACCATCAGCCGCTGGCCAATCGTGGCCCTGTGGCCTCGTCTCTTGCCCTGCAGTCGCGCCTTGCCCGTGAGGGTACGTGTTTTGATCGCGCCTACACGGTGCTGCCGATCTGCAGCCCGGCGCGCGCCACCATGCTCACGGGCCTCTACCCGCACGCCCATGGTCTCACGGAAAACGACGGCCGGTTTGGCGGGCGCGAAGGCCTCGATCCCACCGACTGGATGATTCACCACTCGTTGCAGGAAGCCGGGTACCGCTGCGCATGGTTTGGCAAATGGCATGTCGACAACCATCGGGCCGCCGACGCGTTCGGCTTTGAAGGCTGGTCCGTGCCGGGCTACGGCTATCCCTATGGCGAGCCGGCCTATCGCGACTACCTCGAACGCCACGGGCTTCCCGATCCGGTCGCGACCATTGAGCTGGCTGGTGAAACCGGCGCGACGGCGGGCGCGAACTGCAACCTTGCCGAGGTCGACGACTGGTTTGCCTATGAGTCCGGCTCTGCGGTCCTGCGGTCTCCGGCAGAAACCCATGAAGCGTTTTTTGTTTCGAGTCTGGCCCGGGACTGGATCGAATCCCTCGCTGGCGAACCGTTTTTCGTGCGTGTCGACCCCTGGGGCCCCCATCCACCCTACATCACCGCACCGGGGTTCGACGGCATGATCCCAGATCGCGACGTCGTCCTACCCGGCAACTTCGGTTCAGACCTCGCGCACCGACCGCAACACCACCGTGACTATCGCGATGGCTGGCAGCGCGCGCTCGATCTCAACGAGGCGTGCTGGCGTCTCATGGCCCGGCGCGCTCTGGAACAGGCGGCCCTGGTGGAAACCGCCCTCAACGGAGTCCTCGACACGCTTGACCGCTTGGGTCTTGCCGAAAACACGCTCGTCATCTTCAACACCGACCATGGTGATGCCCTCGCCTCGAACGGCGGGGTCGCCAACAAGGGCGGCCTGATGGTTGAGGAAACCCAGCGCATTCCCCTGGCCCTGCGCGGCCCCGGCGTGGCGGCAGGATTGCGGCGGGATACGCTGGTCTCGAGCATGGACCTCCCGGCCACGATCCTGGAGGCCGTGGGGCTGCAGACAGACCATCCCCTGCACGGCCAGAGCCTGAGGCCCCTGCTGGGATCAGGGGAACTGTACTGGCGTGACGGCCTGATGACCCAGCATTACGGCCTCCACGAGCCGATCCTGCAGCGCGCCTGGCATCAGGACAGCTGGAAGCTGGTGGTACAGGAAGATGGGTTCATCGAACTCTACGACCTCGAAACCGATCCCGCAGAATGCTGCAACCTTGCGGCGGAACCGGAGCATAACGCGCGACTGTCACACATGCTCGAAGGCCTCCAGACCACCATGCAGAACTGCGGCGACCACGCTCTCTCCTTACCCCGGCTTGGCCCGGCTTGACCGGGCCATCCATCTCCGAACACCGAGGCCAATCCGCCTGGCTTTGCTTCGTTCAGATGCCTCGACCTGATTTGCCAATTCTCACCGGCTGCATTTGGATCACCTGTTGAAGATGGATGGCCCGGTCAAGCCGGAAGGGTGTTTGGTTTTGCATCACCTCTCCGCCTTCCGGATCGTCTCGTAGATCGCAGAAAAGTCGAGATGGCCACCGGTTTCCTGTGTGAACGTGGCGAACCGGCGCGCGGCTTCGGCACCGAACGGCGTTTCATGGCCGCAGGCCTGCGCAGCCTCCTGGGCCAGTCCCAGATCCTTGGCCATCAGGCGTGCGGCAAAGCCCGGCGCGTAACCGTTGCTGGCTGGTGCCGCCGGTGCGGGCCCGGGCACGGGGCAGCGATTCTCCAGAATCCAGCTCTGCGCGGCGGCGTTGCGGCACAGGTCGAAGAAGGCGCCGTGATCCAGCCCCAGGCCATCGGCGAGGGCAAAGGCCTCGCACACGCCAAGCGCGGTGATGCCGCAGATCATGTTGTGGCAGGCCTTGGCTGCCTGACCGGATCCCGCAGGTCCGAAGTGAAGCACCTTGTTGCCCATGGCATCAAACAGCGGCTGGGCGCGTGCCACGGCCTCGGGGTCGCCCCCGGTCATGAAGGCCAGCGCACCCTTGGCCGCACCTTCCGCGCCGCCGGAAACCGGTGCATCGATAAAGGCGTGACCATAGTCCTGTGCCATCCCGGCAAGGTCGCGGGCTGTCGTGACATCAATGGTCGAACAATCAACCAGCAACCGGCCGGCCGGCAGGGCGCCCAGGACCTCGGGGCGCAGTACCTCGCGCACATGACGGCCCTCGGGCAGCATGGTGATCACGGCTTCGGCCTCCGCCATGGCATTGGCGGGATTGTCGGCGAGAGTTCCGCCAGCCAGTCTGAAAGCCTCACAGGCATCCTGTGCAAGGTCAAAGCCGGTCACTGCATGTCCTGCGGAGACCAGGGTTGATGCCATGGGCAATCCCATGGTGCCCAGTCCGATGAACCCTATCTGCATGGTGATCCTTTCCTTCCCGTTGGTGTGCTCACGCGGATGCGCGGCGAAAACCCAGTTTGTCGGTGGCGCACCACGCAGCCAGCAGATCGGCCATGGCGCGGGTCGCAGTATCTTCGGCGTCTTCCTGGCGGATCACGGCGGACCATTTCAGGGGCAGGCCGTCGGCGGTCAGCCGGGCCATGGCCAGACGGCCTGTGGCAACGGTCGGCTCCACCGCCCAGCGCGCCAGCATGCTGGTGCCCAGACCTGCCGCGACCAGTTCCACGATGGCCTCGGGCAGTTCGATCGGTGTCGTCCAGCGCGGATAGGATTCGGCCGGGCGCATCACGCTCAGGAACTCCTGATTGGGACTGGGTGTCAGATGGGTCGTGATGTGGTCTTCGCCCTCCAGGTCGCCGGCTTCGATGAAGTCCTTTCCGGCATGGCGATGGTCCGGCGCCATGACAAAGACGATTTCGTCGTCGAACAGCGGAATGGTCACGGTGCCGGACTGGGCGACACCAGCGGGCAGGACGGCAAGGTCGATATGGCGGTTCAGCAGATGGTGCAGGGTGTTGCGGCTGGCATCGGCCATGACCTGCAGGTCGATATCGGCCCGGATGCCGCGCAGGTGGCGCAGAAAATGCGGCAGCCAGTGATAGGAGCTGTAGGCCTCCACGGCCAGGCGGACAACGTCGGTCACGCCGTGGCTCATGCGCCGCACATCGGCTTCGGCGCGCTCCAGATCGATCAGGATGCGGTCGGCGACCTGCACCAGATACTCCGCAGCCGGGGTCATGCGCAGGCGCTTGTGCAGGCGCACGAACAGCGTGACGCCCAGCCGACGTTCGGCTTCGCGGATGCGGTGACTCAGCGCCGAAGGCGTCAGGCCCAGCAGTTCCGCGGCGTCGGTGACCCGCCCGGTTGTGGCGATGGCACGCAGCATCTGCAGGTGCCGGACATCCAGATAAGCCGTCATGGCGTTGATCCCGTAGCCTCTGGCTGAAAATCTCTCACAAGACTCGGCCAAAAAGGCGATTGGTATTCAAGTAAAAATTACGGACCTTATGATGAGCACCGTATTTCTGCGGCCCGGAGAGAAACCTCATGACCCATGCTCCCAATTCCTGGCAGGCCCGGGATCTTGTCCATCACGTGCATCCCCAGACCGATCTCGCCACGATCCGCGAAACCGGCCCGGTGGTGATCGAACGGGGGCAGGGTGTCTTCATCTATGACGAAGAGGGCCGCGAATACATCGACGGCATCTCCGGCCTGGGCTGCAACTCCCTGGGTTACGGTCACAAGCGCCTGGCCCGGGTCGCTGCCGAACAGATGGAGGCGCTGGCCTTCTCGCCCACCTTCTATGGCCGCACCCACCCCAAGGTCGTGGAGCTTTCCGAAGCGCTGACAGACATCGCGCCCGATGGGCTCAGTCGCGTGTTGTTCCAGTGTTCGGGCTCGGAGGCCAACGACACGGCAATCAAGCTGCTCTGGTACCGCAGCGAAGCCATGGGCCAGCCCGAACGCAAGAAGATCATCGGGCGCATCCGGGGTTATCACGGCAACACGGTTGCTGCGGTCAGTCTCTCGGGCCAGCCCCACATGCATGCCGGGTTCGGCTTGCCGCTTCCCATGTTCCGGCACCTCTCCAATCCCAACTACTACCGCTTCCATCTGGATGGCGAGTCCGAGGAAGAGTTCTCGGCACGCATGGCGCAGGAGTTCGAAGACCTCGTGCTGGCCGAAGGTCCCGATACCATCGCGGCATTTTTTGCCGAACCGGTCATGGGCGGCGGCGGTGCCCTGGTCCCGCCCAAGGGATACTGGGACGCCATGCAGGCGGTGATCCGCAAATACAACATCACCTTTCTGGTTGATGAGGTGATTGCCGGATTCGGACGTACCGGCAATCTCTGGGCCAGTGAGACCTTTGGTCTCAAGCCCGACATGCTGACCTGCGCCAAGGCCCTGTCGGCTGCGCATCTCCCGATCTCGGCCCTGCTGTTCGGCGAAGACCTGCACGACATCATGGTCGATCAGAGCAACCGCAACGGCGTGTTCGGCCACGGTTACACCTATGCCGGCCATCCCGTCTGTGCGGCGGTGGCCTGTGAAACGCTCAGGATCTATGAGGAAATCGACTTCATCGGCCATATCCGCCGCGTCGCGCCGCGTTTTCTGGAACTGATGAATGCGCTTTCCGATCACCCCCTGGTCGGCGAGGTGCGCGGCGTCGGGCTCTTCTGCGGCCTGGAGCTGGTTGCCGACAAGGCCACGCGTGATCCCTTCGATCCCGCCATGAAGGTCGGCGAGATCGTGATGAACGCCGCGCATGGCCACGGCCTTTATGTCCGCGCCATCGGTGATCGAATCTCCTGCATGCCGCCCCAGGTCATCAAGTTGGCCGAGATCGAGGAATTTGTGCGCCGCCTGACCCTGGCACTGGACGATGCCTGGGCCATGGTCCACAAACAGGTCGCCTGAACTCCAGCTCACGAGAAAAACCATGGCCGACAAACTCCGCGGCATCGTCTCGCCCAACCTGACGCCGTTCAACGATGATCTCAGTGTTGCCGAAGACCTTTATGTGCGCCACGCGCATTGGCTGCTTGATCAGGGTTGCGCGGCGATCACGCCGTTCGGCACCACCGGTGAAGCCCTTTCCATCGGCATGGCGGAACGCAAGCATCTTCTTGAAGCGCTGATTGCCGACGGCATTCCAGCCGACCGGCTGATGGTCGGCACCGGCCTCACCAACTTGCCCGACACGGCCGAGCTTTCACGTCACGCCATGGATCTGGGCTGCATCGGCGTGATGGTCCTGCCGCCGTTCTACTTCAAGGGCGTCAGCGATGACGGCATCCACGCCTATTTCACCGCGCTGATCAAGGCTGTACCGCAGATCCGCATCTACCTCTATCACATCCCCCCCGTCGCGGTGATTGGCTTTGGCCTTGACCTCATTGCGCGCCTGCAGGCGGACTTTCCCGAGCATGTAGTGGGTCTGAAGGACAGTTCCGGCGACTGGGAAAACACCAAGGCAATCCTCAAGGCCGTTCCCGCCCTCCACACCTTCCCCGGCTCGGAAGTGCCGCTGCTCGAAGCCCTGCGCATGGGCGCCTCGGGCTGCATCACGGCCACGGCCAACATCAACGCATCGGCCATCCACGGCATTTTTGCCAACTGGCAGGGGGACGATGCCGACGAACGCCAGGCACGCATCAAGGCGTTCCGCCTTGCCGTCCAGCCCTATGGCCCGATCCCGGCCATGAAATGGCTGCTCGCCGATGCCACGGGCGATGCGCGATGGAAGACCGTGCGTCCACCGCTCGACGCCCTGTCCGATGCCAAGGGGCAGGAACTCAAGGCGGCTCTGGCCGACCAGTTCGATTTCCACCTCGACTGGTCCTGAACAGACCTGCGTTCGGGGTCTGGACGGCAGGACATCCATGGTTCAAAACGGGCCCTGTTGAGCCGGTCCCCGGAACGACGTGATGACGACGCAGGCTTGCCGGTTATGGCAGGCCGGGACCGCTCCCAAAGGAGACAGTGATGAGCATTCGTTTGGCCGTCGACATTGGCGGCACCTTTACCGATATCGTGCTCGACCGGCATGGCGAGCAGACCACCGCCAAGGTGCTCACCACCCCGCAGGCGCCGGCCGATGGCTTCATGGCCGGTGTCATGGAGGTCGTTGAGGCCTCTGGCGTGGCGCCCGGAGAGATCGACCTCATCCTGCACGGTACGACCCTGGCCACGAATGCGCTGATCGAGCGCAAGGGTGCCGTCACGGCGCTTTTCGTCACGCAGGGACACCGCGATTCGCTCGAAATCGCCTACGAAAACCGCTTCGACCAGTACGACATCATGGCGGATCGCACGCTGCCTCTGGTGCCGCGTTCTCTGCGTCTGCCCGTGCCCGAGCGCGTCAACGCCGCCGGCAAGGTTTTGACCGCGCTGGACGAAGCTGCCGTTATCGCCCATTTCGAGACGCTCAAAAGCGAAGGCGTGACCAGTGTTGCGGTCGGTCTGCTCCACGCCTACGCCAATCCCGATCACGAGCAGCGCATCGGCGCGCTTGTGGCCGAACATTTCCCCGATATGGCGTTGTCGCTTTCCAGCGATGTCTGCCCGGAAATCCGCGAATACGAACGCCAGACCACGACGGTCGCCAACGCTTATGTCAAACCCATCATGTCGGACTATCTGGCCGATGTGGAAAACCGGCTGAAGGCAACGGGCTTCACGGCTCCCTGCCTGATGATGACCTCGGGCGGCAGCCTGGTCACCATCGCGACGGCACGGGACTTCCCGGTGCGCCTGATCGAATCCGGCCCGGCCGGTGGCGCCATCCTGGCGGGCCATCTTGCCCGCCGGCTGGGCGAAGACAGTGTCGTCAGCTTCGATATGGGCGGCACCACCGCCAAGATCTGCCTGATCGATGACGGCGAGCCTTTGCTGGGCCGCACCTTTGAAGTCGATCGCGCCCATCGCTTCATGAAAGGCAGCGGCATGCCGCTCAAGATCCCGGTCGTGGAGATGGTGGAAATCGGTGCCGGTGGCGGCTCGCTTGCTTCGGTCGATCATCTGGGCCGTATCCAGGTCGGGCCCCACAGTGCCGGTTCCGAGCCTGGCCCGGCCTGTTATGGCCGGGGCGGCGAGCGCCCCGCCGTGACCGATGCCAATCTGGGCCTTGGCCGTCTGGATGCCGACAGCTTTGCCGGCGGTTCCATGAAGCTCGACCGCGCCGCGACCGACCGTGCGCTTCATGCCCATGTCGGCGAGGCGCTGGGTCTCGCTGCCGCTGCCGCCGCGCTTGGTGTGATCGAAATTGTCGATGAAAACATGGCTTCTGCGGCACGTGTTCATGCCGTTGAAAGCGGCAAGGATATCGCCCAGCGCACCATGATCGCCTTTGGCGGCGCGGCGCCGCTCCATGCCGCCCGTCTGGCCGAAAAGCTGGGTGTCGACAAGGTTGTGGTTCCCGCCAATGCGGGCGTCGGTTCGGCCATCGGCTTCCTGCTCGCTCCCGTGGCCTATGAAGTCGTGCGCAGCCGTTATGTCCGCATGTCGGCCTTTGATGCCGCTGCCCTCAACACACTGTTCGACACCATGATCGCCGAAGCCCGCGAGGTCGTTGCGCTCGGCGCAGCAGGTGCACCCATCGTCGAGCGCCGCCACGCCTATGCCCGTTATGTCGGCCAGGGCCATGAGGTGAAGATCGATCTGCCGGACCGTCCCATGGAATCGGGCGACAGCCAGTTGATCGTCGATGCCTTCGAAGATGCCTATCGCGCCCAGTTCGGGCGTTCGGTTCCAGGGCTCGAGGTCGAGGTGCTGACCTGGTCGGTCACCGCCTTTGCCCATCGCGAGGAACCCGATGTCACGGCTTCGGGCGAGACCGATGCGCGTGTCGTTGCAGCCTCGGGCGAACGCGCCATCATGTTCCCGGGCCATGCCGACAGCCCGGCCGCAGGCCTTCACGAACGTACGGATCTTGCTGCCGGTGACCGCGTCATGGGCCCGGCTGCCGTCGGCGAACGCCAGACCACCACCATCGTGCCGCCGGGCTGGCGCTGTGATGTCAGCGCCGATGGCGACATGTTCCTCGTGCGCGAGGCAAAGACTGCCTCCATGACCGCCGATCTTGCTGCCGGTCTGCGCCAGCAGGTCCTGTGGGACCGCATGATCGCGATTGTCGAGGAGCAGGCCCAGGCGATCATCCGCACGGCCTTCTCCACCACGGTGCGTGAAGCAGGCGACCTCTCGGCGGGTGTGTTCGACCTCAAGGGGCGCATGCTCGCCCAGGCCGTCACCGGCACGCCCGGGCACGTCAACGCCATGGCCGCATCGGTCGGTTTCTTCCTGGAGAAGTATACGCCCGAGACCATGAAGGACGGGGACGTTTACGTCACAAACGACCCCTGGCTCGGCACCGGACATCTCTTCGACTTCACGGTGGTCACGCCCTGTTTCCGCAACGGCGCGCCGGTCGGGCTCTTTGCCTCGACCGTGCATGTCGTCGATATTGGCGGTCCCGGTTTCGGCCCCGATGCCGGGCAGGTCTATGAAGAGGGTCTGTGCATTCCCATCATGCGCCTGTTCGATGGCGGGGAACCCAACGAAAGCGTGTTTGATATCGTGCGCGCCAATGTGCGCGAACCCGTGCAGGTCGTGGGTGATCTTTATTCGCTCACCACCTCCAACGATGTCGGCTGCCGCCGTCTGCGCGACCTGATGGACGAATTCGGCATGAACGGTCTGGGCGAGATCGCCGACCACATCATCGAGACCTCGCGCCAGGCCATGCTCGAAGAAATCCGCCGTCTGCCGCGTGGCACCTGGCACCAGACCATGGTCGTCGATGGGTACGACAAGGCGGTGACCCTGCAGGCTAGCGTGACGATCGGTGATGTCGGCATTGATATCGATTTCGATGGCACGTCGGGCGTGTCGCCCTATGGCATCAACGTGCCGCTCACCTATACCCAGGCCTATGCCAGCTTCGGCATCCGCGGCATGGTCGGGCGTGAAGTGCCCAACAATTTCGGTTCGCTCGGGCCCGTGCGCATCACCGCGCCGGAAGGCTGCATCGTCAACGCCCCGCGTCCCGCTGCGGTCACCGTGCGTCACGTCATCGGCCAGATGCTGCCCGATGTCGTTCTGGGCTGCCTGGGCCAGGCCGTGCCCGGCAGCGTGCCGGCCGAAGGCAGCTCCAGCCTGTGGAATCCCTCCCTGCTGGGTGGCCACGGCGTGACCGGCGATCACGACTATGGCGATGCCACACCGTTCTCGGTCACCATCTTCCATTCCGGCGGCACCGGTGCGCGTCCGGGCAAGCCCGGCCTTTCGGCCACGGCCTTCCCTTCGGGCGTGAAGAACACGCCGGTCGAGATCACCGAATCGATCTCGCCCATGATCTTCACCCGCAAGGAACTCACGCCGGGTTCCGGCGGCAAGGGCAGGTTCCCCGGCGGCGACGGTCAGGTGATCGAGCTGGAACACGGCCAGGGCGCGCCCTTTGCCGTGCTGGCGCTGTTCGACCGCATTGACCATCCCGCCCGCGGCCGCGACGGTGGCGGCGATGCCGCACCCGGCGCCATCCGTCTTGCCAGCGGCAAGATCCTCAAGGGCAAGGGAAAACAGATCGTCCCCGCCGGCGACCGGCTGATTCTGGAACTTCCCGGCGGTGGTGGTCTGGGCGAGGTTTAGGTCTCTTTAGCCTCAGTCGCCGGCACTCGCTCCGCTCGTTTGGCTAACGCCGCTAGCGCGGCGGGGTCGCGGTCGCTCCCCTCGGCCCCAAGTGGGGCCTCTCGCCTACAAACCACCCCAAGGGGTATCATCCCGGAAACCGCAACGCGGTTATCCGGGACCTCGAGAGTTCAGCGCCTGCCTGTCGAGGCCCCGGCTCAAGGCCGGGGTGACACTAATCTGAGATGGTTGAGAAACGCACCCTGCTCCGGCGGTGTGCAGGCAATCGGCGGCGAGAGCGAAGCGGCCGCCGACCGGTGCGACGGCACCGGCGGGCCGGTCAGGCCCGGAAGCCAAGTGAGCGGAGCGAGTGCCGGCGCCTGAGGCTAAAAGAAAATACGGAGCACGCGCCCGGCGCCTGAGGGAACAACAAAAACCGCTATCCCCGCGCGCGCTCATAACTGGCGATGAAGTCGTCGACGCTCATGCGTGCGACGGCCTGGCCGACCACATCCAGCGGCAGGTCTTCGAGTTTGCGGAAACGCACGCAGGACTTGCCCATGTCGAGCTTCTTGCCGCTGGCGCCATAGGCTTGGGTGAACCAGTCCTCGATCCTGCCGTCCGAGTAAAGGCACATCAGATAGACCGCCATGTGGTTTTTCTGGCTCGCCAGTGCGGCGTACATCAGCGGCTTCATGTTGTAGGTCTTGGGATAGCGGCTGAGCGGAACGACATAGGCGATCATGCCGAAATCCATGATCTCCTCGAACCCGTCTGCCAGGTTTGCAAGGATCGCCTTGCGCACGGCTTCTATCGCCTCCCGGCGCTCTGCGGGCAGTTCGCTGAGGTAATCCGAAACCGTTGCTGCCTTGCTCTGCACCACGGATCAGCCTCCTGCCACACGGGGCATCAGGAAGACCTCCGCACCATCGGGCACCGGCTGCAGCCAGGAATCACGATAGAGCGTGCCGTCGATGGCGACCGCGACGCCGCGCGCCAGAACAGGCGCCAGCTCAGGGTAGGTTTCGCCCAGGCGATCCAGCAACTGCTTGATGTTGGCGGCTTCAACGGGAAACGACGTGCGCCCGCCTGCCAGCGAGCGCAAGGTTGCACCGAGCTGCACCTCGATCATGGCAGCGTATCCCTAGCCGTCGATCGCCTCCACGATGCGCGGGGGCGACATGGGGATGTCGGTCAGGCGTTTGTCGATGGCACGGCTCACCGCGTTGCCCACGGTTGCCAGCGGCGGGATGATGGGCGTTTCGCCCACGCCCCGCACGCCATAGGGATGGCCGGGATTGGGAACCTCGACAATCACGGTATCGATCATCGGCAGGTCCGAGGCGACGGGCATACGGTAATCCAGAAAGCCCGGATTCTGCAGCTTGCCATCGGTGTTGTAGATGTATTCCTCGTTCAACGCCCAGCCGATGCCCTGCACCGCGCCGCCCTGGTACTGGCCTTCGACATAATCGGGATGGATCGCCTTGCCGGCGTCCTGCACGACAAGATAACGCAGCACCTTGGTGTGGCCGGTTTCGGGATCCACCTCGACATCGGCGACCTGCACGCCAAAGCTTGCACCCGCGCCTTCGGCGTTGATCTCGGCATGACCTGCAATCGGCCCGCCGGTGCTCGCGGCCATGGCCGCAACCTCGGCAAAGGACATCGGCTTGTTGTCGCCCGCATTGGGTCCTGAAGGGCGAACCTGTCCGTCTTCCCAGACCACGGCGTCGGCTTCGATACCCCAGACCTTTGCGGCTCGGTTTTTCATGATCTCGATAATCTTGCGTGCCGCTTCGATCGTCGCCAGACCTGCCGAATGAGTGACTCGACTGCCGCCGGTGGTGTCGTTGAAACCCAGGGAACTGGTGTCGGCAATGATCGCCTGAACGCGGTCATAGGGAATGCCCAGTTCCTCGGCTGCGATCATGCACATGCTGGCGCGGCTGCCGCCGATATCGGGCGTGCCCAGCGATACCAGAACATGGCCGTCATCAGTGACATTGACCGAAACGCTGGTCTGGCCGCCGAAGTTGGGCCAGAAGCCCGCTGCAATGCCGCGCCCCTGGTTGGGGCCCAGCTTGGCCTTCATGATGGGATGATCGCGTGCTGCCTCCAGACATTCGACAAAGCCGACGGGCCCGAAGGTCGGACCATAGACCGAGCTCATGCCTTCCTTAACCGCGTTTTTGAAGCGCAGGTCGATCGGGTCCATATCCAGTTTCTGGGCGATCTCGTCGAGCACGCTTTCGACCGCAAAACACGACATCGGTGCGCTCGGCGCACGATAGGCTGCGGCCTTGGGCCGGTTGAGCACCACGTCATAACAGTCGAAATCGATGTTCACACAATCATACCCTGCCATGGAGCAGGTCGCGCCAAAGCCTGCCGCCGAACCAGCAAAGGCACCGTGCTGATAGCAG
>CALIUG010000280.1 GCA_938048755.1 uncultured Alphaproteobacteria bacterium
ACCGGTACCCCTCGCTGTCTATGGCGCCGACCGAAAGGCCAAGGGCAGCCAGGACAAAGGAGAACTCGCCGACCTGACCCAGCGCCACGCCGCCCAGCCAGGCGCGCGGCCACGGTTCCTTCAGCAACCGCAGGATGCCCACATTCATGGCGGTCTTGCCCAGGGTTACGATGATCAGCATCAGCAGGATGGCGCCCAGATGCTCCCAGATGAAGTTGAGATCGATCAGCAGGCCGATCGAGAGGAAAAACACCATCAGCAACACGCCCTGGATCGGCAGGGTCGAGCGCAGCATCATCGATCGGTCGGTGCTGTTGCCCAGCAGCAGGCCGGCCAGGAAGGCGCCATAGGCCGTCGACATGCCGAACAGGCCGCTGATCGCAGCCGCGGCAAAACACAGTCCCATGGCCGTGACGGCGATCAGGTCGGCCTGCCCGCGCGTCAGTTCGCGGATCGGCAGCTTGACCTGGCCCTTGCGCCCGAGAAACCAGAGGAGCGCGGCAAGGATCACGATCGAGCCGATCAGCGGCAGCGTATCGCTCAGATGCATGGATTCGTTCGGCGCCATGGTCGCGACGAACAGCATCATGGGAACGATCGCCAGATCCTGGGCGATCAGGATGGCCACGGCGCGCCTGCCGACATCGTTCTTGATCTCTCCGACATCCTCCAGAAGCTTGATGGCAACGGCGGTCGAAGACAGCGCCACACCGAACCCGATCAGGATGCCGTGTTGCCACGACCAGCCCAGAACCAGGGCGACCAGCGACATGACGGCGACCGCAATGACGATCTGCATGCCGGTGCCCAGAAAGGCGAACCGTATGACCGACTTGAAGTCGCTGACATCGAGTTCCATGCCGATGCTGAAGAGCAGCAGCAACACGCCCAGTTCGGCAAGCAGGGTGATCTGCTCGCGGTCCTCCACGAACCCCAGGACGGACGGACCCAGCACCACGCCGGCAAGAATGTAACCCACGATCGCAGGTTGCTTCAGGCGCGACAGCACCAGCCCGCAGCCCAGCGCGACGGTCACGACGATAGCGATTTCGGTCAGTTGGTGGCTGTGCTCCATGGCACATCATATCATGTGCAATGTGGCGCGCTCATGGAACTTGCGTGACCCCGGTCAGAATTATGCGCGTAACGCCGCCTTGATGCGTTCGGCCATGATCTCGGCCTCGCCCTCGGCCAGACATTGTGGCTGGGCGACCAGGGTCGCGTTGCCCAGTTCACCAGGCTCCATGTAGATGGCGGGTTTGCCGCGCTCGAGTTCGACCAGCACCTCTTCGGCACTCCGGCCCAGGGCCTTTTGGTCGACCGTGATGGCCAGCATCGGCACGGGATCACGTTCGGGGTCGTCGCGCAGAGTGAGTGTTGCGTTGTTGAGACCGGCAAGACCCTCGGCCAGTCTGGCGATGTGGTGTGACCAGCCCGCACGCAGGGCACCGGATGCATCTTCTTCCAGGGCCAGGCGCAGGGCGGTCACGAGGCCGGCGATCTCTTCCTTGCCGACCTTGCAGACCCGCCCGATGCCGTCGCGCGGCATGCCGTTGATGGCGTTCCTGTCGATGAGCGAAGCGGGCGGATTCCAGCGTCCCGGCGCGGTATCCATGTCGAGATGCTGCATCGCGACCGACATCACGAGATCACGCCGCCCGGCGAGGATGCCCGATGCCTGGGGCCCGCCAATCGCCTTGCCGCCGGAAAAGCAGACGAGGTCGGCACCTTCGGCAATGAATCGCTTCAGGTTGGCCATGGGGGGAAGCTGGCCTGCGGCATCCACGATGACGGGAATGCCGCTTGCATGGGCAACGGCCACGACCTCGGGCAGGGAAGGCTGATTGCCCGGTGCCGCGACGTAATAGATGGCGGCTGTGCGGTCGTTGATGGCGGCGTCGTATTCCCAGGGTTCGGCATCCCGCACGCCGGCACCGGCATAACGGTCGGCAATGCCGATCTCGACCAGACGCGCGCCCGACGTGCGCACCGCATGGTCGTACATGTTGCGCTGACTGCGAGCGACGATGATCTCGTTCTTCAGGCCCCTTGTATGGGGCAGGCGATCCATGGCGCCCAAATCATGGCCGGCGATACAGGCCGCGGCCGAAAGCATCAGTCCGCTTGCCGCGCCTGGCGTGACGTAACCACCCTCGGCACCGGTCACCTCGGCGATATAGGAACCGGCTGCGGCCTGCATGGCGGCGATGTCGACGCAGCGGCGTGAGGCCTCGACCATAGCCTGTGCCACCTCAGGGCGCAGGATGCCGCCCGACAGGCGGGTCGCGGGGCCCTTGGCATTGATGATCGGGTCGACGCCCAGGCGTTCGAAGATGTCCATGATGTTTCGTTCCCTAACGGATCAGAGCGCGGCGCGCGCGTGTTCTGCGGCGGCTTCGCCGCTCCGTGCCGCACCGTCCATGTTGGAGGTCCAGGTGTAGTCGCCACAGAAATGGATGGCCCCGACCGATGCCTGGAGTGCAGGAAGGTCTGCCATGCGGCCGGGATGGTAGTGGGGCAGGGCGTTTTCCCAGCGGCGGAAACCGATGCGGCCGACACGGTCGGCCAGATGCGGAAAGGCGGCACCGAAGGTGCGCAGCGCGCCGGACTGGATGGAGCGGGGATCGTCGTCCCACACCACGCGCGCATGGCGGTCGTGGATGTAGCTATGGAAACACCCGCCGTCACGGTCCATGTCGCCGGGTGTCTTCAGGACAAAGCCGTTGGAGCAATAGACCGCATCGTGGCGCGACGGAACCACTAGGATCTGCGGGCCTTTCTGGCCTTCGGGCAGAATCGAGATCGGTGTTGCGATGTTGCGGCCATAACGGACGTTGGCCAGGGCCGCGGCTTTTTCCTGCGGCAGTCCATCGACGACATGGCGCGCGACCGTGCCGGGCAGAGCACAGATCACCTGCCGTGCCCGGATTGCCGTTGCGCCATCGGCACTGCTGACTTCGATGGTGCAGCCTCCCTCACCCTGGACAACGCGTGTGACCGTTTGTCCCTGGCGAATCTCGGCGCCGCTCGCTTCTGCCAGCGCCCTGGTGAAGGTGTTGGTGCCGCCGCGGAAGACCGTGTCGCCGCGATTGCTGCGTGGCACCGGCTCGGCGGTGAAGGCGCTGGTCCTCTGGTCGCCCCACAGCAGCATGAGGCCATAAAGCGAGGTTTCCATATTCGCGCCGAAGATGAGCTGACCGCACCAGCGCTCGAAGAAGTCCTGGACGTGAACCGGCGCGCCTTCCAGCCAGTCGGCCACACTCACCTGATCGAGCTCGGGCGCATCGGCTGGACGCGGGTTGGCCATCTCGGCTTCCAGGCGTTGCAGCCACGGGTCGAGATCGCGCTGCTGCTCGGGCGTCATCGCACCTCGGAACTGATCGGAATGATAGCCGCTCGGCACGAGCTCCAGATCCAGTTCGTCGGAGAGCTCGATGACCTTGAGCTTGTCGTTGCTGACATACTGCGCGGCATAGTTGGCCCAGCTCCCGTCCTCGAAGAATTCCGAAAGCGTGCGCCCTCCGACATGGCTGTCTGCCTCCAGCACAACGACATCGCGGTCGCGCAGCCGGTAGGCGGCAGTCAGTCCGGCGACTCCGGCACCCAGAACTGCGACATCGTAACAATGCGACATGGCCCCTCCACGTCGGGGCAGCCTAGCAGGATGTTGTGGAGGGGGGATATCCCTCAAAACCGGAACACAACCCCATGCACCCCAAAGACGTTCGATGCCATGTCTCATAATAGAACATAAAGCGAACAAAATTGCAAGAAGAAATCCAACTACCACACCGACTTGGCCCGGCTTGACCGGGCCATCCATCCCTGATCGGAACGAACGGGTACAGGCGGCCGTGAAGGTGTCAATGGTGCCAGCCCGGGCTTTTCTCAAATCTGCGGACAGCGCGGTGTTGATGGATTTGGAGATGGATGGCCCGGTCAAG
>CALIUG010000281.1 GCA_938048755.1 uncultured Alphaproteobacteria bacterium
TTCTTGCGCCCCGCCGCTGGATGCCACGGCAAGTGATTGGCGGTGAGCTTCAGCCTTGAAGCTGGATGCACGAACATCGGGAACCCAGATCTGGATCGGGCGCAGGCCCTGGCGACGCAGGCGCGCGCGATGCGCACGCACCTTGTCGCGAGAGGTCGTGGATTGAGCCGGGTCGGCCATGATAAACCTCGCTAAAAAAGTTACATGTAACCTATCATCGAACAGGTGAGATTGCCAAGGCCAACATATTTTCGAGGTCACTCGATCCGGTAGACGCGGTCGCGCCCGTCTACCTTCTCGGACACTACGTTCAGGCCGAGCTTCTTCTTCAGCGCGCCGCTGATCGCACCGCGCACCGTGTGCGCTTGCCAGCCGGTAGTATCGATGATCTGGGCGATGGTGGCGCCGTCGGGAGCTTCAAGCATCTCGATCAACATCGCTTGCTTGCTGGGGCGACGCTGGATCGTGGCTGCCGGCGCGGCGCTGTGTTTGATTTCGGGCGCGAGAGCTTCGTCTGACTGTCCAAGCACCGAGTAAGCCAGCGGCGTCGCGCGAAGCGTGATAGAGCCCGTGTCTTCGTCGTGCCGCCAGACGGTGTCGGGATCGTTTGCCGTGTCAATGTCGGCGGCAAAGTCGGCCACTCTGTTGGCGTAAAAACCAGCCAGTTGCGGATGATATGACAAGGGCCCCGATCGGGGCCCTTGTCATATTCGGTCTTGATCCTGGGTCAACGTTTTCGCTTCGACCGGCTTTGCGCCAGGCGGTAGGATTTGCCGTTCATCTCCAGGATGTGGACGTGGTGGGTCAGGCGGTCGAGGAGCGCTCCGGTCAGACGTTCCTCACCGAACGTGGCGGTCCACTCGTCAAACGGCAGGTTGGAAGTGATGATGGTGGCGCCTCGCTCGTAGCGTTGGCTGATCAGTTCGAACAACAGCTCGGCGCCGGTCTTTGAGAGTGGGACAAAGCCCAGTTCGTCGATGATCAGTAGTTCATGGCCGGCGAGTTGCCTTTGCAGACGCAGGAGGCGTTTGTCGTCACGGGCCTCGATGAGTTCGTGAACGATGGCGGCGGCGGTGGCGAAGCGGGTTTTGATGCCATGTTGGCAGGCCGCCAGGCCGATGCCGATGGCGACATGGGTTTTGCCAACACCGCTGGGACCAAGGGCGATGATGTTCTCGCGGCGATCAACGAACTCCGAGCGGGCCAGATCCAGGACCAGTTTCTTGTTGAGCGTGGCGATCGCATCGAAGTCGAAGCTCTCCAGGCTTTTGATGGCCGGGAACCGGGCCGCCTTGATGCGCCGATCGACCATGCGCGCCTCGCGATCGATCAGTTCCAGTTCGATCAGCCGCGCCAGATAACGGACATGATCAACATTCTCGGTCGCGCAGTGCCGGGCCAGCTTCTCATATTCCCTGAGCATGGTTGGCAATCTCAGCTTCTTCAGATGATGCTGGAGCAATAGTTCGGGCGCTTGGCTCGCGGCGGTCATGCCGTCTCTCCCGACAACAAGCTCATGTAGCTGGACGCCGATGTCGTCGTCACGGTGGTCAGCGCCAGATGCGGATAGCGGTTCAGATCAAGTCTCGCCGGCCGGTTCTCGATACGGCAAAGGGCCAGATGCTTGACCGCGTCATAACTGATGGCGCCGAGCCGCAAGGCATCGCGCACCGCGCCATGGACAAGGGCCAGGGGGAAGGTCTCGATCAGGCGCAAGATCTGCACGTATTCCCGCTTGCCAGCGGCACAGCGGTTCTTCTGGCTCAGCCTGGCTTCCAGCAACCGGCGCAGCGTCGCGAACTCGGTCGGCAGTGCCCAACCTTGTAACGGTGCCGCCTGATCCAACGCTCCGACCTTCTGTTCCAACAGGGCCAGGTAATGCAGTGGGTCGAAGACAAAGTCACCGGCATCATAGGATCGCTGATGACGGGCGATCTCATCGCCGCCCGATGTGATGACCACGTCATCGACATAAGCCTTCACCATCACATCGCGATGGGCGTAAGAGACTGGAACCGAGTAATCCGTGTTCTTGTACCGGACCAATGCCTGACTGGTGACCCGCCCTAGCCGTTTGTCGCAGGCATTGAACGGTGTCGCGGGTGGATCCTCGAAGACCGCCTGATCGGCCGTCATGCGCGCGCCAATCGTGGCCGTGGCGCCACGCGGGATCTTGCTCTGCCGCTCGCGGCAACGCTCCTCGAGCATGGCATTCAGCTCGGCGAAGTCACGGGCCCGGGGAAACGGCACCATGAAGGTCCGTCGGGCAAAGCCCACCATCCCCTCGACCTTGCCCTTGTCGTTCCCTTTGCCAGGACGGCCATAACGGTCTTCGAACACATAATGCGATTGCAAGGCGGCGAACAGGGTACTGCGCTTGCGGGTGCCATCGCCGAGGATCTTCGCCACCGCCAGCCGGGTGTTGTCGTAGAGTATGGACAAGGGTATGCCGCCGAAGAAGGCGAACGCAGATACATGGCCCTCACAGAAGGCCTCGGCCGTCTCGGCCGGATAGGCTTTTACGAAGACGGCGTCGCTGTGCGGCAGTGACACCACGAGAAAGTGCACCTTCCGGGTCTCGCCGCCGATCACCGCCCAGGCCTCGCCAAAGTCCGCCTGAGCGTGACCCGCCGGGTGCGCCAGCGGCACGAACGTCTCCTTCAGGCGAAGCCGGCGCGGATGGACATAATCCCGCACCGTCGTGTAGCCACCGTCAAAGCCACGCTCGTCGCGCAGGCGGTCGTAAATCCGTTGAATCGTGTGACGCTGCTTCTTCGGCGCGTTCAGATCATCGGCCAGGATCTGGTCGATGAAGCCGGCATGCCGATCCAGCTTCGGACGCCGTGGCTCCACCGTCCGGCGATAACCCGGCGGCGCCGAATGCGACACCATCTTCGCAACCGTCCCCCGATCAATACCAAACCGCCGAGAGGCTTCGCGCTGGCTCAGACCCTGGCCCAGAACCGCCAGCCTAACACGCCCATATAAATCCACACCGAACATCCCCCGCCTCCGGCAGATCAAACTGTCAGAGACTGTGACCTGGCGGGGTTTTACCCCGCCACGGCAGGACCATTCCCGCCGTTAGCGTGGCCGATTATTCCTCCGTGAATTACAGGGAATTCGGGGACAGCCACCTAATTCACGAATTAGGTGGCTGTCCCCGAATTAATCCGATATCCGGGACCGACCGCCCTTGGCTTGTCCTTACTCGC
>CALIUG010000282.1 GCA_938048755.1 uncultured Alphaproteobacteria bacterium
GCTGTTCTTGAAACGCGCCCTGTCGTTGTGTCCTTCCATTTCGGACTTCCCGAAGCGACCGTGGTTGCGGCCGTCAAGGACGCAGGCTGCACCCTGCTCTGTTCCGCCACCACCGTCGCCGAAGCCATTGCGCTGGAGGCCGCCGGCGTCGATGCCGTGATTGCACAAGGGGCAGAGGCCGGGGGCCATCGCGGCACGTTCCTGGGGGACGTCATGGGCGGCACCGTCAGCACCATGGTGCTGGTGCCCCAGATTGCTCAGGCCGTAAACATCCCCGTCATCGCGGCAGGCGGTATCATGGATGGCCGGGGTATCGCCGCGGCCTTCGCCCTGGGTGCCTCCGGCGTACAGTTGGGAACGGCCTTTCTCTCCTGCCCCGAGGCATCGGTGTCCGAGCCGTACCGTATCGCCCTTCTGACCGCCGGCGAAAGGGATACGCGCACGCTCGTCACCAAAGGTGTTTCCGGACGGCCAGCCCGTGGGCTCTCCAACCGATTGCTAACCAGCGTCCAGGGCCTGGAAGACGAAGCAGCTCCCTTTCCCATGCAGAATGCACTGACCCGTCAGCTCTCTGGCGTCGGTGATCCTGATCTGGCCGTCATGTGGGCCGGCGCCGGGGCTGGTGCATCACGGGCCATGCCTGCCGCAGAGATAATGGCAACCCTCGTTGATGAGACCAGGGACGCACTGGCCGGTCTGGCGTAACCGAAGGAAAAACCATGACCCAGGAACTCCGCAACGATCTGATTGCCGCGCTGGACGCTGAAGCCGACGAACAGGTCGCGTTTCTCTCGGGTTTTGTTGCCGCACCCAGCCCCAACCCGCCAGGTGATACGCGCGAGGCCGCCAGCCATCTCATCGACGCGCTCAAGGCCGAAGGTCTGGACCATGAGGTCTTCGCACCCAACGAGGTCATGCCCAATATCGTGGCGAGTTTTCAAGGTGGTGCGGGCGATGGTCCCCATGTGGTTTTGAACGGCCATATCGACGTCTTCCCCGTTGAAGACCCTGAGGTCTGGTCGAAGTATCCCTGGAGCGGCGAGATCTCGGACGGTCGTGTCTGGGGGCGCGGTGTCATTGACATGAAATGCGGCACCGCCGCCCTGCTCCACGTCTATCGCCACCTCCACCGCATCCGGGAGCACCTGAAAGGTCGCGTGACACTGACCTGCGTTTCCGACGAGGAAACCGTCGGTCCCTGGGGTGCCAGATGGCTGGTCGCCAACGTTCCCGACAAGGTTCTGGGCGACGTTCTGCTGTCGGCTGAGGCAACCGGCAAACACGCGGTTTACTTCGCCGAACGCGGCGTCTTCTGGGCCACCATCACCCTGCGCACACCCGGCGGACACGGCGCCTATGGCCATACGACGCCGTCCGCCAGCCGCATTGCCGCTGCCATGATTCACGACTTCGAAGAACTCGAGCAGATTGAAGGCGCGCTCAGCGACAATGTCGCAGCCGTTCTGGAACGTGCCGAGGCCAGCATCGATCTCAGCCATGGTGAGGGCACGTCGGCCATGCTGAACAAGGTCACGGTCAACGTCGCCATGGTGAATGCCGGGGTGAAGGCCAACATGATTCCGTCGCGTTGCGATATCGTGCTCGATATCCGCCTGCCCATTTCCATGACCTATGCCGATGTCCTGCCGCATCTAGAGGCCATCGTGGCCCGCTACCCCGAAGCCAGTATGACGATCGACGAGACGATCGACCCGAACTGGTGCGACCCTGATCATCCACTGGTGCCCATCCTCCAGAAGAATGCGCAGTCGCTCACCGGCACCCTGCCTGACCCCATCGTCTGCCTTGGCATGACCGACGCCCGGCTGTGGCGTTACGCCGGCATCCCGGCCTTCGTATATGGCTCCACCACGGAAGGTACCGCCGGCCTCAACGAAAGTGTCGAGATCGACGACTATCTCCACGTCGTGAAGACCCATGCCCTAACAGTCTTCGACTACCTGTCGGCTTGAAGTGTCGAGCGTTGGTGTAATCGCAACGGGTTTTGAGGAGGCCCGTCCTGGCGGAACGGCTCAAGCTGCCAGAAGGTTACGAAGAAACCACCGCGCTTACCAAGTCGATGTTTCGACGTCGTAGCTGATTTCGCGTGCACCCAGAATCGGGCCAAGACCTTCGGGCTGCACGATGATGGCACAGCCGAAGTCGTGGGCTCCGTTGCCGCCTGCAATCGCTTCCCAGGGCAGCGTGATCTCCATGGCTTGGCCGTCCCACATGCCGATCGCCGTGAGTTCCTCAACGATGTTGGCATGCACCAGCGTGCGCCCGGCATTCTCGCCTGAGGTAACGACGGATTCGGCTTCCATGCCGTAACGCACGAACCAGATGGTCGCATCGCCATCAAAGTCCGCTTCTGGGATCGAAACGGTCAGGGCCCGTCTATCAGACCAGCTGAGACCGATCTCGATCAGCGGTGGACGCGAGGCTGCCTGGGCAATCGCTTCATCGACACTGCCACGATCCGAGCCCACGACATGATCAGCACCACCAACCACGAGCTGGGGCGTATAGATCATCGGCGAACCCATGGCCCGGGCATAGGCACGCTGGCGGTTGGTGAAGTCACGCGTCGCAAACCGGTCGGTCCAGCCCAGGTAATCCCAGTAGTCGACGTGGAAGGCCAGAGCGATGACGTTGTCGCGTTCATGCAGATCAAACAGGTACTGATCGGCACTGGGGCACGAACTGCAGCCTTCCGATGTGTAGAGCTCGACAACAACCGGTGAATCCGCCGAAGCCGGAGTGGCAAGGGCAAACACGGTCAGGGCTGCAGCGGCAAGAAACGAATGAACCTTCATTACAGGTAGGATATTGGTGAATTAGTGCCTCACCGGCAAGTCACGTTCGGGTTACGGTATCTTTCGTTGTTCCGACAAACCTGAGGGACGGCTGCATGTTGTTTGTTCTTCGCCATGGCGAAACCGAGTGGAACCGGCTGGGCCGGTTTCAGGGCCAGCAGAACTCGCCCCTGACACAACGCGGGGAACGGCAGGCTGCCGCGATGGGCCGTTTACTCAGGGACCATCTGCTTGACCCGCCAACGACCCCGATCTGGGTAGGTCCACTGGGGCGTGCACAACAGAGTTGCGACTAGGTTTGCACCGCACTGGGGATCGACCGGAGCATGGTGCGCACGAGCGATGCGTTAAAAGAGGTCGATTTCGGCGCTTGGGAAGGACTCAACGCAACGCAGGTCGCGCTGCAGGATCGCGACGCCTACGACCGACGCAACAGCGACAAGTTCCTGATCCCTCCACCAAGAGGCGAATGCTACCGGGATGTTCTTGAACGCGTGTCGGCCTGGCTGAAGACCGTTGACCGCGAACAACAGACGGTCGTGATTGCGCATGGCAGCCTGAATCGGATGCTGGTCTCTGCAGCAACCGTGATAGCGCCAAAGAGGTGCCTTGAAGAGGTCCCGTTGCCGCAGGATGCAATCCTTCAGATTGAAGGCCAGCGCTGGAATGTTCTTCCTACCGATTTCGTGGATAAAGACATCTGATCTGGTAATCGTTTGTATGTTACTAAATTTTTAGTATCATATCTTTCATGACGACGCGCCTGCTCATCCTCTGGCTTCTGGCTGAACAACCCCAGCATGGCTATCGCCTGAAGGCGATCCTTACCGACGCAGGGTTCGCTCCTTGGTTTGCCTTGGAGGACGCATCGATCTACGCGATGCTCCGAAGCCTCACGAAACAGGGCCTTGCGCGTGTCGTCGGCGAGGAACAGACCGCAGGCAGGCCTGCCCGCACGCTCTACAAGATTACGCCCGAAGGCAGGCGCACCCTGAAAGAAGGCCTCATCGACGCCTTCACCATCGTCCATCCACGCCCGGAGCCCATTCACGCCGCGCTTGCCGCAACCGATGAGTTCGAACCTGCGGAACTGCGCAGCGCCTATGCAGCGCGCCTTCTGCGGGTCAGCAAGCGCCTCGCCAAGGTAAGGGAACAGGCGTTGGCGGCCCCAACACAAAGCCTGGTGCGCCGGGAAATTGCCCTGCTCGAAGCCGAGACATCATGGCTCAACTCCGAACTCAACAACCACGATCAACAATGGGGAGCACCCGCATGAGTGAACAATCCGTCGAAACCCAGGTCATCGCGAACCTCGTCATCACCAATGCCGACGGCCACGTGCTGTTCTTGCGTTACGATCCTGCAAACGAGAAGTGGTGGTTGCCGGGCCGCGATGTCGAGCCCTACACGCATCCCGACGACCGGGCACGTCAGGTCCTTGCCGAAATGGAAGGTCTTGAAGCCGGTGAACCGGTCTTCGACCATGTCGAATCATTCCGTGGCCGTCGCGGCTGGCACCTCGCCTTCCACTACAAGGTCAACGCCAGCGGCACACCCACGGGCGATACGCCTTCTCAGTGGTTTCCCAACGACGCTCTTCCTGAAACCGCCCATGGTGGCTGGGAAAAACACATTGTGGCCAAACTCACCGGCGGTTAGCCAGATGCTCGGTTGGGTTCAGGCTGCCTGTGCCCTGCCCGAGCCCATGGCAAGCCACTGCTTGACGAACTGCTCGGTCCAGCACTGGATCGAGTCCTCGTAAGCATCGGACAGGCGCAGTTGCTGCTGCAGGCTCTGCTCGCCGGGGCGACCGAGCTGACTGTCGTTGTCACCGTGCCAGCTGGCGATGTCCCTGCCCTTTGCGTCGGGATGGCATTGCAGACCGATGGCTGAACCCAGAAGGAAGGCCTGAACCGGAAACGCTTCACTGCGTGCAAGCAGCACGGCCCCTTCGGGCAGCACCGTGATGCCTTCAAAATGGGCCTGATAGACATGCGATAGGCCGCCCAGAAGCTGTGCTCCGGCCGCAGTCGGCTCGATCGGATAGAAGCCCAGTTCCATCAGACCATCCGGGCGTGGGCCGGCTTCACCACCAAAGGCACAGGCGATCATTTGCGCACCGAGGCAGAGCCCCAGAACCGGCACGTCACCGCCTTCAACGATCGATTTGACCCAATCCATTTCACGCATCAGCCATGGCCAACGCTCCGGCTGGCGCATCGAACCTTCAACGCCTCCCGCGACAACAATCCCCGCATAGGCCGATACATCACCGGGCAACGGATCACCGTCGGAATGGCAGAGAAACTCAACTTCGTAACCGATCTCCCTGAGCACATCGGCAATGCGCGTGCTGTCCCAGTCACGTCGATGCAGCAGATAGAGGATGCGGCCCTGAGTCATGCCCGTCACGCCGCGACAACGGCAGAACCTGCCGCGCCGATCCACTGGTCGACAAACCGTTCCGTCCACATCTGGATCGATGCTTCATAGAGATTCCCAAGCCGGATTTGCTCGTCCGTGCTCTGGACGCCCATGAAGTGGCGGTAATGGTTGTTGTCCAGGAACGGCCTGGTCAGCGTGGCAAGCTTCGTATCCGGGTGGAACTGCAGCCCATAGGCATTTTCTCCGATACGGAAGGCCTGCACCGGGAAATGGTCACCGCGCGCCAGGAGCGTTGCCTGCTCCGGCAGGGCAAAGATCCCCTCGAAATGTCCCTGATTGAAGTGAGTCGTGCCGGCAAAGAGGTCCCTGCCCTCATCCGTTGCATGGACCGGATAGAAGCCCCATTCGGCAAAGCCGTCAGGCCTGCCCAAGACGGTTCCGCCATAGCTCGCTGCCAGCATCTGTGCACCCATGCACAGACCAAGCATGGGCACGCCAGCATCGACCGCTGAGCGGATATAGGCCATCTCCTCTGCGACCCAGGAAAGCTCTTCGGGCCTGCCGGCATGACCTTCGTCGCTGCCGCCGACGATCAGGGCTGCGTAGTCCGCGATGTCAGGCAACGCATCACCCTCGGGTGGACAGACGAACTCGACGGCATGGCCGCGCGAACGCACGACGTCAGCGACCCGGTCGTCAGTCCAGGCCGAGTTGTGAAGGATGTAAAGAACGGAGGAGGTCATGGCTGTCACCCGAAATGGCGACGGGAAGATGCCCGCAGAAGCAATCTAGCGGGCGCAACCAATGAAACCAGCGCCGAATTCTCACGCCTCGGATGAATCCTGCTCAAGAAGTCCGTTCAGGCTTCCAGGCGCGCCACGGCCTCCTTCAGCCGGTCCCTGGTTTCCACCGCCGCCGCACGGCGCTCCCGCTGCTCCTCGACCACCTCATCGGGCGCATTGGCCAGAAACTTCTCGTTGGAGAGTTTCTTGTCGATCCCGGTGATCTCGCCCTCGGCCTTGCCGACCGCCTTTTTCAGGCGCGCAACCTCTGCCTCGATGTCGATGACGCTTTCGAGGGGAAGAACCACGGTCGCGCCATCAATCACCGCCTGTGCGGAGCCCTTGGGAATTTCCTGGCTTGGTGTGATCGTCTCGAGGCGCGCCAGGCGCAGGATCAGATCCTGGTGTCGCGCCATGCGGGTCTCGGCAATGTCCCCGCCATCCTTGACCAACGCCGTGATCTTGGCGCCGGCGGGCACGTTTACCTCTGAACGGATACCGCGGATCAGGGAAATCAGCCGCACCACCCAGTCCATTTCGGCCGCAGCGTCAGCATCGATCGCCTCTTCGCCATACTCAGGCCAGCCGGACCGGATCAGCTGGGTTTCTCGATTGTCGTCCAACTGCTGCCAGAGTTCTTCGGTCACATAGGGCATGATCGGGTGCATCATGATCAGCAGTTGATCCAGCGCCCAGGCCGTCACAGCACGGGTTTCCTTGATCGCCGCCTCATCAGTCCCCAGAAGGATCGGTTTGGTGAACTCCAGGTACCAGTCACAGAAGATGTTCCAGGATGCCTGATAAAGCGCCTGGGCCGCATCGTTGAAGCGGTAGCTTGCCATCGCTTCATCCAGCCGCAGACGCAGGCGTGCCATTTCACTCACGATCCAGCGGTTGACCGTTTCCTTTGCCATGGCCGGATCAAACGTGGCGTCGGGCGCGCAGCCGTTCATCTGGCAGTAGCGCGCCGCGTTCCAGAGTTTCGTTGCAAAGTTCCGGTAGCCTTCAACGCGCTGCTTCGAGAGCTTGATGTCACGTCCCGGCGCTGCCATGGCGCACAGCGTGAAACGCAGGGCATCGGTACCGTATTCGTCGATCAGCTCCAGAGGGTCGATGATGTTGCCCTTGGACTTCGACATCTTCGCGCCCTTCTCGTCGCGAACGAGCGCATGGATGTAGACCGTATGGAACGGCACTTCCTTCATGAAATGCAGGCCCATCATCATCATGCGGGCAACCCAGAAGAAGATGATGTCGAAACCGGTGACCAGCACATCGGTGGGATAATAGCGCTGCAGTTCCGGAGTCTCTTCGGGCCAGCCCAGGGTCGAAAACGGCCACAGCGCCGAGGAAAACCACGTATCCAGCACGTCGGGATCACGCTCCAGCGCCACGTCCTCGCCGTAATGCGCACGCGCTTTCACCTGCGCAGCGTCTTCATCATGGGCAACAAAGACCTCGCCATCCGGGCCATACCAGGCAGGAATCTGATGGCCCCACCAAAGCTGGCGTGAAATGCACCAGGGCTGAATGTTGCGCATCCATTCGTAGTAGGTCTTGGTCCAGTTCTCGGGCACGAACTTTGTCTTGCCCTCCTCGACCGCCTTGATGGCCGGCGCTGCCAGGGTGGCCGCATCGGCATACCACTGCTCGGTCAGCCAGGGTTCGATCGGCACACCGCCACGATCACCGAAGGGCACCATGTGCGTGTGGTCCTCGATCTCGACCAGCAAGCCCTGTGCTTCCATATCGGCGACGACGCGCTCGCGCGCTTCGAACCGGTCGAGACCACGATAGGCTTCCGGCGCGTTCTCGTTGATCCGCGCCTCGCGGTCGAGAATGTTGATCATCTCCAGGTCGTGACGTTTGCCGACTTCGAAATCGTTGAAATCATGGGCCGGTGTAATCTTCACCGCACCACTTCCCTGCTCCGGATCAGCATAGTCGTCGGCCACGATCACGATACGGCGCCCGACCAGAGGCAGAACCGCGTGTTTGCCGATCAGTCCCTTGTAGCGCTCATCCTCGGGATGCACGGCAACAGCCGTATCACCCAGCATCGTCTCCGGCCGGGTCGTGGCCACTGTGATGTAGCGGCATTCCTCACCCTCGATGGGATAGTTGAAGTGCCAGAGATGGCCTTTCACCTCCTGCTGCTGCACTTCCAGGTCGGAGATTGCCGTCAGCAATTTGGGATCCCAGTTGACCAGCCGGTTGTCCTTGTAGATCAGACCTTCCTCGTAGAGGTCGACAAAGACCTTCAGCACCGCTTCGGACAACCCTTCGTCCATCGTGAAACGTTCACGTGACCAGTCGGCCGACGCGCCCAGGCGTCGCAGCTGCTTGCCGATCAGACCTCCGGACTCGGCCTTCCACTGCCAGACCTTCTCGATGAATGCATCGCGGCCCATGTCACGACGATCCAGCCCCTGCTCTGCAAGCTGGCGTTCCACGACCATCTGCGTGGCGATACCGGCATGGTCCATGCCCGGCTGCCACAGCGCGTCACGGCCCCGCATGCGTTCATGGCGGATCAGAATATCCTGGAGCGTGTTGTTGAGCGCATGGCCCATATGCAGGCTGCCCGTCACATTGGGCGGTGGAATGACGATGGTGTAGGGCTGGGCATTGTCCCGGCTGCCAATCGAGAAGGCGCCGGAATCATCCCAGCGTTCATAGAGTTTCTGCTCGACGCCGGTAGCATCGTAATGTTTGTCCAACATGGTCACTTCCAAATGCACAGCGCCGCGAAAGCCATCTTCCGCGGCGCTGGTTTATAGACGAATGGTTCGGATTGTCAGGCCCTGTCGTCGTTCTCCAGCCGCCGCGAAAGGTAACGTACCTCTCGCTCCACGATGCGTTCGACGATGGCAGGCAGGTGTTCGTCCAGCCAAGTACTCAACATCGGCTTGAGCTGTTCCATCACCAGTTGCTCGATCGGGCGACCCTGCGGCACACCATCAAGCGGATCGCGCTCGGACGCGCGCGCCAGACTTCCCAGTGCGGCGGCTGCGGAATCGCGGGCCTCGTTGGAAATCAGTCCATCCTCACTCATGGCGTCCTCGGGTGTGTGTTGTTCGGGCTCTTCATGTTCCGGCACGGCATCTGCAATGGCACCGCCGACACGTTCTTCGGGTGTGTGCTCTGCAATCGGAGCAGAGCCTTCATCCGCCTCTTCGGCGACAGGCATATCCGGTTCGGTGTGCACGGGCGCCGCAGCGACCGCTTCTGCCTCGGCAGCAGCATTGCCACCGTCCTGTGCCTCGACAAGTTCTTCATCAGCTGGCTGATGGTCATCAGGTTCACCCTCGGACGGCGCGCAATCCTCGTCGACCTCGACGACCAGCTCGGTCAGTTCAAGAGGCTCCTCTTCATCGACTTCAGGCGAAACCGGCTCGGCCTCTTCGACAACTTCGGTGAGGTCGAGAACCTCGTCGTCCGGAGCATTGGCGGCAGCGGCGGATGCCGGCTCCTCGCCTTCCTTTTTCTCATCCTCGTCGATGATCTTGCGAATCGACGCCAGGAT
Source organism: uncultured Alphaproteobacteria bacterium (assembly GCA_938048755.1). Taxonomy (GTDB): domain Bacteria; phylum Pseudomonadota; class Alphaproteobacteria; order SP197; family SP197; genus SP197. The sequence continues at coordinate 9,510 of CALIUG010000282.1, forward strand.
GTCCTCCATCGAAGGATCCTGATTGTTGGTCGTATCTGCCATCGTTCTGGTCGTTCCGATCTGCCGGGAGGACAGTTTAGACGATTTGTCCGTTCAGCGAAAATGCCGGAGTCAGTCGTCGGTCAGGCCGCCGTAACCCCACCAGGCATCGCGTGCTTCTTCATAATAGGCATTGACGTCGTAGAGCTCGACCGGAAGGCGCAGGTATTCTGCTGTCAGCCTGCCCAGCGTTGCCTGAAGCGTGTAGCTCGCCACCACCTCGTCACGCTCCGCGACGGCCAGATTGATCTGGCTCTGGAACAGTTCCTGCTCGGCATCGAGAATATCAAGAACCGTGCGTTCGCCGACCTGAGCCTCACGCTCGGTGCCCTCCAGGGCCACCGTGTTGGCATTGACCTCCTCGGTGAACGCCGCAATCTCGGCACGTGCCGTGGCAAGTCCCTGCCAGGCGCTGATCACGTCGGCTTCGACTGTGCGCAGGGACTCCGTGACAAGCATGCGGCTCTGCGCCGCAGACTGGTAGGATTCTCGAATCTGGGAGGATTCAAATCCAGCCTGATAGAACGGAATGGTCAATTGGGCGACGAGCGACAGATTGTTCTGATGGCTGATCACGCCGCTGATATCTTCGTTGCGCGTGTAGGTTCCCACCAGGTTGAGATCGGGCAGCAAATCGGCAATCTGGACATCAACACCATCCTGGGCCGCCTGCTCGCTGGCCCGGGCCTGGAGAATTGCCGGATTGTTGTCCAGGGCAATCGCAAGTGCCTCGTCGAGACTCTGGGGAAGACCAATCAGGGCACCCGGACGGGTCAGGTTGGCCGGACGCGTGCCAATCACTTCCTCGAAGGTCGCCATCTGAGCAATCAGGTCACCCTCGGCCTGGACACGTTCGGCCTGTGCACTGGCAAAACGCGCGCGTGCCTGAGAAACATCGGTCCGGGTCACTTCGCCCACCCGGAACCGGTCTTCAGTTGCTTCGAGTTGACGCGACAGGCGTTCCTCGTTGCTGATCGCAAGGTCGAGGACGGAATAGGCCAGCACGACGCCCATATAGCTCGTCACAGCATTCAGCAGGACCTGTTGTTCGGATGTGATCAGGCTCTGCCGCTGGGCCATGATCAGGTTATCGGCCTGCGAGGTCTGTGCGACGGTCTGCCCACCGCTGTAGATCGGCTGGGTCACGCTGAGATTGTAACTGTGGGGATGGGTCGTATCGAACGACGAAACGTTCGTTTCCGAGCGCTGGTAGGCCAGGTTGGCCTGTCCCTGGATTGTCGGACGCCAGCCTGACAAGGCCTGGGAAATCGACTCATCAACGGCACGCAACCCGGCGCGCGCGGCCTGCAGGGTCGGATTGGTGCTGTAGGTCAGGACCATCGCGTCTTCCAGGCTTTGTGCCTGAAGGGACGGTGCCACGAACAGTGCCGCCATCAGGGCGGCAGGACGCAAAATCCGATTAAAGCTGGAATTCAGGTTCACGCGCAAAACTCCGTAAAGGGGGAACACTGGCGTCAAACAGGATCCGGGTTCCGACGGCACCGCCGGCGCCACGACGCATCAGGACCGCCTTGCCGACTCCCCGTTCATCGATCAGCGTCACGAGCCGTCCACCCGGTGCCAGTTGTTCGATCAGACCGTCGGGAATCTGACCGCAACAGCCTTCAATCAAGATCACATCATAAGGCGCCTGGCGCTTGTAGCCTTCCGGCAGCGGCCCTTCGACCACCGCCGCGTTGTCGACCCCTCTGGCTGAAAGGTTCTGGTCTGCCTGGGCAACGAACTCCGCGTCATCCTCAACACCCACGACCGTATCGGCCAGTGTCGCCATCAACGCCACCGCATAGCCGCTCGTGCAGCCCACCACCAGGGCAGCGTCGGAAATCGAGACCTCGGCAGCCTGCAGAAGGCGCGCCAGAACCATGGGCTCGGTCATGTAGCGGTCGCCCTTAATCCGCAGGTCCTCATCCACATAAGCAATCGATTTCAGATGCTCGGGAAGGAAGTCCTCACGCGGCGTCTTGCGCAAGGCCTCGATGATACGCTCATCGGTGACTTTCACGGTCTTAATCTGGCTATCCACCATGGTTTGGCGGGCCTGGGTATAGTCAGCCATGGACAGCACTTTCGGCTGGTTGCATCAACAACCGCTTTATAGGCGCATCGGTCATCATGGCACAACAGGTGAAGGGAATTGGCGGCCCGCTCAAATTGACCGGAATGAGAGGAAATTTCTCCAAATTTCGTTGACCGCCCTGCAACGAAACCCTAGTAGATCAGCGCGGTGGCCAGGTGGCAGAGTGGTTATGCAGCGGATTGCAAATCCGCGTACATCGGTTCGATTCCGGTCCTGGCCTCCAGCGCACCCATTTCATAGCCTGCGCGTTCAGCACTCCGCCCGGATCAGGTCTGCAGCTTTTTCGCCGATCATGATGGCTGCGGCATGGGTGTTGGCGCTGGGCACGATGGGCATGATCGACGCATCGGCAACGCGCAATCCTTCGAGCCCCACCAGCTTCAGATCGGGCGAAACGACCGTTTCCGGGTCATCCGTGCTGCCCATACGGCAGGTTCCGACCAGATGATGGCTGACATTGGCGGTCTCACGGATCCAGACGTTCAGGTCTTCGTCGCTGGTCACCTCTGCCCCCGGTGCAAGCTCCTTGCCGCGCAAGGCATCAAAGGCTGGCTGGCCGATCACCGAACGCATGATCTTCGCGCCTTCCCGGAATGCATCGCGATCGCGCTGGTCTTCCAGGAAGTTGAACCGGAAGCTCGGCAGATCAGCTGGATCATCCGAACGCAGGGTTACCGTGCCCCTGCTCTTGGCACCCACCAGTTCCATGTAGATTTCGAACCCGTGGATGTCGGAATCACCATAGGCACGGCCCAGGACCAGCGGAACAAAGGTGATGATCCCGTCGGGCCGATCGAGATCAGGGTTGGTGCGCACGAACAGGCCTGTATCCATGTGGTTGCTTGCCGCCGCACCCTTGCGCGCGAGCAACCATTGCAGGCCCGCCAGCCATTTGCGTGGCGGCTGCGTCCAGGGCAGCAGGCTGACCGGCTGCGTACAGCTGTAACTCAGGCGGATGATGGGATGCGTGTGAAGGTTACGGCCCACGCCGGGCAGCGCATGGATTGGTTTGATGCCTTTCACAGCCAGTTCATCGGCTGCGCCAATACCTGAAAGCATCAGAAGCTGCGGTGATGCCAGTGCTCCCGCGCACAGAAGGACCTCTCGCCGTGGCGAGACAGTCTCGTGGCCCCCGTCGGGGCCAAGCGACACCCCGGTTACCCTGCCCTGCGCAACAACCAGTCTGTTGACGGTGGTGTCGCAGCGTACGGTTAGGTTCGGCCGTCCCAGCGCTGGCTTCAGATAACCGCGATACACGTCACTGCGTTCACCGTTGCCCGTATTGCGCTGCATCACACAAACACCATCCTGAGAGGGACCGTTGTAATCGGGATTGAACGGATAACCCGCCTGTTCTGCTGCTTTCATGAACGCGGCGTTGAGTGGCGAGGTGTGGGCGTCGCCCTGGCTGACCGCAACCGGCCCGGAACTGCCCAGGGTCGGATCGCCAGCCTGTTCTGAGCGCTCGATACGGCGAAACAGCGGCTCGACATCGTCATAGGACCAACCCTTGCAACCTGCCGCTGCCCAGCCGTCATAATCAGCGCGACTGCCGCGCACCCAGACCATCCCGTTGATCGCCGACGACCCTCCCAGGATGCAGCCCATCTTGTAGGGCAGTTCCTGTCCGGCAGCGTGATCCTCGGGTTCCGAACGATAGGGCCAGTGATACCTGCCCTGCTGATATAGCCTGACCACGCCGGCGGGTACGCGGATGGGAAAACCCCGGTAATGCGGCCCGGCCTCCAGTACGAGCACCCGAACATCGGGGTTCTCAGTCAGGCGCGAGGCCAGAACGCATCCTGCCGTGCCACCGCCCACAATCACATAGTCATACTTTGATTCCGCCATGCCGGGATCGTGCCTGCAACCCAGGCGTTCCAGCAAGGATTTCCGTGTCGTTACACCATTCCGGTAGCGCCAAGGGCTCGCGCGGCCGGTGCATGCCGGAAGGCAGGCGTCATGCTGGGCAAGGTGATCGTGCGGGGCCGGAAGAAGATCGACTGCGCCAGGGCGCCCATGACCGGTGTCCCCAGCATGGCCTCGATCATCCAGTCAGGTGCGCCGATATCGATGGTCCGACGCATCAGGGATTTCAGGGCATAGGACGGTATTTCACGGGCAAGCACCCGGCTGGGTTCCGTCCCGCGGTCCTGAAGATAATCACTCACGACCTGTGCCGCGCGGCGACCGTAGCGGAACGCATTATGGATACCGCCGCCGGTCAACGGTGAGACAAGCCCTGCGGCATCGCCGATCAGCATGACGCGGTCGGTTGCAAACGGACGCACCGGGCCACCCACGGGGATCAGACCGCCCCGGCGTTCCGAGAGATCAAGGTCGGACAAACCTGTCAGCGCCTCGATCTGGCGCAGCACAGGCCCCAGATCGGGCCGCCGGTCGGATTTCGTGGCAATGCCGATCTGGGTGCATCCCACGCCCGGCACGGCCCAGCCGATATATCCCGGCGCCTGATCACGCCCGAAGAAACAATGCAGATGGCCCCGGTCCAGCTCCGGCAGGCAGGGCACATGGATTTCACTTCCCATCAGGACCCGCTCGTTCAGCCCCAGGCCGAAACTGCGGGCCACCTGGGATCGCGCACCATCAGCACCGATCAGATACCGTGTCGAAACATTCAATCCGCGCAGACGCAAGCCGTCTGGCTCATAACAGGCGCCCTGCCACCGCGCGCCATAGAGCAATCTGGCACCCGCCAGCGAGGCGTCCAGGGCGAGCCAGCGCAACAGGGCCGGCGTATCGGTTGCCAGGAAGTAATAGCCATCCGATTCCAGATCGCGATGACGGCCCGATGGCGCATAGATCCGCACACCCCGCACCTTGCGCGAAACCCCTGCCGGAAGATCCAGGACATCAGCGGCTTCCTTCACAAGAATGCCGGTGGTCCGCACCTGGGCGCCTGGGTCACGCTTGCGGTCGATCACAGCAACCTTCAGGCCACGCATGGCAGCCGTCCTGGCGCAGACCAGTCCGGCAAAGCTTCCGCCCACGATGACGAGATCAAAATCAGGCTTCATTTGGCTGTTCCCCTCTGCTTCCTGCTGCATAACATCGGGGATGGCAGAATTGCGGCCATGGACCCTGCCGCCAATCCGGGTTAAGCGATGCGCCCCTGAACGTGGCTGCACCATCATCATGCTGACCCTTGGCATCCATCCCGGCTATCACGACGCATCGGCCTGTCTGTTCGATGGGTATCGGCTTGTCGCGGCTGTTTCGCGCGAACGTCTGACGCGCAGCAAGGGCGATGGACGCGGCGATGTGCCCCAGGACTGTGTCGATGAGGTCCTGGCGATTGCCGGCGCCAGCCGCGACGATATCGGCCTCGTCGCTTCGACCCGATCAGCCCTGCGCCAGAGCTGCTTTACCCACTTCAAGGGCCGACGTGCCGTCGAGGGACGCATCCGGGAAGTGTTTGGGCGCGAGAAGCTGCGGTTTCTGGCTCTGGAGATGACCAGGGCAAACACCCTCGACCCTCTGGCCATCATCGATCACGAACGGTTCCTCGAAATCTACGGCTTCAAAGCCGGAACACCGCTGCACTTTGCCAACCACCACCTCTCCCACGCACTTCCGACGCTGTTCTACACGGACTGGGATGATGCCCTGCTCTACACGGCCGATGGCGGGGGCGACAACGTCCAGTACTCCATGCGCGGGTTCCGAGACGGCAGGATCGACACGCTGTTTGGCGATGATCAGGAACTGCTCGCCAACAACCGCATCGACAGCCTGGGCATGATGTACGGCTTTTGCACGCAGGCGCTGGGCTGGAAGATGAACCGGCACGAAGGCAAGCTGACCGGGCTGGCGGCACTTGGCGAGCCCACAGCCCTGGAGGCCATGACCGATCACTTCATGGTGACCCAGACCGGAGAGGTCCTCTCTGACTTTGCCACCTACAGCGCCATGAAAACCCTGGTCATGGAACTTGCCCAGACGCACAGCCGCGAAGACATGGCAGCATCGGTGCAGGCCCTGCTGGAGCAGACGGTCCTGCGTTCGGTTGAACGGATGCTCCAGCGCACCGGCGCCCGACACCTGGGCCTTTCCGGAGGTGTTTTTGCCAATGTTCGCCTGAACAGGTTGCTTGCCGAGGAAACCGGTGTCGAAGAGGTTTTTGTCTTCCCCGCCATGGCCGATGACGGCCTTTGTGTCGGAGCCTGCCTCGATGCCCTGCAACGCCGCGACGGCATGGAAGCCTGGCTTGGTGAACGCCACCGCCTCGACAACGTCTATCTGGGCCGCGATCACACCGGGCGTATCGATGCCGTACTGGCTGGCGGTCACGGCATCGCGTGTGAAGACGGCGACCCGGTTGCGGCAACCGTCGCGCGAATCACCAACGGTCAGGCCGGTGCGATCTACAGCCAGCGCATGGAGTTCGGACCGCGCGCCCTTGGCGCACGCACCATCCTGGGAAGCCCAGCCGATCATCGCATCAACGACGAACTCAACGAACGTCTGGAACGTAGTGAGTTCATGCCGTTTGCACCGGTCATCAGCGAAGAACGTGCTGGCGAGGTCTTCGAGGTCAGCGACCTCAACAGTTACGCCAGCCGCTTCATGACCATTACCTGCGCAGTTCGTCCGGAATGGCGTGATCGTATCCCCGCGGTGGTTCATGTCGATGGCACGGCACGGCCACAGATCATCCGGCGCGCCGACAATCCGCTCTACCACGACATCCTGACCGCATTTGAGCGCGAGACCGGCCTCCCCGTCCTCATCAACACGTCCTTCAACGTGCATGAGGAACCCATCGTCGACACGCCCGAACAGTGCCTGCGCGCCCTGACGGACCATCGCATCGATTTTGTCGTGACCGATCAGGCGGTTTACAGCCCCACAACCCGTTGACGATTACCGAGTGCATAACTATAAGCCGAATGTCCACCACTGATCCGCGATAGCTCAGTTGGTAGAGCAGCTGGCTGTTAACCAGCGGGTCGTAGGTTCGAGTCCTACTCGCGGAGCCAAATCTCAGAAAGGTCGTTGGAGCCATATCCAGCGGCCTTTCTTTTTGCTTCGATAGCAGTGGCTTCTGCAATCAAATCAAAGGGTTGCTTCAAGGTGACGGACAGCTCGCCGTCAGCCCATGAGCAGTTCGAAACTAGAAAATTGAGAAGTCGTCGTTTTTCGCGGGAATCCTGCTTATCGAAAAGCCTCTGGGCGTTCTGCGCCAGTTCGATAAGGCGCACGCCTTCCTCCAGATAGGAGCGGTCGGCGTGGTCTGCCCCGAAGAGGTGGTCCACCTTCTATGTTAGAGTCCGGCGGTTATGGTCGCCCTGTTGGGCTGACCGGAGCGTAGCGTAGGGCAGACCTGCAGGGCGCGGCAAGATGGCTTCGGGAGCGGGTGGTTTGTAGCCCAGCAAGCTGTGTG
>CALIUG010000283.1 GCA_938048755.1 uncultured Alphaproteobacteria bacterium
TGGGCCTGATCGAGGGGGTCTATGATGCCAAGCCCGAAGGCTTTGTCCCAGGCGGCATGAGCCTTCACAACGCCATGCTCCCCCACGGTCCTGATGCCGATGCGTTTTATGGCGCCTCTCTAAAGCAGCTGAAACCGGAGAAACTCGACAATACCCTGGCCTTCATGTTCGAAACCCGTTTCCCCATGACACTGACCGCCTTTGCCAGCGACCCGGCATTGCTCGATGCCGATTACGAAGCCTGCTGGTCCGGCCTGGAAAGCAATTTCTCGCGTGACGACTGACGCAGGCTGATCGGTACTTCGCGAGGTCCGGGCATCGATTCGGGAGGTCTGTTGGTTGTTCGCCGATGTTTCGCTACGCTGGCGAAACAGGTCCACATCGACGGGAGACGGGCAGCATGGAACAGAGAGTTGATGCAGAGATCAGGGCCATTCAGGAAGCCGCGCGCAGGGCTGTCGAGGCGGGGGGGGCATCTACCTGCGGCTGCCTATACCGATGCCGGGTATCTGCAGCACGAACACGCCGCCTTGTTCCTGCGCACCTGGGTTCTGGCCGGCACGGCAAGCGAAGTGCCGCACGATGGCGATGCACGACCCGTCGAGATTGCCGGCCGACCGCTTGTGCTCCTGCGCGACCGTGGCACCGTGCGGGTCATCTCCAACATCTGCCCGCACCGTAGCGCGTGCGTGCTCGATGCCCCGGTTTCCCGCGCTGCAGCGCTGACATGCCCCTATCACGCCTGGTCCTATCGTCTCGATGGCACCCTGCGCATGCGTCCGCACTTTCACGGCGGCGGGGTCCATGACACAGACCCCGACGACCCCCAGGTGCGCCTGGAACCCGTGCGGTCCGCACGCTGGAACGACCTTGTCTTCGTCAACATCGACGGCAACGCGCCACCCTTCGAGGACTTCATCACGCCGGTTGCACAACGCTACGAGGGTTATGATTTCAGCGCCATGAAGCTGGCCGGGACCTTCGAACTCGAAGCACCCGGAAACTGGAAGCTGGTCGCAGAGAACTATCTCGACAACTACCACATCTTCGCGCTGCACCCTTCGATCGACCGTTCCTATCCCCAGGCCAGACGCCATCCCGCACGTCTGGTCGCGCCACCGCTCATTCTGGGCAGCTATGCCAAGGATGCCTCCGAAGACAATTACATGGCCACGCTCCCGGCCAATCCCGGCGTGCCGGCCCACCTGCGCAACGACAACGCCTTCTTCACCATCTTTCCCAATGTGCTGATGCATGTCTGGTCGTTCTCGGTCATGGTCATGCAGCTTGTGCCGCTGTCGCCGGAGCGCACGCTGGAGCGCTATTTCTTCTATTTCCATGCACCGGACGGCGAACTTCCTGCCGATGCGCAACCGCGTGAGCAGGCCATGGAGGCTTATCGCGCCATCAACGAGACCGAGGACTTTCCGATCATCCCGAATATGCAGCGCACGCGGGCCAGCGGCGGTTTCGATCAGGGCCGGTTGAGTGCGTTCTGGGACGGCCTGATCACCGACTATGCCCGCCTTCATCTCGATACGATTGAACGGCGCAACAGGTAGCTGTGATTTCGTGACCATGCAGATGTTTGGGCGTTCCCTGGTAATTCGATAGGATGCCCGGATCAACCAAAAGGAAGCCCACCATGACGGACGCCAGAGAGGTCAAGGGCTGTTGCCCGCTCGATTGCCAGGATACCTGTGCCTGGACTGCCCATGTCGAGGATGACCGCGTGGTGGGCGTGAAGGGTGCCAAGGACCATCCCTTCACCCGGGGCGTGCTCTGCGCCAAGGTCAACGACTATCAGAACCGGATCTATGCGTCCGATCGCCTGCTCCATCCTCTGCGCCGCACCGGAGAAAAGGGCAGCGGCACGTTTGAGCGGATCAGCTGGGACGAGGCGCTCGACACCATTGCCCAGCGCTGGAAAGCCATTATCGAGAGCGATGGTCCCGAAGCGCTGATGCCGCTGTTCTATCTGGGCTCCATGGGTGTGGTGCAACGCCATGCGCTGATGCGCCTGTTCCACGGCCTTGGCGCGTCGCGGCTGCACGGCGAAGTCTGCGGCGCCTCCATGAGCGCCCTGTGGGCCGAGGGTCATCCCGTGGGATTTGATCCCGAGGAGATCGTCGACAGCAAGCTCATCATCCTGTGGGGCGTCAACATGCTCTCGACCTGCCATCACCACTGGCAGCTCATCAAGGAAGCGCGAAGCCGTCACGGGACACGGGTGATCTGCATCGACCCGCGGCGCACGCGCACAGCCGAACAATGCGACCAGCACATCGCCATCAAACCCGGCAGCGATGCCATCCTGGCCATGGGCATCGCGCAGATCATGCTCGAAGAAGGGCTGGCCGATCTCGACTACTTCCGCGCTGTTGCGGCCGATACCGATGCCTTTGCCGAACAGGTCAAGCCCTGGACGCCGGATCGCGTGGCCGAGGCCTGCGGGATGGAGACCGAAACGGTCGTCGCGCTGGCCCGCGAATTTGCCGCAGCCGATCCGGCCGTGCTGCGCGCGGGCGTCGCACCCCAGCAGACGATCCGTGGCGAGGCGTTCGTGCGTTCCCTTTCCGCGCTCGCATCCCTGGCCGGCCACTGGCGCAAGCCGGGCGGCGGTCTGTTCATTTTCGACGCACCGGCCTTCGATGAGTTCGCAGCCGCACGCGACGATCTCGCCCCGGGAGAAACCCGCAGCCTCGACCTTTCCGCGCTGGGCCCGGCGCTGACCGACTCCACCATGGAGAAGCCGGTGAAGGGCCTGATGGTCTGGTGCATGAATCCGGCAGTGGTCCAGGTTGATTCAGGTAAGGTGCGGCAGGGGCTGGCGCGTGAGGACCTCTTCACCGTCGTGCTCGACCACTTCATGACCGACACCGCGCGTTATGCCGATATCGTCCTGCCTGCGACCACGCAGCTGGAGCATTTCGATATCGTGGGCGCGTGGGGCCATCACTATCTCAGCATCAACAATCCAGCGGTAACGCCCCAGGGTGAAGCAAAGTCTCACGGCGAGGTCATGCGTCTGCTTGCCCCACGCCTTGGTCTCGATCACCCCGCGTTTTCCGAGAGCGATGAAGAAATTGCCGCAACCACCCTACCCGACGGGCTGGACCTTGAAACCCTAAGGGAAGAAGGCTGGCGCAAGTTATCGCCACCCCGTCCCGATCCTTCCCGGAGTGAAACCAAACTGCGGTTTGCCGGGGATGATCCCGAACCCGTGCCTTCGGATGCCCTGCGCCTGCTCACGCCCAAATCGCACTATTTCCTCAATTCCAGCTTCGCCAACATGCCGCGCCAGCGCAAAGGTGAAGGTCCACCCAGCCTGGAAATGCACCCGGTCGATGCTGACAGTCGCGGCCTCGTCGACGGACAGGCAGTCACCATCCGCAACGAACGGGGTGCCGTACAGACAGCCCTGCAGGTGAGCGACATCATCACGCCGGGCGCAGTCACGCTGGTCGGCAAGTGGTGGAGCGAGCCCGAGGAAACCGCCGTTCTGGCCAACATGCTGACCCCATCCATCTGGTCGGCCGGTGGACAGCCCGCCTACAACGATACCTTTGTCGACGTCGAAGCCGCCCGGTGAGCAGCGACCGTTTCGATATCACGGGATGCGATGCCACCATGTGGGCCGTTGTGACCACCGGCAACGGTGGTTACGAGATGCTCGACTATCGCCAGGTTCCCGTTCCGGAGCCGGGATCCGGCGAAGTCCTTCTCCAGGTGCTCGCTGCGGGCGTCAACAACACCGAAATCAACACGCGACTGGGCTGGTACTCCTCCAGCGTGAAGGATGGCACCGAGACGACCTCTTCGGTGCAGGAGAGCCAGTCCGAACAAAAGGCCGATGGTGGCTGGAACGACGCAACGCCCTTTCCCTTCATTCAGGGCACCGATTGCTGCGGGCGTGTTGTTGCGATCGGTGCGGATGCCAACCTCGCACTTATGGGGCAGCGCGTTCTGGTGCGTGCCTGCATGCGGCCAAACGGATACGAAAGTTACGACAACATCTGGATGGCTTCGGACTTTGACGGCGCCTTTGCGCAAAACGTCAAGGTCCCGGCTTCCGAGGTTTTTGCCGTCGATTGCGACTGGTCCGATGCCGAACTCGCGACCATTCCCTGTGCCTGGGCGACCTCGGAAAACATGCTCCATCGCACCGGCTGCAGGTCAGGCGATCATGTCCTGGTGACCGGTGCTTCGGGCGGTGTCGGGTCCGCCACCGTGCAACTCGCCAAACGGCGTGGCGCCCGTGTGACCGCGCTCTGCAGCGCATCCAAGGTCGATCAGGTCCGGGCGCTTGGCGCCGATCAGGTTCTTGATCGCAATGCCGATCTTGTGGCCGCGCTCGGAACGGACACCATCGATCTGGTGGTCGACAACGTCGCCGGACCGGGATTCCCGCAGATGCTGAAGGTCCTGAAGCGCGGCGGCCGCTATACGTCCTCGGGCGCCATCGCGGGCCCTGTGGTCGAACTCGACATGCGCGACATGTATCTGAAAGACATCACCCTGGTCGGCTGCACCGCATGGGACGAGCCGGTCTTTCCGAACCTGATTTCCTATATCGAGAAGGCTGAAATCCGACCCCTGCTTGCCAGAACTTACCCGCTTTCAGACATCGCGGAAGCTCAGCGGGACTTCATGAAGAAGGAGCATGTGGGGAACTTCGTGCTGATCCCGCCACAGCGAGACTGACATCACATCGGGCGTCGTATGCAGCGACAGAGGAAGCGTTGCGCGACCGGACCGCCGAGCGATTTGCGTTCGATCTCTCGCAACTGGACAGGTGGTGTCGTGATCTGTCAGGCTCACCAGATCAGATCATTCGCTGTTCGCCCCGGGGGCTGCCATGGATTTCGAGAATATCGACCTGCAACTGATCACCAGCCTCCTGCTGCTGTTGCTTATCGGCATGGGGCCGAAGATCGCGCTGGTGCCGTTCCTCGAAAAAACCAAAGGCATGGACGCCAAATAGCAGCGCGACATCGGCACGCGCATGGTGAAGACGGCTGTCATCACGGCGCTTATCCTGTTCGCGACCGGCTCCTTCCTGATGACCCTGCTCTATATCTCCGGCGGAGCGGTCAGCGTGGCTGGCGGCATCGTGCTGTTGCTGCTGGCCCTGAAAATGACGTTGCGGCCTGACGAGGCGCCCGTCGAAGCCGAGGATGAATCACCCATCGATCACCAGAAAATGGCGATTTATCCCCTGGCAGTCCCCTACCTGCTCAACCCCGTGGGCATCACGGTTCTGATCATCACCTCAGCCGCCGCCACAACATTCTGGGCGACGGTTCTGATGGTGGTCATGATCCTGGCAGTCGGCGCTCTGGATCTGCTGATCTTCCGCAACATCGACAAGCTCACCAAACGACTCAATCCGACCACCCTGGTCGTTTCCGAGCTTGTCTTCGGCATTCTGCTGACCGCCGTTGCCGTGCAGTTGTTCGTCTATGGTCTGGGTGCCCTGGGCATCATCGAACCTGCCGCCGCGCACTAGACTCTGATTGGTTCGAAATCACACATCCAGTGTGTGCAGTTCCCGCCGCATGATCTTGCCTGTGCTGGTCTTGGGTACGTCGGCGACGAACTGGACCAGCCGCGGACATTTGTAGGCTGCCAATGATTCGCGGCAGAACGCGATGAGTTCGTCTTCCGTGCAGGTCGCATCGGCCTTGAGCACGACATAGGCCTTGGCTATCTCGCCTTTGATCTCATCGGGCTGCTTGCCGACGGCCGAAAGTGCAACCGCGGGATGGGCGGCCAGAACCCGCTCGATCTCGGCAGGATAGACGTTGTAGCCGCCCGTCAGGATCATGTCCTTCTTGCGGTCGACGATGAAGACGCAGCCATCATCGTCCATGGTTCCGAGATCACCGGTGTGGAGCCAGCCGTCGGGTTCGAGCGTTTCGCGGGTTTTCTCCTCGTCGCCGAAATAGCCCATCATGACAATGGGTCCGCGCACTATCAGTTCGCCGACCTCGCCGCGCGGCATGGTCTTGCCCGCATCCTCTGCGTCGGCAATGCGAAGTTCGCAGTAGGGAATCGCGCAACCGATCGAACCATGTTTGTTGCTGCCATGCAGCGGATGAGTCGACCCCAGGCCGGCAATCTCGGTCATGCCCCAGAGCTCGATCAGCGGAACCCCAAAGGCGCTTTCCACCGCTTCCATGGTCGGTACCGGCATGGTTTGTCCGCCGACATAACAGCGTCTCAGGCTGGAGAGATCGGCATCGTTCATCGCAGGGCTGTTCAGCATGAACATGTACATGGCAGGCACACCATCAAAGATCGTGGCCTTATAGGTCGCGATGTCGGCCAGAACCGCTGCCGGATCGAACAGGCGCTGCAGCACCAGCCTGGTGCCAAGAAGCATCATGCCGTTCATCAGGACGTTGGCGTAGACATGGGGACAGGGCAGCGCGCTGACGACCGTGTCGTCGGGCCCGCGCATCTGCATCTGGCTGGTCATGGCCGTGTTGATGATCACCGCCCGGTGCGACTGCATGGCGCCCTTGGGCCTGCCGGTCGTGCCCGACGTGTAGCAGATCGTCGACAACGCCGTGGGGTCGACCGCGACCAGAGCAGGTGCCGGAAGGTTGGCGGCGATCAACGCATCAAACGACACCGCGCCGTCTGCGATGTCATCGCCAAACGAGATGATCGCACGAACGTCCGAGACATCCTTTACGCCCATGATGGCAGCGACTTTGTCAGGCGATGCAATGATCGCCGTGGCGCCGCAATCCCTGACGACATACTCGACTTCATCGGGAGTCAGCATGGTGTTGACCGGATTGATGACAGCACCGAGCCGGGCGATGGCATAGTAGCTCACGATCCATTCCCAGGCGTTTGGAGCATAAAGGGTCACGGTGTCGCCGGGCGCGATGCCAAGGTCGGCCAACCCACCGGCAGCACGCTCGACGAGATCGTTGAGTTCGTTGAAGGAGAACGAGCGTCCCTCGAAGACCAGCGCCTCCCTGTCTCCGAACCGGGCAGCTGCGGCTGCCGGAATCTGGCCGATGTGATCGAGCATCGTGTCCTCCTTACTGATCACAGAAATCAGGCTGACACATTCCCGCAACGCCGTCACGCAAGCGGCACCCGCCGCATCGTGGATTGGGCAGCTGAGGGCAGCACCCTGGTTTTCCGAAGGAGGTGCATGGGCGCACAACCAGGTTGGCAAGGCGTTGTGAAACTTGTTTGACTAAAGGGCAACGCCGGCGCGCAAACCCTCCAGAACGGCTTCCTCGCAGGTGCGCGGGGCAAGACAATCGCCGATCATCACGACCTCGCCCGGCCAGTCCTCAAGCGCGTCGGCCAGGCCGATCACACTCTGATGCCCCAGGGACGTCACGATCGTGTCGACCTCATCCAGGATGATCGGCTCGCCGTTTGTCACGTGCTGGAGGTAGCAGGTCGTGGCGTCAGCGCCGTAGAGGCGTGCAAAGGGCACGACCTCGACGCCCAGCTTGTGGATGTCGCCGATCCAGCGGTCGCGCACGTACTTCTGCAGCATCTCGCCTGCCATGTAGCCGTCAACCGCGAGCGTCACCTTGCAGCCGTCCCGAGCCAGCTTTTCGGCAACGCCCAGGCCGATCCAGTCGCAGCGCCAGTCTGCCACCACGACACGACCACCCACATTGGCCTCACCCTTGATGACGGCCCAGGCATCGACGAGATGGGCTTCATCCCCGCCCTCGATTTCCGCTGGCCAGGGCAGTGCGCCGGTCGCCACGACGACCGCATCGGCGTTCTCGGCCTCCACCAGCGCTCGGTCGACCTTCGTCCCAAGCCGGACCTCGACGCCATGAAGCGTCATCTCATGCGCAAGATTGGTGATGATACCGCCGAACTCAGCACGACCCGGCAGCTCCTGAGCGAGCAGGGCCTGGCCGCCGAGACGCTCGCCGGCCTCGCACAGGATCACCCGATGGCCGCGCTCGGCCGCAACCGCCGCAGCCTTCATGCCGGCGGGACCTCCGCCAGCCACAAGCACCGTCCTGGGCGTCGCAGCCGGCGTTTTCACGTCGAATTCCTGCTCGCGTCCGGTTTCGGGCCGCTGGATGCAGGAGATGCCGATGCCCATCTGCATGTGTCCGATGCAGGCCTGATTGCAGGCAATGCAGGCGCGGATGTCGTCCATGCGTCCATCACGAGCCTTGTTCGCCATCTGCGGATCAGCGATCTGCGCGCGGGTCATGCCGATCATATCGGCCTGGCCTGCCTTGAGAATTTCCTCGGCCTGCTGGGGCTGATTGATGCGTCCGGCGACGAAGACCGGAACGGGCACGCGCTGCTTCACGGCATGTGCGAGAGGTGCCAGATAGGCATGCTCCACGGCCATGGGCGGTACGATGTGGATCGAGCCATCAAGCTGCATCATGCCGCCGGCGATCACGTTGAGGTAATCGAGGCCGCCCTCGTTGCCGAGCGCCGCGCAGGCTTCAAGAATCTCCTCAGGGTCGGTGCCACCAGCCTGAAGTTCATCGCCCGATATGCGCATGCCGACAACGATGTCGGTCCCGACCCGGTCGCGCACTTTCTCGATGACTTCGCGCAGGAAGCGCAGCCGGTTGTCGAGGCTACCGCCGTATTCGTCCGTGCGCCGGTTGAGACGTGGATTGAGAAACTGTGCCGGAAGGCAGTTCTGGCTCGCCAGGATCTCGACACCGTCTAGACCTGCAAGCTTCATGCGCAGCGCCGTGTCGCCATAGGCGGAGACGACCTCCTCCAAATCAGGGCGCGTCATCGCCCGTGAGATGACGTGGAAGCGGTCAGAGCGCACCTGGGACGGTGCGTCGGGAACGCCCAGGGTTCCGTCTGCGGTGCCCCGGTGAATGGCGCCGGCATGTGCAAGCTGACCGAAGATGGCGCAGTCATGTTTTTGCACGGCCTCAGCGACGCGCCGGTAGGCCGGTATGCAAGCGTCTGTTGCGGCATTGATGGAATGGCTGCCGTTCGAGAGGTGAATACTCGCCGCCTCGGTAACGATCAGGCCAGCACCGCCCTTTGCCCGTGCCTCGTGATAGGCGACGAAACGATCATCGGGCAACTGGTCGGGCCCCAGCAACATGGTCTGGTGACCGGTCGAGAAGATCCGGTTGCGGAAGGTCCGTGGCCCCACCGTGATGGGGCTGAAGAGATGTTCAAAGGTCATACCGACACGCTCATTCAGCCGCGATTTGCGTCTGCTTGTCGGGACCGACAACCTGATCCACGATCCAGTTCGCGAAGTCGTTCACAGCGTTTTCGCTGGTGCCCAGGCGCGCAATCCTGGCGAAGGGTGACTGGAGGCCGGCATACTGACGTTCCGAAATCACCTTGTCTTCCATGACCACCATGGCGTTGCGGCGATAGTAGTTCTCAGCGAGCTCGTCGAAGTCATCACGCTCAAAATACGACTTGGGAAACATTGAGGTCACAGTCAGACGTGATCGACCCGCGGAGATCGGCTCACTCTGGAAGACCAGGGCACCATCGTTGCCCATGGTCATCATGAATCCCGGACGCAGGGTCGTGAAGAAGGTTCCGCCCTTCTTGTCGTCATCAATCTGCGGCATGGCCGGGAAGCCCTTGTAGTCATCCGCGGGCAGCAGCAACTGGCTGCCTTCATGGACCGCAAAGGCAAGGAGTTCCGCACCGCGTGGCTCGACCCGTCGATACTCCGTTGTCTTCCAGCGGGACAACGAGTCCTTGTGAACAAAGGGAATGTGGTAGGCGTCGATGTAATTCTCGGCAAAACACTTCCAGTTCGCTTCCATCTCGAAGACGTCCTTGCGGGCAACCCGCATGTCTTCAAGCCTGTGTGACGCCAGGGTTTCCGCGAAAGCACCCAGATGCTCTTCAAGCGTGTTGGGACCTTCCCTGAATCGCACGAAGATGAAACCGCCCCAACAGCCGCTTGCAATCTCGGGCAGACCGAACGCTTCCCTGTTTGAGGCATCGATCAGGTCCTTGCCATCGTCATCGGTGTATTGCGGCGCACCGATCAGGTGGCCGTCCAGGCCGAAGCTCCAAAAGTGATAGGGGCACTGAAACACCTTGCTGTTACCGTTGCCCTGCGCCACCAGCGCGCCGCGATGGGGGCAGGTATTAGCAAAGACGCGCACCTTGTCATCCTTGCCGCGCACGACCAGAAGGTTGGCGCCCATGAAGGTCACGCACTGAAAGTCACCGATATTGGGCACGATCTCTTCGCGATCGAGCAGGTTCCACGAAGGCAGGAAAATCTTCTCCATCTCCGCCTTGTGAAAGCGCTCCGAGGTGTAGCACCACAGGGGCAGGGCCCGCTTCTGGCGACCGTCACCGCGCACCGCTTCGTAGTGATACGGGGAAAACATGTCCTCCGGCTCCTGGATGCCCAGATTGGCATGATCTCCGTAGCTTGCGTACTTCGTCATAACGCGCCCCGCTTTTTGCTGTCACCCGCAAGGTCGGCACACACCAATCTGACTCCAGCCGACCATGCGTCATGATTGGGCACTGATCATTGGCACCGTCACCGACCGCGTCAATGTCCCATTGGGGGGACGGACGCGACACCAAACGAGGAAAACGCCGGAGCAGACGGACCGCCACAGTGCCATCTCCGCTTTGAAGAGCTGCTCAGGGGGCATTGTCACCTTAACTCGGCTAGGCGCGCCGGCGGCGCTGCCGTAGCTTCTGGCAATGACACCGCTCAGTTTCAAACGCCACCGCTTCCCGCCCACGATCATCCGACACTGCGTCTGGCTCTATGCCCGGTTCACGCTCTCTTATCGTGACATTGAGGAGATGCTCGCCGAGCGTGGCGTTGAAGTGTCCTATGAGACTGTGAGGCGGTGGTTCCTGAAGTTCGGACCGGCGATTGCCGCAAATCTAAGACGCTCGCGGCCCAGGCCGAGCGACCACTGGCATCTCGACGAGATTATGGCGCGCATCAATGGCAAGAAGCACTGGCTCTGGCGCGCCGTCGACAACGAGGGTGAGGAACTGGACTTCCTTGTCCAGACCCGGCGCAACGCCAAGGCCGCGAAGAACCTCATGAAGAAGCTGCTCAAGAAGCAGGGCTTTGCGCCCTCGCGGGTCGTGACCGACAAGCTCGCGTCCTATCCGGCCGCCTTCCGCTCGCTGGGTCTTAGTGCCAAGCACGATCGTGGCCTCCGCGCCAACAACCGGGCTGAGAACTCGCACCTTCCAATCCGACGACGAGAACGAAAACAGCAAGGCTTCAAGTCAGCCGGCTCGGCCCAACGCTTCCTCTCCGTTCACGCCGCGACCTTCAACACCTTCTACCATCAGCGCCACTTGACGAACCGAGCTAACTAAAAGCAGCTTCGAGCCGGCTCGTTCGACGTGTGGGCCATGGCGTGCGCAACAGCCTGATCAGACAACTGCGCCGAAATCGCTCGGCCGACATGCGTTAAGTTGACGACGCCGCTGTTCGTGCCCTACGCCGCCTGGGTCACCTACGCGACAATACTCAATGCCTCACTCTGGCTGCTCAACGAAACCTAGCGATAGAAGGCAAGTTCGGAAACAGCGAGGTCGGCGTAGAACGCACGCCCAATAGCGACCAAACCAATGCGGCGCAGCCGCGTAGTGTCCAAAAGGGCTTCCAGCCGATATGGCACAAAGGTCTCGAAAGGAAGATCCATGGTCTCCCAGTCCGACCCTGCGGTGAAATGAGCCCGGTAGGACTGCCACGGCCGGACATTATCTGGTGTACGGAGGTGAACCGAGTATTTCTCGCCATTCCCGCGGACGAAGATGCGCACTCCGGTGAAGCCGGAGGCGTCAATGGTATCTCCCGCGGGGGCTAGATCGAGCGCCGCCTGGATGAAGCCGCCGTCATTCTCCAGACGAACATCGCCCGTCATGCACAGACTGGGGCGGCCATCTATCACGCTGTGAGATACTTTGGCCTTGGAGATTCCGCCCATGACTTGGTCGCTGACACCACGCCACCGGGTGCCCAACTTGGAGACAAGGCCGTCATCGGTAAAGTCGTCGATCACCATGGCGGTAGTCTGCGCCAAGACCCCGAAATTGCGCAAGGAGATCGCGCTGAACAGCCTAATATTGACGATACTTCTTGGCGCGGCGGATGCTCGAGGAAGATAGGCGTCTGGTCAAGCGCTGGAAGGCGTGTCGACGGCGCGCTGCTCAAATCAGATAAAACTATGCGCTGGGCGATCTTTTTTTTTGCGCCGCAGCAGCGGCAGACATTGCTGCACCGGGCTTACGAAAGCTGCAAAATTTGAGTGATCCACCAGGGTCCCTATTGTGGTCGTGCTGCTGACCAATTCCATGAACTGATCCAAACGGCCGATCGGGACGTACACTTCATATAATCCTTTTAGAAGGGAAGGTTATCATGTTCAGCCCCATTCGAAGATTTGTAGTTTACTGCTGGAACTTTCTGTTCGACCACGAGGTAAGCCCGCTTCGGCACATTCCTGATGTCGCCATCCGCCACTATGTTTTGCAGGCCCTAGGTCTGATGTGGGCCGTAGCCTTTGCGGTGGCGGTTGGAAGTTACACGTTCGCGGCCGTTAGTTTGATCGGCCATACCGTTCTAATCGCGGCCGCAGCTATCACGGTAGCGACCTGGACGGCCGCTACCGCGAAACCTGACGTTTTTGTCCGCAGTTCTACCGATAAGGAAATTTAACCCCCCAAAAGCGCGTTTAACAATCGATGATCGCCCCTACACCGACTCGTTTGGTCGGTTGAGCGGCCGTTTAATCAGAGGGAATTCAGAATGTCCGCTAAGTTTGAGAAACTGATGAATGGAGCTGATGGTGCGCTGGCCCTGCTCCAGGTTTTGGCAGAGAACAGTTTCGACTCTGTGCTGATCACCGATGCATCTGCGGAAGGCAAGATCATCTACGCTAACAAGTCCTTCAAGAAACTAACGGGCCACGACCCGACCGAAATCATCGGAATGACGCCGCGGATTCTTCAGGGCCCGGGAACAGATTCCACAATGATCGCCAGGCTTTCCGACGCACTGAAGTCGGGCGGGAAATTTGAAGGCAAGGCGATCAACTACAAGAAAGATGACACACCCTTCATCATGTACTGGCGTGTGCTGCCGATCAAAGTAGGCAAGACAATAACGGCTTGGGTTGCCATCCAGCGGGAGGGGTCGGTCATCTGAGATCTCGCAAGGTTTGGATGATCGGGATCCGGTAAGATTCCAAACGAAGGCAGAAGCCGGTTTGGAGCGCATCAGCTGGAGTCCAACCATCCGTCGA
>CALIUG010000284.1 GCA_938048755.1 uncultured Alphaproteobacteria bacterium
CAGAGAGTTATGACCTTGTCATCACCCTGTCGCCGGAAGCGCATCACCGTGCGATTGAACTGACCCATTATGCGTCGCTGGAGATCGAATACTGGATGACCTTTGATCCGACTTCGACCGAGGGCAGCCGTGAAGTTCGCCTGGATGCCTACCGGCAGGTGCGGGATCATCTTCGTGAAGGCATTGAGGAGCGCTTTCCCAAAGGTTTGGTATCGGCCATCTGAGAATCTCCGGTCTTGTGCTAGTAGAAACATCCACCGACTGATGACGGGTTCAGGGTAAGCGAGCTGATCTCATGGCAATCGACTTACAGCAGGATGCGCAGTTACTGGAACGCGAACGACAACAAGCGCGCCCGGTGGCTGCCAACGGCGATCATCAGGCGGCTCTGAAGCTCTTTCGTGCGGTTGCCGAAAAGGCGCTCGGGGACTGGACATGCCATGTTGAGCTGGCGCGTGAACTGCGCCTGCTCGGTTACCTGCAGGACGCCATCAAAGGTCTGCGACAGGCAATCGCGCTGGCGCCCAGTCAGATCGAGTTGCGCTGCGAACTGATTGATATCCTCGAGAAACTGGGGCGAGAGCGCGTGATTGCCAGCGAATGCGAGGAACTGCTCAAGCGGATTCACAACCATCCGGAAATTCTGTTGCCCGCTGCCCTGGCGCTGGAGAAGTCGAAACAGGTCGATGCCTGCCTGGCGGCCTTGCGGCGTTTGCTGGAGCTGCAACCCGATCATTTCGATGGTCGGCAGCATCTGAGGCGCATCCAGACCGAACGTATTCCGCCGTGGCATTTCGCGATGATGAACGATGAGCCGCGCAATGTTGCATATGAAGAAGTCCTGCGACGTGCCATGAAACCCGATACCCATGTCTTCGAGATCGGCACCGGCTCGGGCATTCTTTCCATGTTGGCGGCGCGGGCAGGTGCGGCACGGGTCACGACCTGTGAAGCAAATCCCCAGATTGCTGCCGTTGCGCAGCAAATCATCCGGGACAACGGATATGATGATGTTGTCACCGTCATACCGCGACCCAGTTGGGAGATCGATGCGGAGCGTGACCTGGGCGGCAAGGCCGATCTCTTTGTTGCAGAGATTTTGAGCGACACCCTGCTGGACGAAGGTATTTTGCGCATCACGGACCAGGCCCGACGCGACCTGCTGATGCCCGGGGCACAGCTGATTCCCCATGGGGTTTCGGCGATGGCCCGTCTGGTCGGTGGGGAGGCCCTGGCCTCCACGACCATGGTTACGCAAGCAGCGGGTTTCGATTTGTCGGCCTTCAATCGCTACATCCCGGCATCGCTCTCCATCAATTCCGATAGCCGCGAACTCCTGACCCTGAGTGACGACATCGAGGTGTTCCGGTTCGACCTGGATCAGGAACTGCCAAAGCCGGAGCAGCGGGATATTGCATGCCAGGCACGAGAAGACGGTCTTTGCATCGGCGTGCTGCAATGGGTTCGCCTTTACATGGATGCTGAAACCGTCTTCGAGAACCGGCTGGCAGATCGGTTTGCGCCTTCGGCATGGCGGCAGCGTCTATTCCCGTTTGCCGAGCCGGTTGTCGTGAAGAAGGGTGAACAGGTCGAGTTTCGCGCGTCCCACAACATCGCCAGTCTTGCCTTTGACCGGAGAGTAGTTTGACCGGCGCTGTGCCTCTGATCCTGGCTTCACAATCGCCGCGTCGTCTGGACCTCCTGGCGCAGATCGGCGTGACGCCCGATGCTGTCCTGCCTGTGGAACTGGATGAAACACCCCTGAAAAACGAAGCGCCGGGTCAGTTGGCCCGGCGTCTGGCACAGGCCAAGGCGCAAGCGGTAGCCGTGGCCCGGCCTGATGCAGCCGTGCTGGGAGCCGACACGGTGGTTGCCTGCGGCCGGCGCATCCTTGGCAAGCCCGCCGATTCTGCCGAAGCGCGGCGGTTTTTGACCCTGCTTTCGGGCAGGCGTCATGTTGTGCACGGTGGGTTGTGTGTGGTGTTGAACGGCCGTGCGCATGTGCGCCATGTCGCGACACGTGTGGGTGTGAAACGCCTGTCCGATCAGGAGATCGACTGGTATCTCGACAGCGATGAGTGGCAAGGCAAGGCAGGAGGTTATGCCATTCAGGGCCGTGCTGCTGCTTTTGTCGATTTCGTCAACGGTTCCTACAGCAATGTCGTGGGCCTGCCTCTCCACGAAACCGCACAGCTTCTTGGCGGTCTGGGTCTGATGCGATGAGTGTTGATGCCATTCTTGCCGAGACGACGCCGCGTGCCATGCGTATTGCGCTGATGGAGGGCGACCGACTGGTTTCGCTTCACGTGGATCGGCCGGGCAAGGGCCATCGGCGTGATGATGTCTTTGCCGGGAGGATCACCCGAGTGGTTCCCGGGCTGAACGCTGCCTTTGTCGACCTTGGAGAGGGCGTCACAGGGTTCCTGCGTGCGAAGGAAGCCGATGTTGAAGGTTCTGGTGCGGGAATCGCAAAGCTGGTGCAGGAGGGCGGCAAGGTCACCGTGGCAATCAAGACCGATGGCCATGATGAAAAAGGCCCGGTTCTGACGCGCAAGTTCAAGGACCCTGATGGGGTGATTGCCGCTACAGGTGTTCGTGCACAGCCGCCGCGCCTCATCAGCCGGGCCGAACAGATGCTGGTGCATCTTGCGGGGCTCTGGCCACAGGCTCGTGTTGTTGCCGACAGTCCCGCCGACCTCGTGGCGCTCCGGCGCATCGAGCGGGAAGGGGCAGTGACCCTGCATCAAGGCATGGAAGCGTTGTTTGAAGGTGCAGGTGTTGAAGACCAGCTTGAGGAGGCGCTCGTACCTGAAGTTCGACTTCCTTCAGGTTCCGTTCTTCGGTTTGAGCCGACCCGCACGCTGACCGCCATCGATGTCGACAGTGCCGGTGCCAGTGAATCGGTGGCTGATGCGGTCGCCATCAATCTGGAAGCGGTGCCGGTGCTGGCCCATCAAATCCGCCTGCGAAATCTGGGCGGCCTGATCGTCATCGACTTTCTCAAGATGCAGGACGTGGCTGCAGGCAAACGCCTGATGGCAAGTCTGAGCGACCACCTGGCAGGCGATCCCGTTGAAACGGCACTGGATGGCCCTTCGCGGTTTGGCCTGGTGGAGATCGCCCGCCAGCGAACCGGTCCGACTCTGGCCCAGGCCACGGGAACCCCCGTCGTGGCGGCAACGGAGCGTCTGATCCGCCGCTTGCGCCAGGAATCGCGTACCCAGGGCGGTGCTGCACTCGAGATCAGAGCCTCACCAGAGGTCGCTGCGGCCTTTCAGAGTGATGATGGCGGTGCCTCCATTGCACGATGGTTGGGCAGGCGCCTGGATCTGATTGCCGAACCACGACGCTCTCATGACGGGTTTGACATCATGGCGGCTCTGTAGTTTTCAGGTGTCAGGATGATTGCTTAGAAGTGACGATGTCGTGACGAACAAACCTTCCAGACAAGGCAAGCCGTGCCCAATCTGTGGTGAGGCGGTTTCTCCCCGCTACAAACCCTTCTGTTCGGATCGTTGCAGAATGCGCGATCTCGCCCACTGGATCGGTGGGGACGAGCCTTATGTCATTGCCGGAGCACCCATGGCGCCCGAAGATATGGAGATGAGTGAGGAAGACCTTGCCATCCTGACCGAAGAGCTGGGCGAAAGCGTGTTGCCTGGCGGGAATGTCATCCGCCCTGACTTTGGCCGCCGCAAACGCCGCGACGACGATGACAGCGATCTCTGAAACCGTTGTTCGGGGTGCTGGACAAGCCCCCGCGAATTCCCTAAACAAGCCGCGCTGTTATGGCACGTGCCCGGGTAGCTCAGTTGGTAGAGCAGCGGATTGAAAATCCGCGTGTCGGTGGTTCAAATCCGCCCCCGGGCACCATTTCCTCCCTGATTTCATCCTGCTACCTTGATTGACTCGTCGACTAGGCGCGCCACAAGATCACCTCGTCGATCAGCAGCACGATGAGGCAGGGAGCGATGGTTTCCGCAATCTCGACCGATGAATCCTACAACATCAAGCCACCCAGCAGTGCCGATGGTGTTATGCCGCCGGCCTATGATGTGAAGGGTGAAAGGTCGCTGCCGGAAGCCGCAATCGGGCAGTTCGAGCGTGATGGCGTGATCTGTCTGCGCAACGTCATCGATGAACAGACGATCGACCTGCTGCGTGCCGAGGCCGATGATGCCGTGGCCAATCCCAGCGAAGATGCGCGGTTTGTGCGCACAACCGGCAACGACGCCATCTTCTATTATGAATTCAACCTGTGGCGCCGCCATCCTGAACTCAGGAAGGTGCTCCGCGAGAGTCCGATTGCCGATCTGGGTGCGGCTCTGATGCGCTCGAACGGTGTGGCGCTGCACTACACCAACACCTTCGTGAAGGATGCCGGCGCCTCTGACAAACCCACGCCCTGGCATGAGGATGCCTCCTATCACCGCATGATGGGTCGTAACGCGCTGGCAATGTTCCTGGCCTATGACCACATGCCGGCCGAAACGACCCTGAAGTACAAGCAGGGCTCACACCTGAAGGACGATCCGATCTACATGGCCTCGACCTTTTTGAAGGGGGAAGAGTACGGGGAATGGATGGAAGACCATGTTCCCATGCCACCCCAGGCCGAACTCGATGCGCGGTTCCGCACGATCTATTGGGAAGTCGACCCCGGTGACGTGCTGGTGTTCACGCAGCGCACACTGCATGCCGGCCCGCCCAACACCCTGCTCAGGCGGCGTCATGCGACATCGTTCAATCTGATCGGTGATGGCATCCGTTATGATGGCAGGCCGGGGCCAGTGGATGCGCCGGGTGGGCTTGACCCCAAGCTGGAGCACGGCGCTATTCCGATTTCAGACGCCTATCCGGTCCTCAGAGGCAAACTCAGCTAGCCCGGTTCACCATGCGAGCGGAGCCCGGTCCCGGAAAAAGCCGCCGGTGGGGCCGCCATCTGGTAGCGTTGCGAGATAGATCGCCGTATCGGCGCCTTCTTCCGGGGTGCGTTCGGGAACACTGCCACTGGGGTCCCAGGGCGCGCTGTCTTCGCCCATACGCGTCTGCACCCAGCCTGGACAAAGGGCATTGATCAGGACATCGGGACCGGCCTCGCGGGCAAGATGCACGGTCAGGGCATTCAGGGCCGCCTTGGTGATGGCATAGGACGGTGTGCCTTCCAGACCCTCGTCAAAGGAGCCCCAGGCCGAGGAAACGTTGACCACGCGACCCCATCCCCGATCCATCATGTCTGGAACAAAGGCGCGGGCGGTGTTGAGCGGCCCCAGAAAATTGACGGCGATCGACTGGCCCAGGGGATCAGGGTCTTTCAGCAGTGAACCCGGCACAAAGACGCCCGCATTGTTGACCAGGACATCGACGGCTGTTCTCTGGGCTTTCAGTTCAGCCGCGCAATCGAGCGCCGATTGTGGGTCAGAGACATCCAGAACAACCGAAGAAACGTTGAGCCCTTCATCCTTGAGGCCGTCAGCAGCTTCCTGTCCCAGGGCCTGGTTGCGCGCAGCTAGGACAACGTGGTGGTCGGCTCGCGCAAGGCCCTTGCAGATTGCCAGACCAATGCCGCGGTTGCCGCCGGTCACCAGAGCAGTGCGCATGTCACCTATCCCTCTAAAATCTCGGTTCCAACCAGTGTGCCGAATTGGTGTGGCATCTGCCAGTCCAACGGATTGTGATTCCCCAACAATGGTCACCGATCGCTTTGCCGCTATGATTGGAGACCAAAAACTCAAAAACTCCCATGACGAGAGGCCCGATGACCCTGACGGTTTATGAAGTTTCACCGACTCGCTCGGACCGCGTGATCTGGGCCCTGCGGGAACTGGGTGTCGCGTATGAGAGCCGCAGCGACCGGAGTCTGTTTGGTTCCGATGAACTCAAAGCGGTGCATCCCCAGGGAAAGCTGCCTGCCATCATGGATGATCACAGGCCCCTGTTTGAATCGGCTGCCATCTGCACGTGGTTGGCTGACAGTCATGCCGACACGGGTCTGGGTTTTGCGTCAGGGACCTGGGAGCGGGCCCTGCACGACCAGTGGACAGCTTTCATACTCTCGGAGCTTGAGGCGCACCTCTGGATCAAGGCGCGCAATACCTTCATCTATGAAGAAAAGGATCGGCTGGAAGCAGTCTTTGTGCAGGCCGACATGGAAGCGGGGAAGGCGCTTGCGGTGCTCGAAACGCACCTTTCGGACAAAGACTACATGATTGATGGCCGATTTTCGGTCACCGACATCATCACGGGCTTTGCCACCAACTGGGCGCAAAGCACCGGACTGACCGGCACGTTCCCCAAGGTTGAAGCCTACAACGCCCGACTGATGAGCAGGCCATATTGTCCGCTGACCAAAG
>CALIUG010000285.1 GCA_938048755.1 uncultured Alphaproteobacteria bacterium
CTCCCGCCGTTGATCCAACACAGAAATCTCCTTCCACGGCATGCCGATCCTCCTGTGAGAAAACATGCCAAAAGTGTCAGGGATCTCTCCGAACAACTGTAAGATATCTCTCCGGGCTGAACATCAAGTCGGAGGATGACATTGTGGGAGTGGGACTATCTCTGTTTGCAGGAATGCATCAGTCTGCGCTGCTGAAGGCGTCGGGGTAGCCGAACAGGCCGGCGACACCGCCGGTATGGAGGAAGACGACGTTGTCTTCGGCTCTGAACGCGCCATCGCGGACCATGGAAATCAGACCGGCCATGGCTTTCCCGGAATAGACCGGATCAAGCAGGATGGCTTCCGTGCGTGCCAGCAGGGTGACCGCTTCGATCATGCCCGGCGTCGGGAAGCCATACCCTTCTCCGATGAAGCGGTCATCGGTTTCGATATGGGATGGCTTCACCAGCCCGGGCAGCCCCAGATGGCTGCAGGTACGCTCGGCCAGCTCGATGACCATGGCATCCTGTTCCGCGCTCGGCCGGCCGACACAGAACCCGCGCACGGGTATGCCGGCGTTGACGGCTTCCAGGCCTGCGACAAATCCGGCCTGGGTTCCGGCACTGCCGGTGGCATGCACGGCGTGATCGATGGCAAGGCCGATCTCCGAGGCCTGATAGACGAGCTCAAGTGCAGCACCCACATAACCCAGTGCGCCGACCGGGCTGGAGCCGCCGCCGGGGATCACATAGGGCGTGGCGCCCTCCCCGCGAAGCTGCTCGGCAAGGGTTTCCATCTCCGCATCCATGTCCGAGCCGTTGGGCCTGGGAGCAATAATCGCATCGAACATGCGATCCAGCAGGATATTGCCGTTGGTGCGGTAACTCTCGCTGGGTTCAAAGGCAGGCTCTTCCAGAACGATATGACAGGGCAGGCCCAGCCGGGCCGAAGCCGCGGCCGTCTGACGCGCATGGTTAGACTGGGTCGCGCCGGTCGTGATGATGGTATCGGCACCCTGCTCCATGGCATCGGCCAGGAGATACTCGAGCTTGCGCGTCTTGTTGCCGCCGGTGGCAAGACCGGTGCAGTCATCCCGCTTGATCCAGAGCCGTGGCCCGCCCAGGAAATCGGAGAGACGATCCATCGGCTCCAGCGGTGTGGGCAGATGGGCAAGCGAGATGCGCGGAAAACGGCCGAGATTCATGCGTTCGTTCCTAGATGAAGGGGATTGCAGCGACCTTGCCCTGGCGGTTGCCGGCCGGTGTCTCGATGGTGACCTCCCGGCCGATGTCCCAGGCCGACCGGTCGACCATGGCAAAGCCGATATTGGTCGAGAGATCCGGCGAATAGGCAGCCGAGGTCACGGAACCAACGACATGGCCATTGGCAAGGAGCGGCCATGCCTCGACACAGGCAGGGCAATCGTCACCTTCAAAGGTAACGCCGCGCATCTGACGCTGCGGGCCACCATCGGCGACGATCTTCTCAAGCGCGGCACGGGCCATGAAGTCATGATCCCCATCAAGGCGGCAGTATTTCTCCAATCCACATTCGAGAGGGTTGTGTTCGATGGTCATGTCGTTGCCATAAGAATAGAGCCCACCCTCGATCCTCTCGATCAGGTTGGGACAGCCGGCATGGACCTGAAGATCCTGGCCCGCAGCAAACAGGGCGTCATAGAGCGCCTGGCCCTTTTCGGCATCATCAACATAGACCTCGAACCCGCCCTGCTTGGACCAGCCCGACCGGGCAACCACGAAGTCATGGCCTTCAAAGGCAAGTTCGGCAAATCGGAAAAACCGGATGGCGCGCACCTCTTCGCCGAAGATGCGGGCAGCAAGATCATCGGACCTGGGACCCTGGATACCCAGCGGCCAGACATCAGGCTCGAACACCGCGACATCGAGACCCAGACCGAAGGCCAGGCCCTTGGCCCACAGAACCACATCGGAATCGGCCACGGAGATCCAGAACCGGTCTTCGGCCAGCTTCAGCAGAACAGGATCGTTGATCATGCGTCCGGCTTCATCGACCAGCGGGACGTAGGCACATTGTCCAACGACAACCTTTCCCAGATTGCGCGGCGTCATGAGCTGGGCAAGGCGGGCGGCATCGGGGCCCGCAAGCTCGACCTGGCGCTCACAACCAACATCCCAGACCTGAACATGCTGTTTCAGGTGGTGATAGTCCTCTACCACCGAGCGAAACGCGGTGGGGAGCAGCATGTGGTTGTAAACCGTGTAGCCCTTCACACCAGCGGCTTCGACGCGCGTTGAAAAGGGGGTGCGGCGCGTGCGCCTGGAAGCAGCAAGAATCGGTGTCGACATGAGATCGTCCTGTTGGCGGCGGCACTGCGCCCGAAGTGGTGCAGGCATCGCTTCCCTTTAACGCGAAATTCTCCCTGCCGCCAAGGGCAACAGGGGATTTCCGTCTTCAGTCGGGCTGGCGATCCAACGTGGCATGTCCGGAATGTTCGAGATCTTCCAGCATCAGGCTGTCAGCAACCTGGTCAGCGCCGATGACGAACTGCGCAAGCGACGGGAAATCAGGCGTTTCGGCATAGGGATAATAGAGAAAGAGGTCGCGGTCGAAGTGGATCAGAGGGAAGGTCAGGCTGGCATCGGGGCCATAACTGAGGGTGAGCCCACCCGCTTCCTCCCGCACGATGGCTTCGCCGGCATAGGCATTAGCGTACGTTCCAACATAGGCATCTGAGGGAAACGCCGCCGCAGGCGCAGCCGGTGGCGTGCCATAGAAGGCAATCGCTTCTGCCATGGCAGGACCGAACATCGAACCATAGAGGCCATTCCATGCAGTGGCCCAGTCACGCGTTGCTTCGCCTTCGAACACCAGATCAAAGAACGTATTGGAAATTGCTTCGGGCATGCCGGTCGGGAACGCATTGGCGATGACCACGATTCCCAGCTCCTCCTGAGGCAGGAGATTGGCAACTGTCCTGGCACCCGTGCTGAACGCGCCGGCATGCGCCCAGATGGGTCCGCGGGGACCATAGCTGATGTTCCAGCCCAGAGCATAAAAGCTTGGGAGACCGGTAACCCGATGGATTCCTCGTTCGATAACCGGTGTATGGGTTTGCGCCAGAGCGGCCGGGTCGATCAACTGCCGACCGTCTATCATGCCGTCGCCAAGTTGCAGGCGCATCCATTGGGCCAGGGCGCGGGCATTGCTGCTGACGCCGCCGGCGGGCGACTGGGCATCGGGCTGGCGCAGAGCAAGCGCCTGCCAGGCGTCATCATGCCATGCATGCAGGACTGCCCGGTTCTCCTGTTCCAGGAAATCAGCATGGAGTGAACTGCTTTCCCTCATGCCAAGGGGTTCATAGAGCAGAACCTGTGATGCCTCTTCCCAGCTCATGCCGGCCGCTTGCGCCGCGGCCTGTGCACCGGCGGTCAGGCCGAAGTTGCTGTAGGAATAGGCTGAACGGAAACTCTACAGGGGCGGAACCAGCCGCAGGCGCTCGAGAATGGTGTCGCGGTCAAAGCCCATGGCTTCGAGATCATCACCGGCAAGGCCCGGCAGGCCGCTGGTATGGGAAAGCAGGTCGCGGATCGTGACCTGCGCTGTGGGATAGGCCTCGTAGAGCTGGAAGGTCGGATCGATTTCAGCCATCCGGCTGTCCCATGAAACCGTTCCCTGGCTTACGATTGCAGCGACCACCGTGGAGGCAAGCGGCTTGGATAGAGATGCAATCTGGAACACCGTATCGGCATCCACCTTTTCGGGCTTCCCGACCTCGCGAACACCAAACCCTTCCAGAAAGACAACCTCATCCTTGTAGACAACCGCGACCGACAGGCCCGGCACCAGCCCGGCATCAATGGCTTCCTCGATGTAAGCCTGCAGTCTGGGCAAGGCTGATGCGACAGCTTCATCACGCGCATCCCCGGCAGAGGCAACGTTTGCACCGGCGAACATGGCGGCCACCACAAGATTGCTGAACAGCAGCGGAAGTTTCATGGGTTGTCTCCATCCTGATCCCTCGACAGTTTAGCGAGTCGCCGGAGGCAGCACCACGATCAAGCCTTCTCCTCTTGACGCGCTTTTGCGTCACCCGTGATGGTTTAAAGACCCATCCAGCAGGAACGTCACATGCAGCCGCACGCGATCACTCGGTTCGACACATTGCCTCAAACGGTCAGCAGCCTGGTTGAGTCTGGCCATCGAACCTATGAGCGCAGCCACGGTGTTCGCTGCGACTACACGCCATTTTCCCTGGTCCTGCGTGACGAAGCAGGAGCGATAGCGGGCGTGTTGAGTGCCTACACTGCCTATGCCGAGGTTTACGTCGATGACCTCTGGGTTGCGGAAGAAGCCCGTGGCAAGGGGTTTGGCAAGGCGCTGCTGACTGCGTTGGAAAGACAGTTTGCCGGTCAAGGCTTCAACAACATCAACCTTGTCACGAGCGCGTTTCAGGCTGTGGCATTCTACAAGGCATGCGGGTTCGAGGTTGAATTCGTGCGCGAAAACCCGATGAACCCGAAACTGAGCAAGACGTTTTTCATCAAGTACTTCGATGAAGCCGAACAGAACCGGGGAATCCTCTAGAGCGTCAGGCCCATTCGGGGCAACATCCCGGGAAGATACGGGCAGGGAGAACACGTTGGACGATTACTACGATACCGGCAGCCATACGATGAAGGTCACGACCTCTTCCGATCTTGCGCAGACCTGGTTTGATCGCGGGCTGGCCTGGGCCTATGGCTTCAATTTCGAAGAAGCGCTGCGTTGTTTCAAGCGGGCTGCCGACGCCGACCCCGATTGCGCCATGGCCTGGTGGGGCGTCGCCTATGCCGGTGGCCCAGTCTACAACCGCGGCTGGACCAAGTTCGATGCCATCGAACTGCCCCGCATTCTCAAGGAAACCCATGAAGCCGCCCAACGCGCGATGGCGTTGAAGGATGCGGCCACCGATCTGGAACAGAAGCTGATCGAGGCGATTGCCCAGCGGCATCCCTCCGATCAGGCCCCACCGGATTTTGCCGTGTGGACCGACGCCTATGCCGATGCCATGCGAACGGCGCACCAGGCACACAGCGACAGCCCCGATGTCTGCTCGCTGGCCGCCGAAGCCCTGATGACACGCACGCCCTGGCGTCTCTGGGATCTCAATACCGGCGAGCCCCGTGAAGGTGCATCCACGCTGGAAGCACGCAAGATCCTGGAAGACGCCATTGCTGCGGTCGAGCAGAAGGGCCCGGAACGCCATGCCGGCCTGCTGCATTGCTACATTCACGTGATGGAAATGTCGCCGATCCCCGAGGCCGCCCTGAGGGCCGGAGACCAACTGGGCGGCATCATTCCCGACAGCGGACATCTGCACCACATGTCGACCCATATCGACTTTCAGTGCGGGCATTACCACAACGTCGTGGTGAGGAATTCCAGAGCAATCGAATCAGACCTGAAGTTCCTGGCCGAACACGGTCCGCTCAACCTCTATACCTATTCGCGCATCCACAACATTCACTTCAAGCTCTATGGCGCGATGTTCCTGGCCCAGTACGCCACGGCCATGGAAGCCGTGCGTGAGTTCGAGGAAACCGTGCCCGAAGCGGTGATCCGCATGGAAAGCCCGCCCATGGCCGATATCCTGGAGGGCTATTACGGCTTGAAGTATCACGCGCTGATCCGGTTCGGACGCTGGCAGGAGATCATCGACGAACCCCTGCCCGCTGACCCAGACCTCTACCTGGTGACCACCGCCGTCGCGCATTACGCCAAGACCGTGGCCTATGCGGCATCGGGCGATGTTCCCGGCGCCGAACGCGAGAAACCGAAATTCTATGCGGCCAGAGCACGCGTCCCGGAATCACGCATGCTCTTCAACAATACCTGCATCAACATCCTGGCCGTGGCGGCACAGATGCTGGAGGGCGAACTGGAGTACCGGCGCGGCAATCATGAGGTTGCATTCGATCATCTGCGCGCCGCGATCGATCTGGAGGACAACCTGCCCTATGACGAACCCTGGGGCTGGATGCAGCCGGCACGCCACGCGCTGGGCGCGTTGTCTCTGGAACAGGGCAAGGTCGAGGACGCCCTGGCGGTCTATCGTGCCGATCTGGGTTTTGATCCCAGCGTCATCCGGGCACGGCGCCACCCCGACAATGTCTGGAGCCTGCATGGCCTGAACGAATGCCTGCGACGGCTCGGCAGAGAAGAAGAGCGCGCACAGATCCAGCAGAGTCTGACCCTTGCCATGGCGCGCGCCGATGTGCCGATCAAGGCATCCTGCTTCTGCAGGTTGAGCCATGCTGCCTGACCCGCATGTTGTCCTCTTGTGCATCACGCGGGAATGCTTGAGATAGAGGCACCAAACGACAAGGAAGATGACGCATGGCGCATGAAGGTCTGAAGTCGAGCGCACCCCATGTGGTGCCTGCGACCACTCTGGGCGACCTGAAGGATTGGGGCGACCAGCCCGACATGATCGAGGGTCAGTCGAAATCGAGTGGCGTGCTGCTCTGGAAAAACGCCGAGGGCACATCGGAATCGGGCCTGTGGGTCTGCACACCCGGCACCTGGCGCTTGAGCCTGCCCAGCGACGAGCTGTTTCACTTCATCGCAGGTCGGGGCACCTATACCAGCGATGACGGCGAGGTCATCGAGGTGAAGGCCGGCACCGTGGTGCATTTCAAGGAGGGCTGGAGCGGGCAATGCACCGTTCATGAGACCCTTCGCAACGTCTACATGCTGCGCTAAGGAGCAGAGCGATGAAAACACCTGTTCTGCAAGACCCCTGCGCCATCACCGATGTCGTCGACTGGGGTGATGTTCCCACCATGATCGAGGGTCAGTCGCGCACCTCCGGCGTGCTGCTGCACAAGGGACCCAACGGCGAATCCGAAACCGGCATCTGGATCTGCACGCCGGGATACTGGAACTGCCACGTGATCTCCGACGAGTTCTGCCACTTCCTGGAGGGGCGGGCGACCTATGTGCATGAGTCGGGCGATGTCATCGAAATCACGCCCGATACCGCGGCCTTCTTCCCCAAGGACTGGAAGGGTACGTGCCGGGTGCACGAGACCGTGCGCAAGGTCTACATGATCCGTTAGTCCCCTGCTGTTCATCGAACAGGCGACTCCCGAACCGCTTCTGGTCATAATCTTAAGCACAGCTTTGCAGGGAGCGCAGTTTGGCCAGGAAACCGAAGAACACGTTCTCGGTCGACCACATCGCCGGAGGTGGCCTTGTGGACCGATGTCGGCTACTGGGCGGAGGCCTGACCCTGGGCGCCGGCATGGCGGCATCGGGGATCGCGATGACGGGCCCTACCCATGCCGATGCGGCGTTATCGGAATGGGTGACTCAGGCCGGCGAGACTGTGCGCGGTTATGGCGTGCCAGCACCGGAAGAAGGTTATGTTCAGCGCGCCCTGATCCGGCCCTATGGCGACCTGGCACCTGGTTACAGCTTTTCGGGCACGCCACTGCAGTATCTGCGCGGGTCGATCACGCCCAACGGCCTCCACTTTGAGGTGCATCACGGCGGACGGCCCCTGCTGGACGCCTATGATCACCGCCTGATGATCCATGGCCTGGTCGATCGGCCGCTTCAGTTCGATGCTGCGGCGCTGGAGCGTTATCCCATGGTCTCCAACGTGCATTTTCTGGAATGTGCGGGAAACAGTGGCCGCAACGCATCCGAGAATGGGCCGCCGCAAATCACCATCGATCAGCTGCACGGGCTGGTCTCAAACGCCGAATGGACCGGCGTTCCCCTCAACCTTCTGCTTGATGAAGCCGGAGTCAGGCCCGAGGGCAAATGGGTCATAGCAATCGGTGATGACGGGCCGGGCATGGCGCGCTCGATCCCCATCGAGAAGATGATGGGTGACGGCATCCTGGCGCTCTATCAGAACGGCGAGCGCCTGCGGCCCGAACAGGGCTACCCCATGCGCCTGCTGCTGCCGGGTTACGAGGGGAACATGAACGTCAAATGGGTGACCAGCCTGTTCGTCACCGGAAGTCCGGCACACACCAAATCGGAATCGGGCGAGTACTCCGAGCTGCTGGCCGACGGACAGACCGCCCAGTTCACCTTCGGCATGGGTGTGAAGTCGCTGATCACACACCCCTCGGCCCTGATGACGATGCAGGGACCGGGATTCTATGAAATCTCCGAGCTGGCGTGGTCGGGTGCAGGACGGATCGCCCGGGTCGAGGTATCCGCCGATGGCGGACAAAGCTGGGCCGATGCCGAACTGGCCGGGCCTGTCCTTTCCCGCGCCGTGACCCGGTTTCGCATCCCCTGGGTCTGGGACGGCACGCCGACGGACCTGGTGAGCCGGGCAACTGATGAAACCGGAGCGGTGCAGCCGACCCGGACCGCCTGGAAGGCCAAGTATGCGCCTTCCAACTTCCTGCATTACAACGCGATCCAGCCATGGCGCATCACCGCACAGGGAGAGGTCGAAAATGTCTATCTCTAGAGTCCTGTTCTGTGCGGCGCTGATCACCCTTGCGGGTGTGGCGCGTGCCGACGGACCGGGCCTTGGTCAGCCACTCGCGGCAGACGCAATCTCTGATTACGCACGTTACATCATGCCTGACGGAACGGGTCTGCCTGCAGGCAGTGGCTCTGCCGCCGCCGGCGCTGAAGTTTATCTCTACGACTGTGCCATCTGCCATGGCGATACCGGGGTCGAAGGACCGATTACGCCCTTCGTCGGCCCCAACGACGTATGGCCCAAACCGGCTGGCCTCCATTGGCCCTATGCCACAAGTCTGTTCGACTACATCCGCCGGGCCATGCCGTTTTATGCGCCCAAGTCACTGAGCGACGACGAGGTTTATGCCGTGACCGCCTACATCCTGTTCCGGAACGGCGTGATCGATGAGGACACGGTGCTCGATGCCGCGAGCCTGCCGCAGGTCGTGATGCCCAACACCGGCAACTTCATCGATGTCTGGTCGCTACAGGGTGACCAACCCTGGTGAGGTTTCGCAAGCAACCTGACGTCAGCCTTCCTTGCCGCGCAGCACCTTGATGGCAGCAGCGATCTCGAGCTCGCCAAGACCACGGTCGACAGCTTCCTTGAACATGCCAAGCAGCATGTCGGTGAAACGGGTATCCATGCCGGCACTGGCTGCCGCACCACCGATATGTTCCATGGCGGCCAGATGCACAGAGATCATCGCCTGATCGCCTTCATAGGAATCCCTGGCGATCATGTCGTCGTATTCCTTCGCGGCATGGGCGATCTCGGGCATGAAGGACGGCATGGTGTTGAAGAAGTGTTTGGGCGAGACCTTGCCTGCCTCGCAGAAGGCAGCCGCCGAGAGCATGCCCAGCGTGACGCCGTAGAGCAGGCTGAGCCAGGCAAGGTCGAGGCTGGCCGCCGCCGCGACGTCATCACTGGCAAACAGGTTACGCCCGCCCATGGCGGCAAGCGTGGCCTCATGACGGTCATGAGCAGCACGATCACCGGACATGAAGATGCAGGTATCGGCGGCACCCATGCGATCGGGAAAGGTGGCGATGGCACCGTCAATATAGGCAATGCCGCGTTCATCAGCCCAGGCTTTCATGGCATGGGCATCTTCCGGACCACCGCTGGCAAGCTGCACCATGGTGCGCCCGGCCCACTGTTCGGGCGAGACGCCGGCCAGGGCCTCCATCGTCGAATCATAGTCGGCCAGGCAAGTCACAATCAGATCCGATGCTGCAACCGCGTCGGCGACGGCCTCGACCGGCGTGCAGAATCCGGTCGCTGCGTCACGTGGGCCAGCGCTGCGGTTCCATGCCGTGACCTTGTGTCCGGCGGCATCGAACGATCTGGCAAGATCCGAACCCATGCGGCCCAAGCCGAGAACGGTGACGTTGTTTGATGGTGCAGGCATGGCAACAACCTCTTGTCTGAAAATATTGCAAAGGCCTCGTGGAGAACCCGTGGCCCTTGAGAGCAACCGTAAACCAGTTGGTGGTATCTTGTCGCGGCACGCGCACGATCAGGCTCAAAATTCGGGCCAGCTTGACCACCCTGCAAAACAATGGCTGATTTGCCAGAGAAGAAAATCGGCTGTAGCAGTCCAACCGGCTCCGCTGCGGTTCCGGATTGCGCTCGGCCACCCCATCAGGATCACTCTGCTTCAAAGAGAGCCACGCCGCCATGAATGAGCCGTTCGAGACCTTTCGCTGCACCGTCTTTCCCTGGCATTGCGACCAGTTCGGTCACATGAATGCGCGCTGGTATGCCGCGCATTTCGATGAGGCGAGCTTCCATCTCTATCACCAGACAGGCCTGAGCTACGGGCGTATGCACGAGGCTGGTTCTGTGATCACCGTGGTTGCCGAGATTACCATCGAGTACCGCCACGAGATGGTCGCAGGCGATCTTGTCATCATACGCAGCGGGTTTACCCATCTGGGCAACAAGAGCCTGCGCCGGACGGCGCGGCTCTATAACGGCGAGACGGGCACGCTGTGTGCGGTCGAGCATGCACGCGACGTGTTCTTTGATGAATCGACCCGCCGTTCGACGCCCATGCCCGATGGCTTTCGGGAAATCCTGCAAACCGGCCTGATGCCAGAAGATGCGGGAACCGATCCGCGTTAGCCGGAGCAACGCAGAACGCTGGCCGCCTCACATGCCCACAAGCCAGCTCCGGGGGCTCATGCGTTGTCGTGCACGACCAGAACTGGACCAGCAAGGTTGGCCGGCGCGTCCTCGCCGCTGGCCAGATCGATCCAGCGCCCGACCCCGCGCGAAAGACCTGCAGGCAAGGTGCCTGTTTCAGAACCGAGCCTGGGCAACAGCAACGTCCGCTGCCCGCCACCGGTCTGCAGTTGCAACGCCCGATACGCATCATCGTCACTGGCCGCTTCAAGTGTACAGCCATCACCCATCGCAGCCTGCAGGTGCCGCACGATGCGGGCACCATCGAGCGGATTGTAGAGCCGGTCGACCAGACCGCCGCTGAAGTAGTAACCGCGATCAATGCCGGTGAAGTTGTCGAGGAACACGGTGATGTCACCATGGGTCAGCGCGCCGACAACCGATTCAGCGATCCGATTGGCATCCTCACGTTCGGCTTCATCGGGATCCAACGGCCTGCGATGGGCGAACTGGACATGGACCGCTGCCCTGACTCCCAGACCCTCGATGCTTCTGCAGGCGGTTTCGATAGTTTGGGCGGGCGATTCACTCCGGGCAACACCGAACACCACACCGTCGATGGCGGCCCGGGCGCCATCAAGGGCAAGCACAGCCTCCACCACGCCACGCTCATCGGCCTGCAGGCCATGGCTGCTGCTGAAGGATTCGGCAAAGACGCGGCTGGCGTTGAAGAAGACCGGTACGTCACCCTTCAGATCCGCGATCCCGACCAGCAGATCGGCGACCCCGACCGTTGGTGCGATCACCTCCCATGCGGCAAGAATGCTGCCGTGATCCCGCAAGGCATCGTGTGCCCCGCCCTTGGGCAGGCCGTAGGAATAGGTCGTGAACCGGTGACCCAGCGCGGCAAGTTCAGCCATGCGTTCCCGTGTTGCGGGATCGGCCAGATCATCAAGCGGCACCCGCAGATCCCGCACACCCATCTCCCACAGTGCCATCAGGGGATAATCGTTGCGGATGCGCTTGCGCCGGAAGGCATCCAAGCCCCAGGGCGTGGGAATGTCGGCGCTGTCACACCACGGCTGGCGCAGGTAGAGGCCCACGGCCTGTTCCCGAGGGGCCAGGCCATGAACCCTTGGCAGGTCGTTCGAGGTTGCGGGAAGCGTTTCATCAGGCTCCAGCGCGCGGCCATGTGTGCGCACGACATGGTGCAGGTGGCCGTCGCTGTGGACATCGACAACGGCGTAACCGAGCTTGGCACCGTCATGGCGCCCCTGCTTCATGCCCGGAGCGACACGGAACAGCTCATGATAGTCGTGACGCAAGAAACAGATCGACGGCAGCACGTAGCAACTGGTCACACCATGCCGATTGAAGAAGAAGTTATGGACGTGACCGGCCCAGAACCCTTCGACCCCATGACGATCCAGCAGGCCAAGCAGCCACGACCTGCCGGGTTCGTCGGTCGCGTCGTAGTGGCCCGGCTCATCGGCATGCGAGAGGTAGGGCGGGTAGTGGGAAAACACAAATACCCGGCGGTCCCGGTTGGCCGTCAGCAGGTCTTCAAGCCAGATGCGCTGTTCGTCTTCGCAGGGCAAACCTGAATTCACGATCATGCCGTTTATCACGACAAACAGGCAGTCCTCGTGTCCGAAGGAGAAATACTGCGCCTGAAAGTGACGCTCGTACTCGGCAATCATGGCGTCGTTGACCGTGCGTTGGGCGTGCTGGTCGAACAGGGGTTCGCCCGGAAACGCCTTTTCGCCGATGTCGTGATTGCCAGGCACCAGATAGAGCGGGCATGCGAGTTCGTCGTAAACCCGGTGGAACCGCGCGGCGGAGTCCTCATAGGCCGGCGTGCCGGGCTCAGGATGGGTGATATCGCCCAGATGCACGACGAAATCGGGTGCCAGACGGTTCAGTTCCTGCAACACATATCGCGACCGTGCCGCACCAAGCGTGACGGTATCGACATCATAGCCGCCGATGGCACTGGCCTCCTCCTCGGTGACGTGGGAGTCCGCGATGATGGCGAAGGTGAAGAGTCGTTTGCCTGCGACCCCGGATTCAGCGCGCATGGATTTCTCCGTTTACGGTTTGCCCGTGATAGTGCCAGACAAACGCAAAACGGTCTGTAGTGCGTTGGTTGCCGCAGCCCCGGATCCGACCTATAGAACAGGCATGCAGAAAGGCATCTCCAGGATGATGCGCACATAGGTCGCGCAGTCTGACCGGACCCGACGTCCTGCGTCGGGTCCTTTCTCGTGCGCGCCTTTCCAGGTCACGAAACAAGTTTCCTCGTCATCGGGCGCGCACTCTTCCATGGAGTGTGAACCGCAGGCTCGTCTCTAGAGCCAGCGCGGCAGGCAGAAACACCAGGCCGGCACTCCAGATGTTCCGACTGCGAAGAGACATCCATGAACACGCCTGCAGACCTTTCACCGCGCACACGCCGAAGCCCGAAACTCTGGCTGAAGGAGGCGCGTGCCCTCCTGTGGTTGGCCGGGCCGCTGGCCATGACCGAACTGGCCTTCATGGCCATGGTGACAACCGATGTCATCATGATGGGCCGATTGGGAGCGACCTCCCTGGCCGCTGGCACCTTGTCTGCCCAGTATTTCTGGGTCCTCGAATTCCTGGCCTTCGGCGTGTTGAGCGCGGTTGCGCCCATCGTCTCCCAGCATCTGGGCGCCCGACGGTTCCGCGCCATCCGCCCCACCCTGCGTCAGGGCTTCTGGGTTGCCATGCTGCTGGCCCTGCCGTGCGGCGTCCTGACCTGGCATGCCGGTTCCATACTCGTGCTTCTGGGTCAGGATCCCCTGTTGGCCGAGATGGGGCAGTCCTATCTGAACTTCATGCTGATCGCGCTGCTTCCTTCGCTCTGGCACGGGGTGATGGGCGACTTCCTGGCGGCCCACGAAAGACCCCGTACAGTGCTGGTGGTCAGCATGGTCGGGATCGTCGTAAACGCATTTGCCAACTATGCCTTCATGTTCGGGAACTTCGGCATGCCTGCCATGGGCCTGGCAGGTGCAGGTGTCGCCACGGCCATCGTCACCACCTTCATGTTTCTGGCCGTTCTGGGGTTTGTGCTGACCGACCGGCGCCTGCGTCGATATCACCTTCTGGGATACTTCTGGCGCGTGGACTGGTCACAGCTGCGCCGGATCGTGGCGGTGGGTCTTCCCATCGCAATGATGGATACGGCAAAGCTGGGCACCCTGCTGGCCGGCTCCCTGCTGGTAGGATTGCTCGGCATCGATGCGCTGGCAGCCCATGGCGTGACCATTCAGTGCATCGAGGTCCTTCTGATCATCCCGATCGGTCTGATGCAGGCTGCCAGCGTGCGGGTCGGCCATGCAGCCGGTGCGGGTGACACCATGGGCACCCGACGCGCCGGCATGATCGCCATCTGGCTCGGATTTTTCTACGCTCTCATCATTGCGGTGGTCTTCGTCTCTTTCGGCAGGGGGCTGGTCGAAATCTATTTCGACAGTGCCGTGGCAGAAAATGGTCCAGCCATCACGCTGGCCGTCGCGTTCCTTGCCGTGGGCGCACTATTCTTTGTGTCCGATTCGGTTCAGACCATCACTCAGGGGGCTCTGATGGGCCTGACCGACACCAGGATTCCCATGATGTTGTCGCTGGGCTGCAATGCCTTCAGCCTGCCTGCCGCTGCCTTTTTCGGCATCTATCTGGGTTATGGCGGCCAGGCCGTCTGGTGGAGTTTTTCCCTCCCCCTGGCGGTTCTTGCCGTGCTGTTCATCCTGCGGTTTCGATCACAGTCACAGAACCTGGATCATCTGATCGAAGAGACGGGGTCACAGGCCTGATCCGGATATCCAGCCCTGACGTATCACTGATATGGATGGCCGGGCGCCAATGACGAGGTGTTCCGGCCATCTGTGTTCGTAACATGACTGATGGAGTCTGCGATGCCTGAGGCCTGCATCAAGGCGGCGAAGAAAGAGACATGCTCGATGCGCCGCTTACACTTGAGTGGCCTGATCGGTGCAGCGCTGATGGTGACCTGGTCCCTGCCGGCTGCCGCACAGGAAGCTTGCTCGGAACTTGTGCTCGACAGCCCGGGACAGGTCGTTTGCGAACATAGGATCAAGGGGCCGGCCACGTTTGTCGTCGAAGCCTCGGCCCGTGACACCGGCATCAACCACGAGATGCGGATCGACATCGTGGCTGAACATCAGGAAACCGGGGTGATTCTCGAAGGCTCATCGGGCTGGCGAGAGGAATCGGATAGCCGTGCGGCCGTCGCAGTGGAGACACCCGGCCTCTACATCGTGACCGCGACATCCAAGAACATGGATGGGCGGGCCGAAAGCCTGACCATTACGATCGAACCGTTCTAGTCCAGAAAGCCGGGCGGAATCGTCAGTGCGCGCTCAGAACGGCATCCAGCGCCATATCGCGTTGGTAAACGTCGGCGCGGAACTGCAACACGCCATCCTGATCGACCCATGCCGTCATATAGCTGAAGTAGACCGGAATCGGCCGTTCGAGACTGACCCGCGTCAGTTCCGGCTCTGCCCAGATTTCATCCAGGCGCTCCTGCGACCAGTCGCCGGACCCGCCCAGCAGATAGAGCGCCATGTCGACGGGTTGCGAGAGCCGGACGCAGCCTGAACTGAAGGCGCGCTCGGCCCGCGAAAACAACGCCCGGTTCGGCGTATCGTGCAGATAGATGCTGTGTTCGTTGGGCAGCATGAACTTCACGCGGCCCAGGGCGTTATGCTCGCCGGGATCCTGGCGCAGGCGATAGCCGAAGCTGGTTTCGGTAAGGCTGTTCCAGTCGATAGTGGCAGGATCGAGCGGTTCATCTGAAGTCCACCCGGCAAACACTTTGAAACCGTGGCTGGCAAGGTACTCGGGATCGGCCTGAACCTTGGGCAGGATATCCTCGACCGCAAGTTTGTGCGGCACATTCCAGTAGGGATTGAAGTCCAGATAGGTCATGAGGCCCGAGAAGACCGGCGTACTGCGGTAATCGCGACCCACGATGACATCCATGGCCAGCACTTCCTGTCCATCCTCGATAACCGCGAGTTGGAACGCGGGAATGTTGATCCAGATGTACCGGCTGCCAAGGTCTTCCTGCAGCCAGCGCAGCCGTTCCATGTTGAGTTCAACAACCCGGATGCGCTGGGCGACGGTCATGTTGAGCATGGCACGCGTCTTCC
This sequence comes from uncultured Alphaproteobacteria bacterium, assembly GCA_938048755.1. Taxonomy (GTDB): domain Bacteria; phylum Pseudomonadota; class Alphaproteobacteria; order SP197; family SP197; genus SP197. Next base: position 15,757 of record CALIUG010000285.1, read on the forward strand.
TGCCCACGACCCCGTCATCATCAAGGCCGTGGTGACGCTGGAACGCCATGACAGCAGCTTCGAGTTCGGGGTCAAACATCGTGGAAGCTGAATCGCCATCAAGCGCCACGCCAAATGCGGACAAACGCTCACGCAGGACCGGAATGAGGTCGTTGTCCATGCCGGGCTTGAGGCTGTCGCCATCGGGAAGAAGCACTGCGGCATCATCCTCTTCCAGCGTCCGCAGACCGGCCAGGGCACGACGCAAGGCACGGTACTGCGGCCATGGCGGCGCCATGCCGTCGAGCCAGAGGCCGACATCGGCCACTGCCTGGACATCCCAGAGCAGGTTCACCGCATCGGGTCTGCGGGGAATATCAAACAGTTCCTCGGACACCGACGATGGGTCGATCCGTCCAAACGCAAGATCGGTGACGTAACGCACCATGGCAGCCGACAGCATGAGCTCCAGTCCGGCCGCAGCGCGTGCATCAGGCGCAGGCTCGCGTGTCTTCCATGCTGTTATGGCATCGGCATAGGCATCGGGCTCAAGCCCTTCACGGGCGGCATCCTCCAGCCGTGCAACCAGAGCTTCCGCACGGGTAAAGGCAAGGTCATCGCCGCTCCATATCGGCGCATTCCCGCGCTCTCCATAAAACTGCAGCAAAACCGAGGGATCGATACCCATGGGCGCACGTTCCTGCGCCAGAGAGAGTTCCTGGAGTTCAGCGACCATGGCGGCAGGAACCATTTCATCGCTGTCTTCGGCCCAGCCATGGACGGAAACAAAAAGGACCAGGGATGCGAGTGTCGGGAGCATTCGGCATTTCATGGACACCGTTATACCTTCACGAACAACGATGACAACGCAGTGCTTGCCATGGCCCATGGGGAAGGCAATCCTAGTCTGCTTGCCTGTTTCGACAGGCAAGGCGGCATGGCAACCATGGAGCAGGTTTCTTGAAATCGCTGAAGGAGTTGCTGACGAAGGAAGAACGCGACGCCATTCGTGCGCCCATCGCGACGGCGCGAACCCTGCCGCGACGCTGTTTTATCGACGCTGACTTCTATGCCTTTGAAGTACGCCATGCGCTGGCCGAAAGCTGGCTGGCGGTGGCGTTCAGAACCAGCATTCCCGAACCCGGCGACATCGCGCCGATCACGGCGCTGGGTTATCCCCTGCTGCTGGTGCGTGACGGAGAAGGCCGGGCAAGGGTGTTTCACAATGTCTGCCCCTATGACGGATGCGAGGTGGCGACCAGTGCGAAGCGGGCCCTGAAAACCATCACAGGCCCCTATCACGGCTGGAAGTATGGACTGGACGGCAAGCTGCTGGAGGCCAACTACTGGGACGGCACGCCTGCGGCCGCCGATGTCGATCTGGAATCGCTCAACGCAGACCTGATCGCAGTTCCCTGCGAAGAATGGATGTCGACGCTGTTTGTCTATCTGGGCAGCACTCCCGTCACCTTCGAGGAACAGTATGCGCCGGTCCTGAAACATCTTGAGCTGGTCGACCTGGAACGCCTGGAAATCGGGCTGGGTGAAGACGACCGGCCGCAGGTGAACTCCCTGACGATCGCGTCCAACTGGAAGACGGTCTATGAGAACTATGCACCCAACGTCTACCACGAGGCGTTTGTGCACGAGATGTACCGGAAATCACCCCACAGCCCGCGCGTCGATGAGAACCGGAACAAGACCTATACCGAGATCAACGATCCCTCTGGCTATCTGGGCCTGTGTTACGACAACGCCATCGGTGCATCGCTCTATGGTGAGACCAGTCTGCCCAGGGTCCTGAACAAGGACGGCACGCCCAACCGGGTCAACACGATCTCGAACGTCTATCCCAACTGGGTCACCACGGTGCTGGGCGATGCCGCGCGCATTGCGTTTTTTCTGCCCGAGGGGCCGGAAACCGGAACCCAGTGGGTCGCTACCTTCTTCGACCGTGACGGCGCCAGCGATCCTGCCCTGCTGGATGATCGCAAACAGTCCGCAAAGGCCGGCATCAAGGCGCGGGTGGAAGACAACCGGATCTGTGAATCGATCCAGCGTGCACGCCATTCACCCGGCGTCGAAAGCCAATTCTACAATCCGTTCTGGGATGCCATGCATTACACCATGACCAACCTGATCCTGGACAAGCTGGAACGCAGCGAAGGCTGAATCAGGCTGGTTTTTGACAAGACGTAGCGGGAGAGCAGCCATGACCATGTTTCCGAAACTGTTCAGCCCGTTCGAGATCAAGGGCCACACCTTCCGAAACCGCATCTTCTCGACCGGTCATCAGACGTTGATCGTCACCGGCGGGTTGCCGAATGACGGCCTCGTTGCCTATCACGAAGCCCGCGCCAGGGGCGGTGCGGGTCTCATCATCACCGAAGCGATGACCGTGCACGAGACGGCGTTCTTCAACGAAGCCATGATTGCGGCCTATCGCGACGAATCCGTGCCGGGGATGAGGAAGATCACCGAAGCGGTGCATCGCCATGGCACCAGGGTGTTCGGGCAGCTGTTTCATCCCGGTGCCGAAGTGCTGGGCACCGATTCCTATGGCACACGAACGGTCGCCTGGGCCCCGTCATCGATCAACCATGAGCGTTACTTTGCAACGACCCGCGAACTCACGCCCGAGCTGATCGAGGAGATCATCGAAGGGTATGCCCTTACGGCAGAACGCATGGTCGAAGCCGGTTATGACGGTGTCGAGATTGTCGCGAGTCACGGTTATCTGCCCGCACAGTTCCTCTCCCCCATGATCAACCAGCGCAGCGACCAATGGGGCGGCAGTCGGGAAAACCGGCAGCGGTTTCTGCTGGATGTGGCGCGCCTGCTGCGTCAGCACCTTCCCGCCAGCACGATCGTGGGTTTGAGAATTTCGCTCGATGAGAAGGATCACCTGGGGGTCAAACCCGACGAAGCGCTGGCCGCCCTGGCTGCGCTCGAGGCCGAGAATCTGGTGGACTACATGAACATTGCCTATGGCTCATCGGCAACCACGGGTTCTTCGCCCCATATCGCACCGCCCATGATGATCGACGCCGGTTACATGCGCGAAGCCGGCGCGGCCGTGAAGCAGGCGGTCCGGACGCCAATCCTTCTGGCCGGGCGGTTCAACCAGCCGCAACTGGCCGAAACGGCCCTGGCTGCGGGCGAGGCCGACATGATCGGCATGACACGCGCGCAGATCGCTGATCCTGAGATGGCCAACAAGGCTCGCGAAGGTCGCGTGGACGACATCCGCGCCTGCATCGCCTGCAACCAGGCCTGCATCGGCCACGTTGCGTTGGGCACACCGATCTCCTGCATCCAGCATCCTGAGACCGGGCGGGAACTGGCCTATGGCACGCGAAGGCCCGCCGATCCGGCACGGCGTGTACTTGTGGCCGGTGGCGGTCCCGCTGGCATGAAGGCGGCCGCCGTGGCCGCCGAACGTGGACATTACGTGACACTGTGTGAGGCAACGAGCCAACTCGGCGGCCAGGCCCTGCTCGCCCAGCAACTGCCGAAACGAGCCGAGTTCGGCGGCATTGTCACCAACCTGGCCCGGGAAATGGAACTGGCAGGGGTTACGGTGCGCCTTTCGACCCCTGTCACCGTGGATCTGGTTAATGCTGAAGGCGCAGATGCAGTGATCGTGGCAACGGGTGCCAGGCCCCATGTACCCGATATCGAAGGCGCGGAGGACGGCCATGTGGTAACCGCCTGGCAGGTCCTGACGCGCGAGGTCAATTGCGGCGGCAGTGTCGTGGTGGCCGACTGGCGCGGCGACTGGGTCGGTGTCGGCATTGCCCAGATGCTGGCGCTGGAAGGCCGGCATGTGCGTCTGATGACCAGTAGCCACGCCGCGGGGATCAACCTGCAACCTTATGTGCGCGACATGATCGTGGGTGAGTTGATGCGATTGGGCGTAACGATCACGCCCTATGCACGGCTGGCGGGTGTCGACAGCGATACGGCCTATTTCGAGCAGACAACAACGGGCGAAGCGATCCTGGCCGAAGGCACCGAGACCGTCGTTCTGGCCCAGGGCCACCGCAGCGTGGATGGCCTGCTGGCGGAACTCACCGCATCGGGCATCGCAGCCGAAGCAATCGGTGATGCCCTGTCACCGCGAAGCGCCGAAGAAGCCGTGCTGGAAGGCCTGAAGGCGGGCGCAGCGCTCTAGGGCATAGCCTGTCCTGATTGAAACGCTTTGCGATACAATCAGGACAGGTGAGAATTCCTTAACCTCAGCTGGAAACGATCGTGCGCGGCAGGCGCGATAACAGCTCCGGCCCATCCTCGGTCACGAGGATCGTTTCGATGAAGTTGCAGCCGGTGCCACCGGGCCAGCCATCCCAGACATCGAACTGGTTCTCATAGTTGAAGGCGAGGCCGGGCTGAACGGTGATTTTTTCGGCCGTTGGCCCGAAGGTTTCCTCTTCCCAGTGATTCCAGTAGGCGCCGGTCCAATCGGGCGGGAACGAGATTCCCATCGGATAACCACCGATCCACCAGGCCTTGTCCATCAGGCCGACCTTATCGATATACGCTTGGGCGATCTCGTCCACACGGGGCAGAGGGTCACCGATCTTGAGGTTCTCAAGAATTGCGTCGATCGAGCCGGCGGCTTTCTCCATCACCTCAAGCCAGCGGTCGTCGGCCTTGCCGATCGAGAACGTCCTGCAGGTGTTCACGTGGTAGCGGTGAAGTGCGGGGCAAAAATCGATACTGACGAGATCACCCTCCTTCACACGGCGATGGGTCGGCGCGGAATGATGTGTGCCCGACCGGACACCCGATCCGATCATCGTGTGGATGGCGGGATAGTTGCAGCCCTGCTCCATGAGGCTGGCGGTCATCACAGCCTCGATCTCGGTTTCCCTCATACCCGGCACCATCGCTGCACGCGCGGCGTCAAGCGCGTTGTCGCCCATGGTCGCGGCCTGTCGCATGACCTCCTGCTCGCGCGGCGACTTGCAGAGACGCTGCGTCTCCACCAACAACGAGGCGTCGACCACGTTGGCACCCTTGGCGCGCAGCCTTTCGCCCAGTGCCTCGACCACCGAAGGATGCGGCCCCCAGCCCCAGAATTGAAGGCCGATCGTGCCGCCGGCGAGACCGCGAGCGTCGAGTTCATCGGCCATGATGCCGAAATCGGCGGGCTCAGCCATGGGGCCGTGATCGAAGAAGACGACGTCGCGAAGCTCCGGCACCAGGGAGACAATCGTGGCGTGCGCGGCGGCATCGAAAAAGAGTGTGTCGTCACTGTCAGCCCTCACAACCAGTGTGGCCGGGTTGCGCAGGTGGCTCAGAATCATGTCGTAGCCGGTAAGCCAGTTCATGTCGGGAAAACGGCAGAGCATGAGAACATCGACGCCGGCTTTCGCCATGGCCGCACGCACACGCTTCCGGCGATCGGCGTATTCCTCTGCCGGAAAGGGCAGATCCCAGTCGATCTCGTCTCTGAGGTTGGTTTTCAGTTCCATGGTCGCTCTCCCTGGCAGCGCTGCGGATAATCAGGGCGTTGGCAAATGAAACTGCCTGCATCGCTGGAATGTAGCGACCCCCGACGACAGGTGCCTGTCATTGAGGCTCGCACAGATTTGCAACGACGCAAAGGTTCACCCGTGTCCACTGTCTTAGAGACAGGAACTCTGAAGCCATCCGCTTGAGAGGCGGGCGCAGCGCTCTAGGTCGCGTTTGCCGGCCCATGCAGATAGGGCGCGTCGTCTCCGTCATGCCAGACGCGGTAGCGCGGCAACGCATCGTGGATTTCCAGCCAGGGGAGCCGTTCCTGGTGATGGATATGACATTCCGGCTCGAAGTCCTGGGGATTGTCGAAGGTATTGATCAGGAACTCGACCATCGGCCCGATCTCACCGCCGTCGCCTTCCCAGGTCATGGGCGTGCCGCAATCGCCGCAGAACGCCCGGCCGACCCCCGGTGACGATTCGAAGATCCTGGGCTGGCCCTTCGTGTAGGTCACCTGATCACGCCGGTAGCCGGCAAGGGCAACGACGGGCGCGCCGGTATGCCTGCGGCAACTCATGCAGTGACAAAAAATGGAGGAAAGTGGCGCACCCTCGACGTGGTAACGGACAGCGCCGCACATGCAACCGCCGCTGGCTTCTTCTGGATAGGTCGTCATGTCATCTCCTGCTGAAGTCCGTGATCGCAACGGGCATGCTACACAAAAGAAGTGTGGAGACGAATGCTGCGGTAACCATAATGCACCAGGGATATGAGGTGAGCATGGAAGACAGAACCGGAGTCATCAGGCTGGGACGTGATGGGGCGGCGCCTGACTGTGATGCCCCCCTGTCCTCCGTGCCTGAGCAGAATAGGCATGTCCTTTTCGAAGATCCTGCCATCGGCATGAAGGTCGGCACCTGGTCGTCAACCGGCATACGGCAGACCTTCCAGGCCTATCCCCAAGACGCCTTCATGCATGTTCTGGAAGGATGCGTGAGCATGCTGGATGGGGATGGCAACGCAACACCGGTCGAGAAAGGCCAGTCCTTCTGTTTGCCCAGGTCCATTCCGGTCCGTTGGGAGCAGCAGGGATTGTTGCATACGTTTTTCGTCACGCTTTCACCGCCAGGTGTTACCGACAGCCAAGACGTCTCACAGCGTGGCAGCGCCATCGTGCTAGATGCCGATGCGCTTGAACCTGGCCTTGTTGCGGAACAGAACGCCATTGGTGGTGGCAAACAACGCGACAATCTGGTGTTCACGAACAGGACCGGAAACATGACCGTGGGCATGTGGGAAACCTCTGCCTTCGAGAGCGCCATGCAGCCGTTTTCCATTCATGAGGTTGCGCAGATCATCTCGGGCGAGATCACCATCCTGGAGGAGGATGGCACCGAGCATGTCTTTGGCCCCGGCGACGTTGCGTTTGTTCCTAGGGGCACGGTCTGCAGTTGGCGAAGCAAGGGCACGGCAAGAAAGTTCTATGCGATCGTGGATCCCAAGGTGACGCCGCATACCGGATCGCAATGATCATCCCGGATCGGGCGATTTCAAGCGGTCACACACCTCCCCATGTGACAGTCCCTGCCAGTGCCAGAAGCAACGCGAGGGCAGCACCCGAACTGAGGACGATCCGGAGTCTGCGATACCAGGCATCATCGGAATTGGGGAACATCCGCTGATCAACCCAGGCACTGAAAAGCAGGCAGACGATCAGGGTGCAGAGCCCGGCCGATGCAGGCATCAGAACGGCTACCCAGCCGATCAGCGAGGGCGTCACGCCCCATCCCAGACGTTTCCAGCCCGCTTGTGTGAGCGCACGCACGGCGATACCCCAATGGACTCCGCCAAGGAAAGAGAGAATCACGGCACCGTACGCAATCAGAACAGGCAGAGTTGACGCGCGCATGGAAGCATCGCCCAGGAACACGAGGAGCGCGAGCGTCCAGAACGGGATCAACCCGGCAAGTCCGAAGATGCGGGCCGGCATGGGAACGGATTGGAGCATCAGAACCTTCTCGGCCTTGGTTCAATCGAAACAGGTTTCCAGAAACGCACTTGAATCGGCAAGGTAATCTGCTTGCCTCTTCTCTCCCATGCGGTCGAGCGTGCGATAGGGCATGGCGAGACGTGGGTTGCCTTCCAGTTCGCTCCGGTTACGGATCATGAACGACCAGTACAGGTGGTTGAACGGACAGGCCCGGGGGCCCTCTTTCTGCTTTACATCATAGGCACAGGACTTGCAGAAATCAGACATGCGATGGATGTAGGCCCCGGAAGCGGCATAGGGCTTGGAGACAATGCGACCGCCATCGGCAAGAACGGTCATGCCCAGCGTATTGGGGAGTTCGACCCATTCAAACGCATCGGCATAAACAGCAAGATACCAGCGCTCGATTTCCCGGGGGGCGATCCCGGCAAGCAGAGCAAAATTCCCGGTAACCATCAGGCGCTGGATATGATGCGAATAGGCATGATCGCGCGTGCTTTCGATCGCCTCGCGCATGCAGCGCATATCGGTCTTTCCCGTCCAGTAAAAGGACGGCAGCGGGTGCTCTGCTCCCAGGGCATTGCCCTCTGCGTAGTCCGGCATCAGGTTCCAGTAGACGCCGCGGATGTACTCACGCCAGCCCAAAATCTGTCTGATGAACCCTTCAACCGCGTTGATCGGTGCGCGCCCTTCGCGCCAGGCCGTTTGGGCCGCCTGACAGACCTCCCGCGGCGAAAGCAAACCCAGATGGATGGCCGGTGCCAGCAGTGCGTGATGGAGAAAGGGCGCTCCGGCTTTCATGGCGTCCTGATAGTCACCGAATGCAGGCAGGGCATGATCGATGAAGTCATCCAGGGCTTCGCGCGCCTGTTTACGTGTGACCGGCCAGCCAAAGGCATCCAGCGTTCCGAAATGATCAGGGAATCTCGCTTCGACCAGAGCCATCACTTTACGCGTCACGTCATCGGGTTCAAAACGTCTGCGCTCGGGCGGTCGGAAGTCCTTGGGGAGTGCCTTGCGATTGGAGCTATCGAAATTCCACGCGCCTCCGGCAGGTTTATCGCCATCCATCAGCAAGCCGGTTTCACGGCGCATGTCGCGATAAAAGTGCTCCATCCGCCAGGTTTTGCGCCCCTTCGCCCATCGGGAAAACCGTCCATGGCTGGCGAAGAACCGATCGTCTTCCCAGATCATCACCGGCAGGCCGAGCATGTCGGACAAACCATCAAACGCTTCCCGAAGCCGCCATTCACCCGGCTCGGTCATCACGATCGCTTGGGGATTGTGGCGTGACACAGCGCGCGCAATCTCGCCCGTGAAACTGCCGGTGTTGCCCGCGTCATCCAGAGCGACATAGTCAACGGCAATGTCCTGATCCCGCATGCCCCGGGCAAAGTGACGCATCGCCGAGAGGATCATCACGATCTTCTGCTTGTGGTGCGCCACATAGGTGCCTTCCTCGGCAACTTCCATCATGAGGACCGTGTCGCAGGCCCGATCAAGCCCCGACAACGCAGATATGTCCGTTGTCAGCTGGTCACCCAGAACAACGCGGAGAACGCCCATCACGTCACCTGCCGGAGATACGGTTCTTGCCGGCCTGCACCGCACAGAATGCACGGACCATCAACGGACGCAGGCACAGAAACGCGCGATAGACTCGCTCAAGCAGCCAGACTGCACCAGGAAACGCGGCGCACCGGGCCAGTTGTTTCCAACCGGGAAGCCGGTGCCAGACAGAAACAAACGCAGCAGCGCCCGAAAGAAGTCTGCCCTCGTCATCCAGGACGTGGAATCGCCTCAGCGCCCGTTCACGATCAAGACCGCCCGGCAATGCGACATGGGGCGCAGACACATCGACGACGCTCAGTGCACCCTGGCTATCCAGCCTCTGATAGTGGCTGATTTCCGCGCGGCAAAGCGGACATGCGCCATCGAAGTAAACTACGGTCATGCGTGGCTGCCTCAGGCACCCCGGGCATCATCGTAGCGGCTGGTGCCATCCTGCGCGGGATGCGCCCGACGCGTTCCGACAGGCAACAACTGCGCACCGCCGGCATTCTGGAATGTGATACCCGTAACGACACATCCCAGAACGACCAGAGCATGGCTGACAACCAGTTCGCCATACCAGAACCAGGCACCGATCGCGGCGCAGGCAATGGCAGTCCACATCATCGCCAGCGAACTTGCGATCAGGAGCTTCTGACCGACCAACTGGTCATGCAGAGAATTGACGGTTGTGTCCATCAGGGATCGGTGAATCTTTAGCATGGTCCTGTTCCTGTTTCTCGAAGACAGAATCAGTACGGCTGACCATGCCCATTGGATCGCATTTTCACGTTCGGCCAGAACCTTGATGGGTCTCACGACCTGTTGGACTGCAGCTCGGCGATCCATTTCTCATAGACAAGCTGTACGCTGGGCCGGGCCATGACCTTTTTGGCAATACGCTGCACATTGGGGAATTCCTCCACGGCAGGCTGCCCCAGCGACGGCGCGAGCCAGGTGGTCAGCATGAAAAGGTAGATGTCGGCGGCACTGAAACGGTCACCCAGGATCCATTCCTTGTCGCCGATCTGGTCGTCAATGACCGTCCAGGTTTCTCGCAACCTCCGGATGCCGCGCCGCATGGCGCTGGCTTCATCTTCCGGCGTGTCGGCAAAACGGTCGGGATAATAATTGAGCTGAAAGGCGTTCTGGACCGAATTGGAGAAGTACACCAGCGTCTGCAGGAAGACGCCGCGGTCGTCTTCATCGATCCTCGGCGCAAGTCCCGCTTCGGGATGACGGTCACTCAGGAAAACGGTGATGGCGGCACATTCGTACATGGCGCTATCACCCCAGACGAGAACCGGCACCCAGCCGTTGGGATTGATCGCCAGTTGCTCGGGCGGGCGCGGCTTGTCCATATCGATGGTCGTCTCAATCAGCTCATAGGGTGCTCCGATCTCTTCGAGAATTACCCGGACGCCCATGGCAGCACTGCCAAGGGCATAGAACAGTTTGTAGGTCATGGTTGTTGCCTCTTGATGATCTTCACAATGGGTTTCTCTATCTGAGCTGCAGGAACCGGTCACAGCAAAGGGTTTCGCCCGGCTCCAACCCGGCAAACTCGTCACGGATGACGCTGTTGTCGTCCCAGATGCTCTGGCTGCCCGGAGGAAAGGGTCGGTACACGGCGTCATTGCCAAAGAAGCGCAGCACGAGGGTGTGACGGATCGGGCAATCTTCGCTCAGTGGCGCGCCACCATGCAGGCTGTGGGGGTGGAACACGATGAGGTCGCCGGGCTCGGACGGATAGGCGATGATGGGCCATGCGTCGGGGTCGGCCCTGCGTTCACGTTCGATATCGGGAAGCGGGGTCCACTCCCCGCCATGGAGCGGCCGTGCCGGGTCATCGGGGTCGTCATAGGAACTGCCGTCATATTGCGGCCCATGGTGGGAACCCTTCACAACCTCCAGACCGTTCCTTGCGGCCAGGGATTCGAAGCTGATCCAGAGGTTGCACCACTGCGTGCCGCCATAGGGGGCATAGGAGGTGTCCTGATGCCATGGGGTGCGGCCGACCTTGCTGCCCTGTTTGAAGAAGATCTCTTCGGCCGAATACCAGACATGCCGTGTATCGAGCATGTCCGCGACAACGTCGGCAAAGACCGGCGCCCTGACCAGCTTGTGGCAGATGTCGCGTGCAGAGGGATTGACATTGTCGGCCCAGTGCTCGTGTTCGGTTCCAGGAAAGATGGTTTTCGTTATGGTTCCCGGATGGGCGAGACTCCAATCAAACGCCTCGCGGCACCGGGCGAGAACATCGGGCTCGAGAACACCCTTGAGCCTGGTGATGCCGTCCTCCCGGAAGGCTTCCCCGGGCGTCCTGGAATCGCCGTTTGCGGTCTGGTTCATCCCGTCCGGCTCCCTCTTCCGTCCGTGAGGATTCAACCTTAAGCAAGAACAACCCTGACCCCAACTCCTGCCTGTCGCGGTCAGGCCGAGGGCGGTCCTTCCGGGTATTGCGGCAGATCGTCGGTGATGTCGTGCCAGGGCGCCTTGGAGGCGACGAAGATATGGTCGACCGGCCTGATCCCGGGATCATCATCCAGGGAACCCATGGGGATCACCGCGACGCCGCGCTCAACATCAAGGCGCGGCATGGGTGAGCTGCACACTTCACAGAAGGTCTGCGTGAAGTGGCGGGCGTCGGGAACCTTGTAGGACTTGAGACGGTCTTCGCCGCTAAGGAACTCCACACCGTCGATGGAGACAAAGGCGTTGGACGCATGCGCAGCCGCGCGGGCGTGACGGCAGCGGGAGCAATGGCAGTTATGGGCAACCTTGAAGGGTTCCGTGACCTTGTAGGTCACCGCGCCACACAGACAGCTGCCAAGAACCGGGCCTTCCGCCTTCTTGGGTACGGGCAATCCCGCGACGCTAGGGATGCCCGACTCCTCGGGATAGGCATCATGACGGGGCAAATCACCGTTGATCGTGTGCCAGGGCGAATTGTCGACCACGAAGATGTTGTAGTCGGACTTGCGCATATCCTCGTGACACCCACCGGGAGTGACCCAGTGCTCGTCTGTTTCGTTCGCGTAGGGCACAACGGAACCACAGACGTCACAGGAGCTGCGGACCAGCACGTCCGAAGACCGGTAGTGGACAATCTTGTCGGTGCCGCTGGTCCAGCGGACCTGCCCCTCCTTGAAGAAACAATAGGTCCCGAACCCCGTGCCATGCGCCTTCTGGCACATGCGGCAATGGCAGTTGTACATCGCGTAAGGCTCGGCCAGCGTTTCCCAAGTCACGCTGCCACACAGACAACTTCCCTTACTCATCACATCGTCTCCGCGCTTTGGTTCAGTAGGTCCAGGTTTCGGTATAGGGCCTGATCTCGATCTCGTTGCTCCAGGCCGTCCTGGGCTGCAGGTGCGTCAGCCAATAGCTTTCAGCTACCGCATCGGGGCTGGCAAGATCGTCGGGGCCACGGTCGGGCCCATAGGCTTCACGCATGATGGGAACATCAAGGTCACAATCGAGTCTGACATGCACGATATGCACGCCGTCCCGTGCATAGGCCTTGGTCAGACTCTGCGACAACCCCCGCAGCCCGAACTTGCCGATGGCATAAAGCGGGAACTTTCCCGAGCCACGATAGGCAGCCGTTGCGCTGGAGAAAAAGATGCTGCCGCATGAGCGCTCGATCATGGACGGCAGAACCGCCTTGGCCGCAGCGAAGGCACCGACAACCTCGATCCGGTAGATGTCTTCAAGTGCCTCATAGGACATCTCAAGCGGCGCACAGGCCGTGAACGCGCCACGCGCGTTATAAATCAGAACGTCGATGGCACCCATGGTGTCAGCCGCCTGCCCCAGCGCGGCCTCGACGGTGTCCGGCCTGGTCGCATCGGCCGAAAAGAAGTTCGCCGTTGCCGAGTTGGCCACGGCAGCCTCCATCGCAGCAGCACTGCCTTGCCGGGAACGCGAGATCAGCGCGAGGTCGAATCCCTCACCTGCAAACTTCTGCGCCAGCGCGCGGCCAAGGCCTTCTCCGGCACCAACGATCGCGCATACCGGCTTCGACATCATGCCTCTCAGGTTCAGGGTTGCAGGATCTTGAGAAAAGTATGGGGAGGAACGCCATGAGCGGCAAACGGTTTTGACCGCTCGTTCATGAGTTTTCGTCAGTTTCACTTTAGGAATTCTGCGTTGCCTTTGCCGGGGGCGCAGACTTATGTGTTTGGCCACCATCACCGGACCGGCCTGACTGCAAGGACTTGCCCCATGCCTGACACGACAACAGAGATTCCCCGCACCACAACAGGCACCGGCCGGCTCAACTATCTGGACCAGTCCGTTCATCCCTCCCTGTTCCGCAACGGAGAAGTCCTCACCAGACGCGATCCCGACGGCAACGATTACGGCACGACCGGCCTGATTCTGGAAGGCATGGAACTGGACATCCACAACGCGCGAAGCCTGAGCCAGGCCGAACGCAAGACTTGCCGCGACAACGGTTTCGAGCTCTTGGGCTCGCCGCTCGAGGACCCGGGTATCGACTTCTTCAGTCATGATGCTGTCGTGCATGACTACTATGGTCAATGCGCCCGTCTTGTGTCTGAAACGATGGGTGCACGGGCCTTTGCATTCGACCACAACATCCGTTCTGCGTCCGGCAAGCAATCCCGGAAGCGGGTGAACGGCGGCCAGCTTGTGCAGGAGCCCCTGCACATGGTGCATGGCGACTACACCCTGTTCAGCGCACCGCAAAGGCTTCGTGACCTGGCAAGACCGCCCAGCGGCAACGACACCCTGCGATCGGTTCTGGGCGCGGGAGAATCACTCATTGATCCCGATGATGCAGGACGTGCGCTTGAAGGCGGACGGTTCGCCATCATCAACGTCTGGCGCAACATTGCCGAGACGCCCGTCGTGGTGCGCCCGCTGGCGCTCTGCGATGCCCGATGCGTTGATCGCCAGGACCTCGTGGTCTTTGAAATCCACTATCAGGATCGCATCGGTGAAAACTATTTCGCCAGGCACGCGCCCACCCATCGCTGGTACACCTATCCTGGGCTCACACGTGACGAAGCCTTGCTCATCAAGCAGTGGGATTCGGCAGGGGTCCTTGCACAATCAGAGGGTGCCGTGTCGGACGCTGCAGATCCCGACAACCCCTGCACCTTCAGTTTTCACAGCGCCTTCGAGGACCCCTCGGCACCTGACGATGCGCCCGATCGCTGGAGCATCGAAGTGCGGTGCATGGTGATTTATGACTAGTCGGGCACAAGAGTCCCGGTGATCCGGTCGCGGCAATGTTCCTCGAACGCGGTGAGGATGCGTGACTTGCGCTCCGAATGCATGGTGACCAGACCCAGTTTCAGCAGGCGGTGATCGCCTCTGATCGGCACATGATGCAGCGGTTTTCCGTCCGGTGCGTGGACGCTGCTGTCAGGCACATTCATCAGGCCGTAACCAAAACCGTTCGCCACCATGGATCGCATCATGGGAAGTTGCGCGGTACGTTCGGCAATCCGGGGTTCAAGGCCCACGGCCTGGAACAGCGAGAGGAAGTATTCCCTGCTGATCGGCAGGTCGAGCAGAACGAGCGGTTCACCAGCCAGATCGTCGAGCGTGACCGACTTGCGCTTTGACAGAGGGTGCTCGGGAGCCAGAAGCGCACGGGGCGGCAGTTCGAGGAGAGGTTCAAACGCTATGTCCTGGGGGATGTCGAGGTCGTAGGTGATCGCGACGTCGATTTCGGCACGCCGCAGCATGCGGAACAGTTCCTCCTGGTTGGCTTCCTCCTGGCGAAAGGCCACTTCGGCATTTGCTGTCTCGAAGTCCCGGCGCAACTGGGGCAGCACAAAGGAGGCAAGCGTCACCAGGCAACCCACGGTCAGAGGGCCCCGGACATGTTCGGAGATGTCGCTGGCAACATCATGGAGCGCCCCGGCGGATTCCAGCACGGCCCTTGCTGCCGCATAGAATCGTCGGCCGCCCGGAGTCAGCGAAAGACCTTGTGCATGTTGCCGCACGAAGAGCTCGACACCGAACTCGGCTTCCAGACCGGAGATCGCCGTCGAGATGGATGGCGACGACACATTCAGACGCCCTGAAGCCGCAGCAATGCTGCCCGCGTCGCCGACGGCAACGAAGTATTCCAGCTGGCGCAGCGTAAATCTCAGCGCCATGGCAGCGTTCTGCTCATCAAGGGCACTTCCTCATGCCGCTTGGATCCTGGTGTCGGCCGGCGAAGTGTAAGCCCGATACATGCGGTCTTTGCAGATCTGGTCGGCGATGAATTTGGCATCGTGCCAGACGCCCCAGATGAAGGAGGAACCGCGACGGGACAACCACGGCAAGCCGACGAAATAGACGCCAGGTTCCCTCGAGACACCGCGCTGGTGGATCGGCCTGCCCTGGTCGTCGAACGTGTCGACGTCGAGCCAACCGTAGTCGACGGCAAATCCCGTTGCCCAGATGATCGTGGTGATCCCGGCTTCCGCAAGGTCAAGCTCGAGAATCGGGTTGGTCATGCATTCGGGGTCCGGACCGATATGGCGGGCTTCCGGCTCAGGAGGCAGATCAAGACCGTTCTTCTCGACATAGGCGTCGGCCTCATCCAGAACGGAGAGATAGTTGGCATCACCCTTGGCGATGTTCTCGCAGAGGTCCTCGGCAAAGGTGAGCACACCATCCCTGCAGGCATTGGTGCGACCGACCAGGGTCATGCCCTCCGCTGCAAGACGCCGGAAATCAACGGTCTGGCCGCCATGGGCGCCGCTGACCGAGATCGTGACATGTTCGGCACCGGCAGGCGGTGCGTCGGCGTCCCATTTGCCCAGAACGCCGAGCCACCAGACGAAATCACGGTTGCGGTAGCTGCGCGGGGGGCGGTCGTGGGGGCCAACCGAGAGATAGACCCGCTTGCCCGAACGCCGGAGCTCGTCAGCAATCTGTGCACCCGATGAACCCGCACCGACCACCAGCACAGCACCGTCGGGCAGTTGGCCGGGGTTGCGATAAGTGTTGGAGTGCATCTGCATGATGCCGGCATCATCGGGCACAATCGCCGGCATAATGGGGCGCTGGAACGGTCCCGTGGCGGCAACCACATTGTTGGCCTCGATCACGCCATCCGAGGTCTCGATACGGAAACCGGGTTTGCCTTCCTGCCTGCGCACAGCCTTCACCTCCACGCCGCAACGGATGGGCGCTTCGAATTTCTCGGCATAGGCGACAAAGTAATCGGCAACGCTTTCCTTGGTCGCAAAGGCGTCCGGATCGGTGTCGGAAAACTCCATGCCGGGGAACCGGTCATGCCAGGCCGGGCCGTTGGCAACCAGCGAATCCCAGCGTTCCGTGCGCCACCGCTCAGCAATCCTGCTGCGCTCGAGAACCAGATGCGGCACACCGGATTTGCTCAGATGTTCGCTCATGGCCACACCGGCCTGACCGGCACCAACCACGAGGGTATCGATTTTCTCAACGGACATTCCTGGTTCCTCTTCTGCCATTCCGATGTTTTCAGCGATCGGCGCAAGGTTACGAGGCCACAGCAACTTAGGTACAGTATTATCACTCTATTCTTACGTCAGCTTTTTCCTAAGTACGAGAAGTAATGTGAACCTCCTTCGCGCCACGCCATGGCATCGAACGGTTGAACCACATCTGTTTAGTACGTTGAGACCCGCACAAACGGACTGAACCAGAACGTCCGCTAGCTCTCGTCGATCTGCTTCTGAAATTCTTCCTGGATTGCGCGAAGCTCTTCGATCGCGGCACGGATATTGGAACCGTCGATGACATTGACCTCCACATGTTCACCAACGCGCGAGAGCCGTCTGCGGCGGGAACGATGCTCTTCGGACAGGAAGTCGCGCACCTCATGGACCTGGATGGGGCGTACGAATCCCTTGGGCGTGATCTGATCAACCGGCTCCGTACTTACATGGCCGGCAACGAGGTTCTGGGTGTTCTCATCAATCAGGATCGCATCGGGCTCTGCCGCAGACTGCAAACGTGCAGCAAGATTTACCGGGCTTCCAAGTACCGTGTAGTCGAGCCTCTGCTCCGAACCAAAGTTGCCGACGGTGCAAAAGCCCGTAGCGATCCCCATGCGGACATGCAGACCGCCGGAAACGCCCAACTTCTGCCAGTGCTTCTGCAGTTCCTCGGCTCGTGCACGCATGCGCAACGCCATTTCCACACATTTCAGCGCGTCTTCGGTCTCTCCGAGACTTTCGGGATCTCCGAAGAAGACGAGAATGGCATCGCCAATGAACTTGTCGATCGTGCCACCGCATTCCAGCGCAATCGATGCCATTTCCGAGAGGTAGGAATTGATGATGGTCGCCAGGCGTTCAGGCTCAAGGCTGTCGGTCAGGTCCGTGAACTGAACGATGTCAGACAGGAAGATCGTCAGATTCTTCCGAGCATGCGCGCTTTGTTGTCCGCCCGTGTCGGAGAAGATGCTTTGGTAAACCTGCGGTGACAGGTACTTGGCCAACCGTGTCGCCAGATTTTCGAGCCTCTGGCTTTTCTCCTCGATGATCTCGCGGTCGCGGATCTTTTCTTCCAGAAGCTCCTCGCGCTCCTTCCTCAAATGCCATTCTGCCGTTCGATCAACGAATTGCCCCTGAACACCGTTGAGATAGGAAAACGCGTCATCCCGGGTTCGGGTCGACAACAGGGAATAGACGCGATCTTCGCCATCGACGCGAATATGAACGGCTGGAATCAGAACCGAACCCTTGCTGTTGATGTCGGCGATATAGGTTTCGATCTGCGGGCCCGGAACGCCCAATTGCTCCAGGACGTCGGGGAAATAGGCATTGGTTACGTTGCCGAGAACCGGAAAAAAGCTGCGGAAATTGTCATTGATCTTCAGGATTTCAAGTTCTTCGTTGGCGAAGTACGCAGCCGTAATGGCATTACGAAAATTGAAGAAACCAAGATCGATGATGTTCTGCTGATTGAAAAACCCTTCCAGCTTCATTGGGCTTCCCTCTGCAACGCCGAATCATGAGATCTGGCGTCCCGGCGCCATTGCGCTCGCTTGCCCGTGACGGCTCCCCAGGTGGTCACACAATAAGGAACACAGAACGTGAGAATTACTTTCCAGACTGGCGGCGCGTAGCCCTCCAGGATCATGTCGCCGTGATTGATCCCGGTCAGGACTGTTCCCACCACCAAAGCCGTCAGCAGTGCCTTCTTGGGCGTACCGTCAGCGCTGACCATGGTTATCAACGAAGGCGGAGACATGGCGCTCATGTGTGATGTCATCAAAGCGCCCTCCATTGGGATTTCTTCACAGGGATTTCAAAAAGTGGTGCAGGATCAGAGCAGAATCTTTGCATGTGTCAGAACACCATGGGCTGTCTGGATTCTAACCGGGAAGCTTGACCACCACGTCCGGTCCGTCACCGTTTTCGTCGTCCGGTTTGTCGTCAGAGGCTTCACGCAGCCGTTCAGCCTCTTCCTTGAGGCGGGCAAAGGAGCGCATGGAAAACGGGAAGGTCGCCAGATACAGAACCCCGACGAGCGTGAGGATCATCCAGGGCCGGCCTGCAACGCCGGCAAACAACAGGGCCACCACGACCAGAACCGGCAGGACGTAGGGTTGGGGCACCTTCAGCGTCTTGAACGAGAAGGTCGGAAGACGGCTGACCATCAGACCGGCCATCATGATGGCCCAGCATCCGACCACAAACGGATAGGAAGCCTGGGGGAGATCAACGGCGAGCCAGGCCACGATCGGCAACAGGGAAAGCAGGCCGCCGGCAGGTGCGGGAACACCGGTGAAGTAGTTGTAGGCATAGGGCGGCAGCTTGCCGAGCATGCTGTTGAAGCGGGCAAGGCGCAGGCCACAGCAGACAATGAGAAACAGCGCGACCGCCCAGCCGAAACCGCCCGCAGCCTCCAGCGACCAGAAATACAGGATCATCGCGGGCGCAACGCCAAAGCTGACGAGGTCAAAGAGGGAGTCGAGTTGTGCCCCGAACTCGCTGGTCGCGTTCAGCAGGCGCGCCATGCGCCCGTCCAGGGCATCCAGCACCGCCGCCAGGATCACGGCTGCTATGGCCAGTTCCCAGCGGGCTTCATAGGCATAACGCACCGCGGTGAGGCCTGCACAGGCGGCCGAGACGGTGATGATGTTGGGGATCAGCTTGCCGAGCGTCAGACCCTTCAGCCGTGGGATGCGGCGTGGCCTGCGAAGTCGGCGGCGACGGGGACGGATCTTCATCGCACCATGCCTTCCGCGGCTGTTTCATGGGTTGCCGACAGATCGGCAAGGATGGTCTCACCGGCAACGCAGAGCTGTCCGACGCAGACCTGCGGCATCACGCCATCGGGCAGGTAGACATCGACCCGGCTGCCGAACCGAATCATACCGAACCGCTCCCCGGCACGCACATTCTGACCGTCGGTCAGATTGCACAGGATGCGGCGCGCGACGAGTCCGGCAATCTGCACAAAGGCGACGTCCTTGCCTTCAGACGTCTTCATGCACACGGACTGGCGTTCGTTGTCAACGCTCGCCTTGTCCAGGGAGGCATTGAGGAACTTGCCGGGGCGGTAGGACAAACGGGTGATCGTGCCGTCCACGGGAATCCGGTTCACATGCACATTGAACACGTTCATGAAGACACTGACCCGGGTCAGCGGCTTGTTTTCCATGTCGAGTTCCGCCGGTGGCGCCGCCGCCTCGATCATCTGGACCACGCCATCGGCGGGACTGATGACAAGATCCTTTCTGGTGGGCGTGATGCGGTCGGGGTCACGGAAGAAATAGATGCACCAGGCCGTCAGCAGAAAGCCCGGAACCAGCAACGGCGTCCACAGCCATCCCAGAAACAGGGCGACAACAAAGAATATCGCAATAAACCGCCACCCTTCCCGGTGGATCGGAACCAGGACGCCCTTCAATACATCGTGCACGACTACCCCGTTGCCCTACCCAAACACCGGCAGCGCCGGATTGGATTCTCGATGGCTTTTCTCGATTATCGCCCAGTTGCCGCGAAATTCACACCGGGCAGTGCTCCATACCATACCTGACCCGAGAAACAGCCCTCGCCGGAAGGCGCATGACAGCACCCCCACCGAAACCGTCGACGGACATCGGGATCTATTCTGTCTCTTGAGACAAGACCTTGCGGCACCGCAAGTCGGTCAGGAAAACATCTCGGCGAGGAGCTGGGTGTCGAGATAGGCGACGATCTCGACAATCCGGCCTTCGCGCATGACCATGGCAAAGCAGTAAACCTGATTGTATGCGGTCCCGCCTTTGG
This sequence comes from uncultured Alphaproteobacteria bacterium, assembly GCA_938048755.1. Taxonomy (GTDB): domain Bacteria; phylum Pseudomonadota; class Alphaproteobacteria; order SP197; family SP197; genus SP197. The sequence goes on from CALIUG010000285.1 coordinate 35,980, forward strand.
CGGTGCCCGTGCTCGCGAAGCGCAAAAACACCCTGTCGCCATCTGCGGCGAGATCGATGAATGTCGTCTTCAGGGGGCCTTCAAGGCGTTCGAGCAGAGGTCCAAAGGCCTTGTCGATGAGTGCCTGTTTGGAGTGATACACGCCCGATACCGGGGTCGTTCCGATGACCGTCCAGGTGACATCATCGGCGACCAGATCGAAAAACGGTCCGCCATCCCCCTGCTCCCACGGCGCGAAGGCCGCACGCACAAGCGCCTTGTTGTCTTCGCTCGACGTCATGCTGTCGACCACTCCAGCGATCTGGAAAAAATGGTGGTGCAGGGAGACTGGAGCGAACCCGTCTCCGGCTGGTTTCCCTGATCTACAGGGAAAATACAGGGAATTTTCACGAATTGAGCGCCTGACAGCAGTCATTCATCGAAGATTAGCGCATCAGATCAACGGTTTAGGGACGGATTCCCTGAGAACAAAAACAGGGAACTTTCAGAGCTGTATCAGGGAATCAATTCCCCACATCAAAGAAACGGCGCGCAGGTTCAAATCGGGGGGCCGCTTCGACCTATGTCGAACTCGGGTCAGGTTGCCGCCCGTTCGGGCAATCCACAAATGACAATGACAGCGTGAACCTGGCGTACAGTTAGACTGTGCGACAGATGATCTCGGGCGAGAAACGACGACGTTTGAAGGAGAGTGGGGGGAGGGAATTGTCACGTTTTCGAAGATTTGCCGAGTAAGGTAAGCTGGGCTTGGTTTGCTTACACGGCAGGCAGTATCAGTGCGCGGTCGGCCGTGAGCCAGGCCAGAAGCCTTCAATGCGGGCGCCGTTGCGCACCAACGTCGGCCGTAGTTCCTCGAATACGGCGCGGTAACGGTAAAACGGCACGGTCGGCAGCATGTGGTGAATCAGGTGCAGGTTCTGCTGCAGGTAGAGCAGTTCGGCTCCTGGAAAGAGCGAGATGCGGGTGTCGCGGTAACGTCCGGTTTCCGTGTGATCGTGGTGGGGAAACCAGCCGAAGGTCACCTCCATGACATGTTCGCCGATGAACCACGGGATCAGCCAAAGGGTCAGAAGTTCCCAGCCGAAGCCCGCTGCGACCAAGCCGACCAGAAGGACGATGGTGAGCGCGTAGGCAGCCAGGGTCTGGAGACGCTCAGACGGCGTCAGCTTCAGGGATGTGCAGGCGCGCCAGACCTTAAGAGCATTGAGCTGGTTGATCATCGTCCATGGCGTCTTGACCAGGACCACATACCAGAAGTTGCCCATCAGAAAGGTATCGGGATCGCCGGGCGCGTTCGTCTTGGCGTGATGGATGAAATGGGATTTCCGGTGGGTGTGGAACTGCATGAAGATCGGAAACGCCGCCAGAGTGCCGACCACGGTGTTGACCCCGCCCAGGGTCTTGCTGCGCGGCACGACAGCGCCGTGCGAGGCATCGTGGAGCGGCGTATAGATCGCGTAGAGCGCCACTGTGTTCAGCGCCATGGCGAGCCAAAGGGGCACAACACCGGCCAGCGCCAGCACGCTCGACAGGCTCCAGACGGCGATGCAGCCCGCAAGCAGCATGATCGTCGGCCAAGCGATAACCGGGCAGTGGCGACGGGCCACCTCGGCTTCGAAACGTGTCGTTGACTCCACGCGATTCACCTTTCCACTGCTTCGGGACAACCTATCCGAACTCTCTTCAGCCACGTCGAAGATCACTCCACGCCGCTGTACGGTCAACCCAACTGCGTTCGCGAGCGAGCATTCAGCGTGCCATTGCGAAAAGGGTGTTGCCAAGTTAACGCGGCCTGGTCGCGTTGGACTGTGTTCCAGCTGGGTATCTTCAGCTTAAGGCAAGAAGCCGATGTCTCCTCGTCCATCGGAGGTAAGCACACAATGGACCCATAGGGCTCGAAATCCGCTAAGCTTTGCCACGAGGAAAGGTGACCGATATGAGAAACGATATTTGGCCTGCCCCACAGAGGTGGTCCACCTTCTATGTTAGAGTCCGGCGGTTATGGTCGCCCTGCTGGGCTGACCGGAGCGTAGCGTAGGGCAGACCTGCAGGGCGCGGCAAGATGGCTTCGGGAGCGGGTGGTTTGTAGCCC
>CALIUG010000286.1 GCA_938048755.1 uncultured Alphaproteobacteria bacterium
CCCTCCGGTTCGATTGCTGCCACCAGTTCATCACCGCGTTCACGCACCTTGGCGCGATGGATGTCGAGGACGCGGCGAACGGAGGGGAGTTCCAGCAGGGCGCGCTGGTGGCGGGCGATGTTGGGGTAGTCCTCGATGGAGCGTGGGAAGTTCTCCGGCCAGGTGTTCTGCATGCCGAGCAGGAAGTCGAGGACGGTGAGGGTCTCGCCGAAGAACCAGGGGCCGTCGGCCAGCGCCGCATCGAGGGTGCGGTGCACCTTGTCGAGGCGTTCCATGGAGGCGGCCATGAAGCGCTTTTGTGTTGCGGCATCCTCGAAATAGGTCTCGGGATGGAACTGGATCATCACGTCGGGCTGCAGCGTGGTGGCGAGGTAGTGGAACCATTGCAGGAAGAGGCCGCGTCGCGGGTCCCCGGGCGGGATGAGCAGGGTGCCGTCGCCGTGTTGTTCGGCAAGATAAAGCGCGATGGCGCCGGTCTCGAACAGGACGAGATCGTCGCCTTCCAGGGCCGGGACACGGGAATGGGGGCTGACCCTCAAAAGGTCGGGGTCCGGCGTGTCCTGAAAGATGCCGACCCATTTGAGCTCATGATCGAGGCCCAGTTCCTCCAGCACGGCATGGACCGTCAGCGCATAGGAATTGGGGTAGAGATAGAGGCGGTAGGTCATGCGGGCTCCATGAGGCTGATCGCCTGCGCCATGGCGATGGTTTCCTGCTGGTAATCCCAGTCGCTGGCGTCCTCGTTTTCCAGCACGCTGTAGAACACGACCACGGTTTCGCTCTCGGGATCGACAAACAGGAACTGTCCGCCCCAGCCGCCATGGCCGACCCAGCGACCGTTGGTGCGCATCTGGTTGCCATAGGTGATGTGATCGGCAGGCGCGGGGTATCGGGGTCCTGTCTGGGCGCGGGTTGCGTCGATGAACGCCTGGCTGCCGATTTCCTGACCCAGGATGCCGCGCCCGCTGCGCGCGAAGAGCAGGCCGTAACGGGCAAGGTCGCGTGCGGTCATGGAGATGCCGCCGTTGAGGTTGGGCACGCCTTCGCGATCGCAGGACATGTAGAAGGTGTCCTGGAGGCCGGCCGCCTCGACAATGTCGATGAAGAAATCGCGCAGGGGGCGTCCACTCACACGCTCGGCGATCCAGCCGACGACATCGGTGCTGGAGGATTTGTACTGAGGTTCGCCGCTGTGGTTCGTAAGGTCATCGCTGGTGATGGTGCACAGGAACTCGCGATCGGTCTCATCGGACGTGCCCTCGGGAGGCAAACGCCAGCCCATCGCGCTTTCGTGGATCAGGGCGGCGGTGAAGGGGTCGGAATAGTCCTCATCATAGGAATTGACGATGTTCATATCCATGACGTCCTGGATGGTGGCCTCGGCATAGCCGCTGCCGATCTCTGGCAGGTGATCTTTGACGCGCGAGGAAAGGTCCAGCTTGCCGTCGGCGACCAGGCGGCCGATCACCAGATTCATCGCGGTCTTGGAAATCGACATGACACTGTGAGGCCGGTCGGGCCCAAAATCGGGTGCGTATTTCTCATAGATCAGTGTGTCGCCGCGCAGCACGACCATGGCCGAGAACATGGTGGTACCGGTCAGGCGGCGGACCTCGTCCATGTCCCCGATGCGACGGTAGATGCGGTGCCTGAGCGCCAGCACATCACGGCTGCGCAGATACATCCCATAGCGGGTGATGCGGTAGAGATTGTGAAATCCCCAGCGGCGCCGATCCGCCGTGTTCCACGATTCGCGCAGGTCCGGGCCGACAATGAGGTCCGGGTTGGGATGGGTTACGAGGTCGTTCACGGCAGGCTCCTCAAGGCGGTTCCGGTGGGGGTGTTGGGCAAAAACGCGGGTTCAACCCCATGCACACTAGAATTTGTGTTTTGGTGTGGGGCTGGGACACAAGCCGTTGTGGTCATGTCGGACTTCTCCATCCATCGCGTTGCGCGTTCCCATGGTTCGGCTGATCCGGTGTTTGCGGGTGTGCGCCCTTTTGCGTCCATTCGTTCAACCAAGTTGATGGCGAAAACGCGGGGATAGCAAGCCGTTGGGAGATCATGGGGTTGGTGTTTTCGGGGGTGGACTTGATAACTCTACGCCGTAGAGAAGATGATACCCACACGATGAACCCCGACCATCTGACCCAAACGGAGCGTGCCATGTCTGAACATCCCCTCGGTTCTTCGGTCAGCCGCCGAACCCTGATGGGGACGGTCGCTGCCGGCATGGCCGTTCCGTTTGTGCCCCGGGCGCAGGCCGCCAGCGACCCCGATGTCGTTGTCATCGGGGCGGGTTCGGCCGGTATTGCGACGGCGCGCGCGTTGATGGCGCAAGGCAAGTCCGTTGTGGTGCTGGAGGCAGGTGACCGCATCGGCGGGCGCGCCTGGACGGAAAGCGAGACCTTCGGCATTCCCTTTGACCATGGTTGTTCCTGGATTCAGTCGGCGAAGCAGGAATTTCTGAAAGACACTGCAGAGGATCTGGGTTTCGAGGTGCAGCAGCATGACGATGCCGGTGAGACCGTCTTTGTGGGAGATCGTGAGGCACGCACCAGCGAGCTTGAGCAGTACTGGGATGCCTATGCCAGGGTCGAGCGGGCGTTGTCCGACGCGGGCCGGGAGGGCCTGGACATCCCAGCCTCCGAAGTGATGCCCAACATCACGTTCTCGGCAACCTCCCAGTCCTGGATGGTCATGGACATGAGCGTCGATTTTGACGAGATGTCGACCGCCGACTGTTGGTCGGGTGCCGAAACCTATCCCAACTATCTGGTCGAGCAGGGCCTGGGTACGGTGATCGCTCATCTGGGTGCTGATCTTCCGGTCGTGCTCTCCAGTCCGGTCTCGCATATTGCCTGGGGCGGTGACGGCGTTACGGTCACAACGCCATCGGGCACGGTCCAGGCAAAGGCCTGTGTCGTGACCGTTTCAACCGGCGTGC
>CALIUG010000287.1 GCA_938048755.1 uncultured Alphaproteobacteria bacterium
CGGCCGATGTATATCTGGATCGACTGTCGGTCTCCGGCCCGGGCTTGCGCCCGGCCCTCCAACCGACAGTCATGGCGGCGTGACGAAAGTGATGAGAAACCCGATCAGCAGGACCAGACTGTAGCTTAAACTATCGCCAGACCTGTCCAACGAATGGGGAGTAGCTCACTGCGAGGGGGTCATCTTGGCGGTGACGATGTCGCGGTTCTGACGAGCATTCTCTTTGCCCTGCGCTGCCGCCAGGTTCAACCACATGTGCGCCTGGATGTAGTCCTGTGGGACGCTGATGCCCTAGTAGTACATGTTGGCGAGATTGAACTGGGCGCTGGCATTGCCCTGGTCAGCGGCAAAAATGGGCACAACAGTACGCGCGACAGGACTGTGGCAAATGCAAACAACCGGTTCATGGTGCCGCCTCCAAAATCTGCAACCAGGACATTGGCAGACGCATCTAGTCTGCGGGCAAAGTAAAAGGAAGCAGCGACCGGTTCATAGACAAATCGCAAATCAGAAATACCCAAGGGCGCCATGGCGTTTGCATAGCGTTCCAGTGCGAGATTGGGTTTGGAGTTTGCTCCGGCGAAACGTACCGGTCTTCCCAGCACGACACGATTGGGTATGTCGCGCAGCGGGGGTAGAGCAGCGGCAAAGAGCAGTGCCGTGAAGGCTTCGAGTAGATCTGCAAACCCATAGGTGCGCCCGTAGATGCGCGCGCTGTGAAACAGTTCGCTTGTCGCGAAGGATTTGAGAGATTGCAGAAAACGGCAGTCACCCGTGTTCTCGATAAAGTGCCGGACTGCCCTGGGGCCCCCAGCAGACATAATCTCTGGGCGCGTACCCCGGAGTTCTTCCCAGAAGCAGAGAACCGAGCGGAATGAGTCAGATTCCAGGCCATCGTCGCGGAATCGCGCAGACCAGATGGTGCCTCCGGCGGCCGGTCGCGCGATCACCGAATTGGTCGTGCCGAAATCAAAGCCAAGGCTTGTGGGTGGCCCTGCTGCCCGCTCGAAGTTCGTGTCGACCTGAACCATGAACACACCATTGCTACTGCGGCACGCAACACTGACAGATTACGGGGAAGGGTTTCTAGCCCTTGCCTTGCAAGGAGCGCAACGATCATTGAGGAGGTTCCGGTCGGGAACCTGCAACAGGTGAGTGGACTGGCGGGGCCAAAAGGGCTGTTGTTACTGGCCAAGTCCAAGGAAGGTTTCGCGGACAGAATCGTCCTTGAGCAACTGATGCCCCGGACCCTGGTTGGTCACGCGACCGTTTTCCAGCACATAGGCATGTTCAGCTGCGCTCAGCGTGCGCCCGATGTCCTGTTCGGCGATCACGATGGTGATGCCTTCTCCAACCAGGCTGGAAATCGTCTCGAATACGGCGTCGGCCATGATAGGTGCCAGGCCCAGAGTGGGTTCGTCGAGCAGCAGGACCGACGGCTCGGCCATCAGGGCCCGGCCGATGGCAAGCATTTGCTGCTCGCCGCCCGAAAGGGTCCCGGCCAGCTGGCCGCGGCGTTCCGCCAGCCGTGGAAAGCGCTCGAAGACCTGGCCCAGATTGGCTTCCACATGTTTGCGAACGCGTGCTGGTAGTGAGGCGACCCGGAGGTTCTCCTCTACGGTCATGGCCGCAAAAACCATGCGCCCTTCGGGTACCATGACGAGGCCGCGCGCGACCCGTTCGCTTGCCCTGGACCGGGTGATATCTATCCCATCCAGCATGACATACCCCTCCTTGGGGGCAAGCAGGCCCGAGATCACCCGCATGGCGGTTGTTTTGCCGGCGCCGTTGCTGCCGATCAGGGCAGTCAGCACGTTTGCCTGTGCCTGGAATGAAAACCCGGAGAGGGCCTGAACGCCACCGTAACCGGCGTTGACCTGCTCAAGTGAAAGGGCCGACCTCATGACTCCAGCCCCAGATAGGAAGCACGTACGGCGGGGTCTCGGCCAATCTCGTCAGGTGTTCCTGAAGCAATGACCTGTCCATGGTGGAGGGCGACAATGGAATCGGACAAGTCCATCAGCGCGCGCATGACGTGTTCGATGACCAGAAGCGTGATGCCAAGATTGCGACGCAGGGATGCCAGGGTTTCGAGCATGGACATAACCTCGGCCGGGGTCAGGCCAGCCATCACTTCGTCCAGCAGCAACAGGTCCGGGCCGGTTGCAAGAGCACGAGCTACCTCAAGACGCTTTTGCCCCGATAGTGTGAGGTCCGCTGCGGGTTTGTCGGCCATGGTAGCCAGGCCGGCAAGTTCGATGCTCTCCCGGCAAACCTCGGTCAGTCGGGAACCTCGTGCGTTCTGCCCGAACCGTGCGCCGATCATGACGTTCTCGCGGACCGTGAGACTACGAAAAGGGCGCACGATCTGAAAGGTGCGCGCAATTCCCATCCGGCATATCCGTTCGGGTTTGTTGCCGGTGATGGCATCGTTGCGAAACGTAATGTTGCCGCTGTCGGGGCGGGCATTGCCGGCAATTAGACTGAAGAGCGTGGTCTTGCCTGCACCATTGGCACCCATTAGCCCGACAACGCTGCCCTTGTCGACCGCCAGCGAGACGTTATCGAGAGCCCGCAAACCACCAAACGTTTTGGTAACGCCCTCGACCGCGAGCAGCGTCATGATGCCTTCCCCCGGCGCGAAAGAAGTCCGGCAAGCCCGCGGGGAAGAAACAGCACGAAACCGATGAGAAGAACGCCCAGCAGGATCAGGTAGATCTGGGGCGCACGGGCCCAGAGGAATTCCGAGATCAGGAGCAGAAGACCGGCACCCAGCACGGCGCCCCTGGGATCGTCACGGCCTCCAATGATCGCCATGGTGACGATGGCAAAGGAGATTTCGGCGTTGAACAGCTGTGTCACGTCGAAGTAGGCACTGCGCAACACCATCAGCGCACCCACCATGCCGGGAATAATGGCCGAGAGGGTGAAGGCCGCCAGTTTGTAACGCGCGACCGGAACACCAACGGTCGCTGCGGCCGTTTCATCATCACGCAATGCGATCAGGCCATGGCCCAGGCGTGTTTCCCGTACGATCAGCAGGATGACGATTGCCAGCGTGGCCAGAGCGAGAAGCGCCCAATAGAGCGTTTCGTTGGATGGAACACCAAAGATGAGTCGGCTGCTCTTGCCCAGTTCCTTTTCGCTCAGGAGCACCAGGTACTTGACCAGTTCAGCAATGCCCAGGGTGAGAATGACGAAATAGGGGCCACGGACACGCAACACCGGCGCGCCAATCAGCAGAGCAAAAA
>CALIUG010000288.1 GCA_938048755.1 uncultured Alphaproteobacteria bacterium
TTGGAGCTCAGACCATCGCAACCATCGATTTGACCAAACCATGAACTGTAAGGCATCAATCCGAACACGTGTCAGGCATCAGTCCGGGCTGAACACTTGATCCGACGATCCATGCACGGAACGGGCAGGCCGGTATCAGACTTGATGTCGTAGCAGCGTTATCACGGCAACTGCGCTGCAATTGCTTTCCGCGCCCAGCAGAAACTGCGAAGTGATCCATCCCTGAGTGATCATGGGCCTGGAAATCACGAGCGTCTGCGCGTGAGCAAGCAGCCGTGCATGGATCGTCGGATCAAGTTCGACGATGACAAGAAAGCTGGTGGTACAGGCCTATCCCTACTTCAGGAATTCGCTGATCAATGCAGCGACACGTTCGGGCGCCTCGGTCATGGCGGCATGGCGCAGGTTTTCCATGATGCAGAGTTCCGAGGCGGCGATCTTCTCGTGCATCAGCCGCGCCATCCTCGGATTTGAGCCGATATCCCCGTCGCCGGTTGCGATCAGGGTCGGTGCGGTGATCTCGTGCAGGCGGTTAGCCAGGTCGGTCTGGGCCAGAACCCGGTAGGCCGCGGCATAGGCAACCGGATCGTTCCTGCGGTTGGCTTCTGCATGTGCGGCCAGGATTTCGGGGTGGCTCTCCCGAAACGCATCGGTGAACCAGCGTGCTACCGAGTTCTCGAAATGCTCGCCGGGAATGCCCTCGGCAACGATTGCCAGTCTTTCTTCGACACGCGCACGCTCCTCGTCGTTGCGGCCGGCAACGGTTGAGAGCAGCACCAGCCGGTCCAGGCGGTCTGGATGATCCAGCGCGAAACCCTGGGCAATCAGGCCGCCCAGGGAATGTCCGGCCAGATGACAGCGTTCAACACCAAGGGCGTCCAGCAGGCCGACAATGTCATCAGTAAAGTCACGGAGTTCATAGCGTCCATGGGGTTTGTCGGATTCACCATGGCCCCGCAGATCAAGGCGGATGGTGCGCAGGCCCCCGCCCAGGGCAGCTACAACGCCATCCCACGCATCGAGTCTGCTTCCCACACCATGGACCAGAACCAGGTCCGGCCCTTCGCCCTCGACGCGGCAGCGCAGGTTGATGCCGTTGACGTCTACATACTGATCCATGGTTTCAGCCTGACTGTTTCGCCAACAAACCTAGCGCCCATGCCCTTGAGGTCAAACCGCTTCGGGTTCAGCATCGCCGCTCAAGTGCAGGAGTTTGTCATGAGTGCCTGGATCAGAATGATCACCGATGAGGAGGCGTCACCGGAACTGCGCGCGACGCTCGACAGCGTGCGTGCGCCTTCGGGTGATGTCGGCAACGTCATGCGGGTCCATTCGCTGCGGCCCCACACGATGGTCGGGCACCAGACGCTCTACATGGCGGCGCTTCATGATGATGGGAATCAGTTGCCCATGTGGTTCCAGGAAGTCATTGCCTCCTGGGTCAGCATCCTCAATCGTTGCGACTACAGCCTCACCAACCACTTCGCCAACGCCCGTCATCTCATGGGCGACGACGCGCGCGCCGATGCCGTGCTCGAGGCGCTCCGGGCGCATGAACCCGAGCGTGTTTTCGATGGCGCAGAACGCGCCATGTTGGTCTATGCGGGCAAACTCACGCTCCACCCCGGCGATATGGTGGAAGCCGATGTCAAAGCGATGCGTGATGCCGGTGTTGATGACGGCTGCATTCTCGAGACCAACCAGATCTGCTGTTACTTCAACTACGCGAACCGGCTGCTCAACGGGTTGGGTGTCACGCTGGAAGGTGATGTCATAGGCTTCTATGTGGAGCCGGAAACAGAGGAGGCCTGACGGATGGCTTATGCAGCACACAAGGAGATCGATGCCGATCTCATTCCGGTCATCGACATTGGCCCGCTTCGTGACGGCTCCGATCCCGATGGCGTGGCCCAGGCGATCTTCCGTGCCAGCCGTGACGTCGGTTTTCTCTATGTCAGCAATCACGGCATTCCCGATGATCTGATCACCAGAACCCATGAAGCCGGTCTGACGTTCTTTCGCCAGCCGCTGGAGGACAAACTCTCGGTCGCCATTAACAGGGATCATCGCGGTTTCTTGCGTCAGGGCGGCGCGAAGATGGACGATGATGCCAAGGCCGATCTGAAGGAGAGTTTCATCTGGGGGCACGATTTCCCGGACCACCTTCGTGGCAGGCCACTTCATGGCACCAACCAGTGGCCGGCATCGATGCCGTCGCTTGCCCCGCTCCTGGAAGCGTATTTTGCTGCAGCCCACGGCGTTGCTCACCACATCATGCGCGCCTGCGCCCTGGGTCTGGGGCTCGCTGAAAACGCGTTTCTTGAAACCGCCTCCCAGCCCCTGAGTCGGGCCTCGCTGACCTGGTATCCACCCCAGCCTCCCAATCTGGGTGAAGATCAGTTCGGCGTCGGACCGCACACCGATTTTGGCGTCCTGACCGTGCTGTGCCAGGATTCTGTCGGTGGCCTGCAGGTGCAGGATTACAACGGCGACTGGATCGCTGCGCATCCCATTCCAGGCACGCTGGTCATCAATGTCGGTGATCTGCTGGCGCGCTGGAGCAACGGGCGGTTCCGCTCGACGCCGCATCGGGTGATCAATGCCTCGGGCCGGGAGCGGCTCTCGCTGGTGCTGGCATTCGACCCGGATTTCGACACACCCATCGACCCCGCACTGGTCTGTGCGGACGGTGAAGCGGCCCTGGACGAGCCTATTTCCTGTGGTGACTATCTGTTGTGGCGGTTCGGCAGGGCATTCGACTATCGCAACAAGCCCTGAACCGGGACGAACGGCTAGTTGGCGCTGGCTTCGACCAGCGCCGTGCGCTCGTTGAGCGATGAAATCAGACCATCGATCCCGTCGCGCTGAATGACGGCGCTGAACTCGTCGCGCTGGGTCTTCAGCATCGAGAGGCCTTCGACAGCCACGTCAATGACCTGGAAGGTGCCGTCCGCGTAGAGTTCCACGCGGAAGTCGACGACATAGCTGGTGCCATCCGGCCCGGAGATGTTGGTGCGTACGATGGCATCGTCATCACCCATGGGTCGCGCACGCATGACGTTGAAGTCATAGCCAGAAAAGCTATCAAAGCGCGCTTCGTAGGTGACCACGATGTAGCGGGCAAACGCCTCCTCATAGGCTTCCATCTGGTCATCGCTAGCGGTGCCCAGATAGGGTCCCAATGCCAGGCTGGCCAGAGATTCAAGATTGAACGTGGCCGAAAGCCAGGTCTGGAACTGATCGCGCCGGTCGGCACCCTGCGGCAGATCGAGGATATCGATCAGTTCGTTGCCGTGTTCGTCCACAAAAACGGAGGCATCATCCTCGATACCGGCCCACGCGATGGCACTGGACAGGAACCCGGCCAGCACAACAAGAGGCAAACGTAGTCTGGAAATCTGCATGGTGCCTACTCGAGCGAGAAGACGTCGTCGCTCATGAAATCGTCGCCTTCCGCCTCGCGAATCTCGGCTTCGCGGTTCTGGCGGTAGAGGCTGCGCACAGAGGCATAGAAGTCCACGGACGACCTGCGCAGTTCTGATACCTGGCTCTGGCTGTCGCTGGTTGCCGCCACGGCGTTTGTGCCGGTGCGTGCGTAACTCCAGACCGGTGACAGCAGATAGGTCAGCGGATCGGTCAGAATATCGACGCCCAGCCCGACCGTATCGCGGGCGTTGGAAGGTCCGACCAGGGGCAGCATGACATAAGGGCCTTCGTTGACACCCCAGACCGCCAGGGTCTGACCGAAATCGGCCTTGCGTGGTTCTTCGTCGAAGCTGCCTGGAATGTCGAAGATGCCACCCAGGCCTGCTGTCGTGTTGATGAAGAACGACATCGACGCTTCTGCCGTGTTCTCCCAGTCACCCTGCAAGGCGCTGTTGAGGATCGTCACCGGCATCTGCAGATTGTCGAGGAAGTTGCGCACGCCATTGCGGTACGGCTCGGGAATGCCTTCCCGGTACATCGTTGCAATGGGATTGATCGCCATATCCATGACAGCCAGATTGACGTCGAAGACATAGCGGTTGGTCGGCTCGAAAGGGTCGTTCTTGGCAGCGTGGATTTCCTGGCCGGCCGGGTCTTGCGGCGCCGTTGCACAGGCCGAAACCATGGCGATCAGCAGCAACGATGCACCACAACGGGTCAGACGCGACATGATCTTGACGTGGAGGATCAACACACTGTTCCACTTGACCGACTGCGATGTGGCGGATTGCGCCACATCTGGATGCCCACATCCAGGCGCTGACCAGCACAGTTACGTGTCGAGCAAAGGCCTGAAATCACCTATGCGATACCATGTCGGTGGCCCGCAAGTCCATCTTTCGCAGCAACTTGTGAAGCTCTAGGGCAACATCTGTTGCTGAACTGTCGCAGATTCACCCACAATGCGCGATTCCTGCTGGAAACCCGTCCTTTCATGGCCTCAATCGGGGTCGTTTTCATGGCTTGAGGCCGCAGCCCCGGTTTGCCTGGCAGTTCCCGCTGCGCGCGGGTCAAGCTCGCCGGCTAGCTGGGTTTCACCGGCTGCTGCAACATAATTGCCCTGTTCCTTGACCGGCAGCGCCGTGCGCCGACGCATCCGGTAGACCGTGAATCCGCTAAGGGCCAGCAGGATCACCGCGACATAGAGCCACAGACCGATCGGACCGGCGGCGTCCATCAGCCAGGAGGCGATGTTGGGACCGGCAATGGCGCCCAGGCTGTAGGCGATCAGCAGGCCACTGGAAACCGCGACGAACTGATCCCTTTTGACGTAGTCGTTGGTCTGGGCAACGGAGAGCCCATAGATCGGCCCGATCATGCCGCCATAGGCAAAGCTCAGAACTGCCAGCAGCGGCAACGACCAGCCACCAAAGACGACAATGAGAAGGGCAAAGGCCATGGCGCCGCAGGTCAGGCCCATCATCGTCGTGCGCCGGTCGTAGCGGTCCGAGATCCAGCCCACCGGCAACTGCATGGCAAGACCGCCAAGAATGACCGCACTGAAGAAGAGCGAAACACCGCCGTCGCTCAAGCCGGCAAGATCGCCATAGACCGCACCCAGACCGTAAACCGCACTGTTGACCAGACCGGCAGCGACACAGCCTGTGACCCCCAAGGGAGAAATCTTCATCAGTTCGCGCAGCTTCAGCCGGTCGGTCTTGGCAATGACCGGATTGCCCTTGCGCGTCAGTGCGATGGGCAGAAGACAGATGTTGAACAGGATCGCGGTGATGGCAAACAGCGGGTAGGCCGCGGGATCACCAAGGTTGACCAGGAACGGGCCCACAGCAAAGGCACCCGACGACGCGACCATGTAATAGGCAAAGGTCTGCCCGCGTTTCTCGTTGCTGGCACCGTCGTTGAACCAGCTTTCCAGCACCATGAACAGGCCGGCCATGCAATAGCCGATCACGATGCGCAGCACGAACCACACCGGTGCGCCGAACACCAGGCCCATCAGGAGCACCGCGCAGGACGCCACGGCGGCAAATACCGTGAAGGCCCGGATATGCCCTACCCGCATGATGATCGCGGTTGCCGTGAACGACCCCGCCAGCAGACCCACGAAATGTCCCGACGTGATGAAACCGACCACTGCAGGCGTGACTTCTGCAGCCAGGCGCAAACCGATCAGGGTAAACAGCGACCCGTTGGCGATGTTGAGAAGGGCTGTCGCGAGCAGCAACACACCCAGCGTCTTGAAGATCGCACCCATGCCTGTCGTTACACCTTCTGCCAACGGCTTCCTGATCCTAGTGACACCTTGTGGCCGGCGCCATGACTCATCGGGATCAGGAAGCAGGTTTCAGCGCCTGCAGGACTTCCAGATCGGCTTCGTTGCCCGACGGCAGCGGAGCCCTCGGGTCCAGCATGAAGGTTGCAATGTCGCCCAGTGGCACCTCGCGGGAGAGGTCACGCAGGACCATGTGATAGCTCTCCGGGTAGACCGCGATGCGGACCGGGCCGGACATGCCTGCGGCAAACCGGGCGACGGGTTCGGGCGGCACGATCTGGTCGTTTGCGCCATAGATCAGCAGAACCGGCAGCGGCGCCTCACCGGCCGAGGCAAGACCGCGATCCATTAGGTGTACCAGGCCATAGACCGCGTCAGCGCGGGTTTCCTTGAGCACCAGCGGGTCGCGGCCCAGTTCGCGCAGCATCTCGATGTTGTCGGACGGCCACAGATCAAGGCCGCGGCCCGAGAGTTTCATGCTCGGCGCAACGTGCGCGACCAGCCATAGCGATGCCTGGTAATGCCACGGCATGGTGTCGCGTCCCCAGACAGCCGGCGCCACCAGGATCAGGCCTGCCAGACCCTCGGGCGCATCCTCAAGAACCGAAACCGCGGCAACGGCGCCGCCCATGCTGGTGCCCAGCAGATAGAGTGGTGTGTCGGGGTGGCGGCGGGCCAGCAGGTCGATGGCCGCGCGCGTATCCGCAGCCAGGGTTTCACTGCCCGGCCAGAATCCGGCAATCTCGCTGGTGCCGAAACCGCGCTGGTCATAGGCATAGGTCGTGATGCCCTGTTCGGCCCAGAACGCCGCGGGCAGGGCAAAGGCATTGCCGTAATCGTTGAAGCCGTGCAGTGCCAGGACAACTGCGTCGGGTTCCTCGTCCGTCGGCCACGACCGCAGGGTCAACGTCGTGCCATCGGCCATGACCATGGCATCGCCGTTGATCGCCGGTGCCATGATGGCCGGCCCCGCAGGCATCACCACGGGCGCACAGGCTGCCATGAGCAGGATCAGGAGCAGATGGGGCGCTAATCGTTGCATTGCAGACGGGCAATCCTTGGCTTGGCCAATTCACTGGCGTTATGGTGCGCGCCATCGGCTCGGGCAAGCCAGCAGCAGGAAAGACCCAACCTACCATGACGACCCGGATTCTGGCTTCAACCGCAACCAACAAATGGCTTGGCGCCTGGACGCTTTATCTGCGCGAGGTCCGCCGGTTCATGAAGATCCCTGGCCAGACCGTGGTGGCGCCTGCCGTGACCACGCTCCTGTTCCTGGCCGTGTTCGCGCTGGCGCTTGGCCGCGCTGTCACCACGGTCGGCGGCGTGCCCTTTCTGGAATTCCTCGCGCCCGGCCTCATCATGATGGCGATCCTGCAGAACGCGTTTGCCAATTCCTCCTCCTCGCTCATCATCGCCAAGGTGCAGGGCAACATCGTCGATACGCTGATGCCTCCGCTTTCCACGCTGGATCTGATGGCCGGTCTGGTGCTGGGCGCGATCAGCCGTGGCCTGGTGGTGGGGCTGTTCATCCTGATCGTCATGGTGGTGATCGTCGGAATCAGCCCCCAGCACCTCTGGGCCGTCGTGTTCTATGGTCTGGCCGGCGCGGCCATGATGGGACTGGCGGGGACCCTGGTCGGCATCTGGGCCGAGAAGTTCGACCAGATCGCGGCGCTCACCAACTTCTTCATCACGCCACTGACCTTCCTGTCGGGAACCTTCTATTCCATCGAACGTCTGCCCGAGAGCCTGCAGTTCCTGGCGCTGTTCAATCCGTTTTTCTATGCCATCGACGGCTTCCGCTATGGCTTCACCGGCCACGCCGACAGCTCGCTGGCCCTTGGTGCTGCTGTCCTGACGGCGACTGTCGGCGCGCTGGCTGTTGCCTGCTACATCATCCTGAAACGCGGCTATCGTCTGAAATCCTGAGCTAATTGACAGCCGCCCATGCCGATTCGATAGTGCGGGCAGACCCGGTGGGCGGGATTCCACCGGGTTTTGTCGTTGTTTCGCGCCAATCAGGGCGCAACCAATTCACTGGAGGTTGCAGTGATCACACCGGTCATGCCGACCTATGGCCGCGCCGATCTGGTTTTCGCGCGCGGCGAGGGGCCCTATCTCTTCACCGACGACGGTGAACGTTTTCTCGATTTCGGCTGCGGCATTGCGGTCACCAGCCTGGGGCATGCGCATCCCCATCTGGTGAAGGCGCTGCAGGACCAGGCCGGGATGCTCTGGCATACCTCCAATCTCTACCGAATCAGCGGCCAGGAACGTCTGGCCGAGCGCCTCGTCGATGCGACCTTTGCAGACAGTGTCTTCTTCGCCAATTCCGGTGCCGAAGCGATCGAGTGTGCGCTGAAGATGGCGCGCCGTTACCAGTTCATGAACGGTCATCCTGAGCGGTTCCGTACGATCACCTTTACCGGTGCGTTCCATGGCCGCACGCTGGCGACCATTGCAGCGGGTGGTCAGGCCAAGCATCTCGAAGGTTTCGGCCCGCCCACTGACGGGTTCGATCAGGTGCCGATCCACGACAGCAATGCGCTGCGTGAGGCGATCACCGGCGAAACCGCGGCCATCATTGTTGAGCCGGTCCAGGGCGAAGGCGGGATCAATCCCGTCGACCCGGAATTTCTCAAGGCGATCCGCAGGGCGGCCGACGAGTTCGGCCTGCTAGTGATCTATGACGAGGTCCAGTGCGGGGTTGGCCGCACGGGCAGGCTGTTCGGTCATGAATGGTCCGGCGTCGCGCCCGATATCATGGCTGTGGCCAAGGCACTGGGCGGCGGTATGCCGATTGGTGCCTGTCTTGCGACCGAACGCGCGGCTTCGGCACTGACCGCGGGCAGTCACGGGTCCACCTTCGGCGGCAATCCGCTTTCGATGGCCGTGGGCAACGCCGTGCTTGATGTCATGCTGGAAGACGGCTTTCTCGAAGGTGTCGAGAAGAAGGCCGGGCGTTTGCGCACCGAGATCGAGGCGGCCATCGCCCGTCATCCCTCTGTCTTTGATCACGTCCGGGGGCTGGGCATGATGCTGGGCATCAAGTGCGTGGCGCCCGTGGGTGATGTCATCGGCGCCATGCAGAAAAACCATGTGCTTGCCGTACCTGCCGGTGACAACGTCATGCGTTTCCTGCCACCGCTCATCATTGACGATGTGCAGATTGATGAAGCCATCGCGGCACTCGATGCCGTGGGCAACGAGCTCGGGTCATGAGCGCGGTCAAGCATGTCCTGGATATCGATACGCTCGATGCCGCCACCTTGCGCGGCATCCTTGATGACGCGCACGATCTCAAGGCCAGGTGGAAGGCCGGTGACCGGCCCAAGCTCTGTACCGATCTGGTGCTCGCAACGATCTTCGAGAAACCGTCCACGCGCACGCGCATCTCCTATGATCTGGCGATGCGTCAGCTGGGTGGCGAGACCATCAACCTTTCGCCCGGCGACATGCAGCTGGGTCGCGGGGAAAGCATCGGCGATACCGCCGGCGTTCTCTCGCGATATGTCGATGCCATCATGATCCGCACGATCGATCACCAGAAGATGCTGGACCTTGCCCATTACGGCACGGTGCCCATCATCAATGGCCTCACCGACCGCACCCATCCAAGCCAGCTGATGGCCGATGTCATGACGGTCGAGGAGCATCTGGGGCCTATCCAGGGCAAGAGCGTGGCCTGGGCCGGTGACGGCAACAACATGGCCTGTTCCTGGATTCATGCCGCCGTGCGCTTTGACTTCGAGCTCAAGGTTGCCTGCCCGCCCAAGTACCATCCGCCCCGCCATGTCATGGAGTGGGCCGAAGAACATCAGGGCAAGGTGAAGATTGTCGAAACGGTCGAGCAGGCGGTCGAAGCTGTGGACTGCGTCGTCACCGACACCTGGAAATCCATGAGCGATGAACGCGCCGAGTCCGAGCCCATCGACATGGCGGCCCTGGAGCCCTATCGCATCGATGCCGAAAAGATGGCATTGGCCAACCCCGATGCCATCTTCATGCATTGCATGCCGATCTATCGTGGCAACGAGGTCTCAGCCCAGGTTGCCGACGGTCCGCAATCGGTGGTGTTCGATGAGGCCGAGAATCGTCTGCATGCACAAAAGGCCATTCTGAAGTGGTGTCTGACCTGACGAACCCGAGCGATACCATCCAGCCGTTTCAGGTCGACGGGCTGAGCCTGTCGGGACGGCTGGTGCGCATGGGTGACACGGTGGATCGTGTGCTTTCGCAGCACGACTACCCCGATACGGTCTCGCGCATGCTGGGCGAACTGATGGCCATGGCGGCTGTGCTGGGTGCGGCCCTGAAGTTCGAAGGGCGCATGACGGCCGAAACCCGTGGTGATGGCCCCATTCGCCTGCTTGCCGTCGACTTTATGTCCGATGGCCAGATGCGCGGTTACGCCAGCTTTGATGCGGAACGACTGGCGCAGGCCGAAGCTGCCGGCGGCCTTGCCGAAAGCCCGGTGCCGCGGCTAATCGGCAACGGACTCCTGGCACTTACCGTCGATCAGGGCCCCGAGACCAAGCTTTATCAGGGCATCGTTCAACTGGACGGCGCCACGCTTGCGGAATGCGCCCACAGCTACTTCCAGCAGTCCGACCAGATTGATACCGCGCTCAAGCTTGCCGTGGAACGCAAGGCCGAGGGCTGGCGTGCCGGCGCCATTTCCATGCAGCGCCTGGCCGAACTGGGGCCGGGCGATCAGCCTGTTCTGTCGGCTGATCGAGAAGACAACTGGCGCACGGCCATGGCGTTGTTGGGGACCGCAACGCCTTCGGAACTGACCGATGCCGGGCTTTCCGACCACACCCTGCTTTACCGCCTGTTTCACGAACAGGGTGTGCGTGTCTTCGACTCGCGCCGGATCGCGTTTGGCTGCAATTGCTCGGATGAACGTGCTTTGGCCGTACTTCGTCGCATGCCTGCCACAGAGATCGAGGATCTTGCCATCGACGGTGTGCTGGAAGTGATTTGTCAGTTCTGCAATCGCACGCAGCACTTCACGCCCAGCGACATCATGAACCCGCCAGAAGAAGAGGCCTGACATGACCGATACCCTGTTTGATCGACGCGGCATCCTGATCGCGGGCCTGGGCAGTGCAGCGCTGCTTTCGGGTTGTGCCTCCAGCGTGACGCGCACGACCTGGCCAGACATCACGTTCCAGCATCGCCCGGCCATCGGGTTGCGTGTGTCCGAAGTCCAGTTTGACGAAGCGGCTGCTGTGGCAACCGTCGAGCCACCCGCTCGCGACATCCGGTATGCACTTCCGGTCTCGCCGGTGATCACCATGGATCGCTGGGCGCACGAGCGTCTGGAACCGTTTGGCGGAACCGGTCGCGCGCGTGTGATCCTCATGGAAAACCACTTTGTCGAAGTGCCGCTCGATACCACCAGCGGCGTTGAAGGTGTCTTCAACATCGATCAGTCCGAACGCTACGAAGGCGCGCTTGCGGTCAAGGTCGAGATCGTAGGTGATCCTGCCGGCGCGGGGTTTGTCGAGGCGCGGGCCTCGGCCAGCCGCACCGTGCCGGAAAACTACTCGCTCAATCAGCGCGAAGAAACGCTCTATGAAATGATGGCGGGCATCGTGACCGCGCTGGATGAGCGTCTCGAGCAGGAAATCAGGGCCAATCTTGCAAAGTGGCTCCTGGTTGGCTGATCCCTCTGTGCTTGTGACCGGCTCTTCTGCGTGCTTGTCTCGAATGGCAACGCAGAAGGAAACGCCATGACATCGCCCTTTGTACCCTATGATTTTCGGGTTCCTGACGGGATTCCATGCCCGGGCGGGACGCTGCGTCTGCTCAACATGGATTACCTCGCCCAGGACTTCGATGCCTATATGAGCAGCATCGAGCGCATCCAGAAGGCCTTTGACTACGAAGTTGAAACCTGGCCCTACCCCGGCCTCTCCATGCGCCTTGCTCTGGCCGACACCGCCTATTGCGAGTGGGAGCATTTTCTCCGCACCTCGTTCTCCTATTGCGTGTTTACCGAAAACGATGCGCGCCATCTGGGCTGTATCTATATCCACCAGACCGGGCATCCCGACGCCCAGGCTCATGTCATGACCTGGACCCGCGCGGACGGAATTCCCGACAATTTCGATGACGATCTCTTCGCTTTTGCCAAGGACTGGGTTGCCCGTGACTGGCCATTCGAGAAGGTGGTCTATCCCGGCCGCGAACACCCTTGGGCCGATTGCCGGATTCCGCCGCTGGTGCCCGCGGGCTTCGACGTGCCGGAGTCTGTTCCCTTCGAGGATATGAAACTCACGCTTCTCAACATGGACCACACCCGGCTCGACTACGCGGCCTACATGGCCAATATCGACCATCTCAAGGGCGTGCTGGGGCCGGATATTGACTGGCCCAGGGAGGATCTCACGCCGCGTCTGGCGCTTGCCGATACCGGCTGGTGTGAATGGATGCACGATCTCAACATCTGCTTTTCCTTTGCCCTTTTTGACGCGGACATGACTGAAGAGATCGGCTGTCTCTATCTCTCGCCGTCGAAGCATCCCGACCACGATGTCGAGGTCTGTTTCTGGCTGGTGAAGAAGGCCAGCGACGCCGGCATGGACGAGCGTTTTCTTGCCTTCGTGAAGGATTGGCTGGCGACGTCATGGCCCTTCAGGAATCCCGGTTATCCCGGTCGCGAAGTGGCGTGGGAAGACTGGCCGACCGGCTGATCCGTCGCGTCGACACCCCGCTCAGGCAGACCTTTGGTGCAATGGGTGAACCTCGCCCCATAACCGTTCGGCATAGGCGGCCGTTGCGATGTGCCGGGGGTTGGTGACGTAGCTCAAGAGCAGACTCTGGCGATCCAGCTTGCCTGTGGGCGCCGTCACGCGGTGGAGTGTGTTACCGCCGCGGAACAGCTGCAGGTCTCCGGGTTTCAGGGCCAGCGTTCTGACGCTCTGGCGTTCGCCGTCCAGCACGGCGCGCACCGCGTCATAGTTCTCGTTCTCGCTTGTGCGGATGTCTGGAACATATTCAAAAATGCCGCCGCCTTCGGGCTCATGCAGCAGCATGGAAACCGTGAAATCGTTGTGGTCGAAATGCCAGGAAAACTCCCGGCCCGGCTTCTGCACATTGATGTTCACGCAGCCGAAGGGATCGCGATAGGTGAAGAGTGTCTCGTAGCCCAGGCAGTCGGCGACAAAGCGGCACAGGTCCTCGTTTCTGAAAAGCGACCAGATGGTGCCGTCCTGCGTAAACCGGTCTGCGCGCACCATACCATGGCACCGCAAGGCCATACGTTTCAGCGGGTGGCTTTCAGGAACGTCCTCGGGTGGCTCGCTGAAATAGGGATTGAGCCATTTTTTGGTATAGGTCGCACTGCCGGACTGCTCGGTCCCTTCCGCCTGCATCGCCTGGAGAACGGTGGGCCGGACAAAACCGGGCAAGACAACACAATTGTCATCATGCAGTTCCTCACGCGCATGGGCCACAAGGTCGCGATAGGCGGCGCTTGCCCTGTCATCCAGCCCATAGCGGCGGGTGTCGAACAGGTCCCGGGTTCCCAGCCCGCTCGTTGCCGGTGCATCTGCTGTCCACATCGATCCGCCCCGAAGCGTGTTCACGTGCCCCAAGGCTAGAGCATCGTGCGTTTATTCTGCAACGTATCCAGTATCTTTGAGATAGTTCCAGCATTCCTGTGGTTTGAAGAGGCCGCAGATGTCTCCGAGTGCGCGCCAGAGTGCGTCATAGGTTCGCGCTTTTGCCTTTCGCA
>CALIUG010000289.1 GCA_938048755.1 uncultured Alphaproteobacteria bacterium
GCACGATGATCAGCACGCCGATGAAACCGATGATCACCGCGCTCCAGCGGTGCCAGCCGACCTTCTCGCGCAGCAACGGCACGGCAAGTGCGGTGGCCATCAACGGTGAGATCGCGGCGATGGCATGCACATCGGCCAGAGGAAGCAGGCTGAAGGCCCAGATGAAGACGGTGATCTCGGCCAGCATCACGATGCTGCGGACAATCTGCAGGCCCGACCGTTCGGAACGGATCGTGCGGGCAAACCCCCTCCGCCCGGCCAGGGCCAGCGCCACGATCAGGAAGATGCCGAAACGCACCAGCAGGATTTGAGGAATGGGGAGATCTTCCACCAGCCATTTCGATGTCGCATCCATCGACGCCATCAGGCACATCGCCAGCACCATCAGGGCGATTGCTGGCCCCGTCCTGGGTGCGGTCACATCGCTCACCTGGGCAGATCAGCCAGGCGCGGGCCCTGTTTGTGGCGTTCGACCTCGGCATCCATGCGCCCGGTCAGCATCATCGCGAACATATGGAAATCGCCCATCAGGCTCCAGAACGGGTGGGTAAAGGTCGCCGGCCGGTTGCGTTCGACAAAGGCATGGGCGAACCAGGCGAATCCGTAGCCACACACGGGCATTGCAAGCAGCAGCCATCCATCAGCCAGGATCGCTGCCAGCACCGCCAGTACGATCACGCCTCCGGTCCCCAGAAAGTGCAGAAGGCGTGTTCTGGGGTGGGCATGTTCGCGAACATAATACGGCCAGAATTCGTGGTAGGATGTCGGTCGTTCCATCGGAACAGGATAATGCGTGCGCTTCGCTGCGCCAAATGTCACAGAAACGTAAGGACGCGTTGCCGCGGGGCCATCCTGTAGCTAAGTTACGCGCCGATTCGAAAAATGAGGTAAGGCGTGGCCGACACCGGCGATCAACTGTTACGCGAGGTCGAAGAGGACCTCCAGCGCGAGCAATGGCTACGGCTGTGGAAGACCTACGGGCGTTATGCCGTGACGGCTGTTGTGCTCGTGATCGTCATTGTCGCGGGCTATATGGGCTACAAGGAATACCGTCAGTCCCAGCTTGCCGCCGACGGTCACAGCTTCTGGGTCGCCGAACGCAACATGACGCTGGGCGAAACCGATCAGGCTGTCGCTATTTTCCGCTCCCTGGTTGAAGACGGGGCAGAGGGTTACCCCTATCTCGCAGGCCTGCGTGCCGCCGAAGCTCTGGCATCCAGCGGTGATCGCGACGGTGCCCTGGCGCTTTATGATCAATTGTCGAACGAACAGAGTGTCGATCAGCGTTATCGCCAGCTCGCCGGCCTTTATGGCGTGATGCTGCTGGTGGATGAGGGCGACCCCGCAGATGTCGAACGCCGCATCGAACTGCTGCTCAATGGCGATTGGCGTCATTCGGCCATGGAGATGCAGGGACTCCTTCAGTTGCGCACGGGAGATCGTGCGGCAGCCGCGGAAACCTTCACGGCGCTGATGGCCGATCCCAACACGCCGACCACCCTGCGCAACCGTGCAGCGGAACTTCTTGCCATCGCCGGCGGGGGATCATGACACTTCGTCTTGTGATGGTTGTTCTCTGCGGCATCGTGATCGCAGGCTGCAGTTCGGATTCATTTGACTGGCTGGGTGAACCACCGCCGCCACCTCTGCCCGGTGACCGTATCGCCGTGTTGGAGTTCGATACCGAACTCACCGCAGATTCCGCGGTGGCACAGCAGCCGGTCATTCTTCCTCCGCCGCTCGAGACGCCGAACTGGCCGCAATATGGTGGCTTGGTCGACAAGGTCATGCATCATATCGCAGCCCCCGGGCCGCTGGATGAGATCTGGTCCAAGAGCATTGGTGAAGGCCAGGGACGTTTCCGCAAGCTGATTGCCCAGCCCGTTGTCGCCCTGGGCCGGGTCTTTACCCTGGATGCTGATACCCAGGTCACGGCATTTGATGTCGATACCGGCGAACGCCTGTGGGACTTCGACATCACGCCCGAGCTTGAGGACGATGGCGGCTGGGGTGGTGGTCTGGCTTTTTATCGTGGCCGCCTCTACGTCACGACAGGTTACGGCGAGCTGATCGTGCTGAATCACGAGACCGGGCAGGAGTACTGGCGCGCAGAGATTGGTCCGCCGATCCGCACGCCACCAACGGTCAGTCAGGGACGTGTTTATCTCGTCACGTCAGACAACGAGCTCTTTGCTCTTGATGCCGATACCGGTGAAATTCTCTGGACCCATCGCGGACTGGAAGAAATGGCGGGCTTGCTGGGCGGCGGCGGACCGGCGGTTTCCGGCTCATTCGTGGTCGTGACCTATTCATCGGGTGAGGTTTACGCACTTCGCGCCGAAAACGGACGTGTGGTCTGGGCCGATACCCTGGCCTTTGCCTCGCATCTGGGCTCGCTTGCAGCGCTGAACGACATCAATGGCAGCCCGGTTGTGGACCGTGGCCTTGTCTTTGCCGTCAGCCACAGTGGACGCCTCGTCGCGACCGATCTGGCCAGTGGTGGCCGCGTCTGGGAGCGCGAAATCACAGGCGTGCAGACCCCCTGGGTCGCCGGCGACTATCTCTACGTCGTGACCATCGACGGTCTTGTCGTCTGCCTGTTGCGCGAAGACGGACGAATCCGCTGGGTTTCGCCGCTGCCCAACTTTGAAGACATGGAAGATCGTGAGGATCCCATTCTGTGGTTCGGCCCTATTCTGGTCGGCGACCGTCTGCTGGTTGCTGGCACCGATGGCACGGCTGCCGCCCTGTCACCCTATACCGGTGATATTCTTGGCATGGTTGATCTGGGTGACAATCTGCCGATGTCGCCCATTGCCGCACAGAACACGGTTTTCTTCATCGAAGATTCCGGCGAGCTGATCGCGCTGCGCTGATCATGTCCTTCACGGTCGCCATCGTCGGTCGCCCGAACGTCGGCAAATCGACACTCTTCAACCGGCTCACAGGCAAACGCGCGGCCATTGTCGATCCTCAGCCCGGTGTCACCCGCGACCGGCGCGAAGGCGAAGGCCAGCTTGGCACGCTGCAGTTCCGGCTGATTGACACGGCGGGCCTGGAAGATGCCGAACCAGGCAGCATCGCAGCGCGTATGCGCGCCCAGACTGACCGCGCCCTCGTGGATGCCGATGTCCTGCTTTTCGTGATCGATGCGCGTGTCGGCATCACGCCGGAAGACCAGCACTTTGCACGGGAACTGCGTCGGCTTGATGCTCCGGTCGTATTGCTGGCCAACAAGTCGGAAGCGCGCGCGGCCGATGCCGGATACTTCGACGCCTTCTCTTTGGGGCTGGGCGAGCCCGTCCGTGTCTCGGCCGAGCACGGCAACGGCATGGGCGACCTCTTTGCTGCGCTGGAGCCCTTTGCGGAACTCTCCGGCCGCCCTGACAGGGATGAAGGTGATGGCCCCCTGCGCATGGCCATTGTCGGTCGCCCCAATGTCGGCAAATCCACCATGGTCAATCGTCTGTTGGGTGAAGATCGTATGATCACCGGGCCAGAACCCGGCCTGACCCGTGATGCCATCGCGGCGCGTTGGACCTTTGAGGGCCGCGAGATCGAACTGGTCGATACCGCTGGCATGCGCCGGCGCGCGCGTATCCACGAGAAGGTCGAGCAGCTTTCGGTCGGCAACAGCCTGGATGCTATCCGCTTTGCCCATGTCGTGGTTGTCATGATTACTGCCGGGCAGGCCTTTGATCGCCAGGACCTCAGCATTGTTGACCTGATCGAACGCGAGGGCAGGGGCATAGTCGTTGCGATCAACAAGTGGGATCTGGTCGAAGACCCCGACGAAGCGCGCAAGGAACTGGAACTGACACTGGGTGAACTGCTGCCCCAGGTGCGCGGGGTTCCCATGGTGACCTTCTCGGCGCTGAATGGCCGCGGCACACAGCGTCTGATGCCTGCGGTGGTGTCCAGTTATGACCGCTGGAACCGAAGGGTTGCCACGGCCGATCTGAACCGCTGGCTCGAAGATGTGGTTGCGAGCCATCCGCCACCGATATCCGGTGGAGGCCGAATCAAGTTGCGCTATGTCCAGCAGGCCAAGTCACGACCGCCAACCTTCACGATCTTCGGTACACGCGTGTCCGCGCTGCCCAACGCCTACAAGCGCTACCTCACCAACCGCCTGCGCGAAGATTTTGACCTGCCCGGCGTTCCCCTGCGCCTGCGCTTCAAGGCGCCGAAGAACCCCTACGAGGGCAAGGCAAAGAGAAAGTCGTAAGAGCGGGCTAGGAATTGCTCGCCTGATCCCCAGCGAAGGCTGGGGTCCATACGCACCAGTTATGAAGCAACGCTGACCATCGAAGGTTCAATCGAGCTGGAGCGGTTGGCAGATTGCGTGCCTAATCTCTGACTACCGGGCTTATGGACCCCAGCCTTCGCTGGGGGTCTATCTGTGGCTGTGATCGGGTCAAGCCAAGTGTGCAGTAGTACCGCTAGGTGATGCTTGCCGCGTCGATCCGTTCGCCATTGCCGGTCCATTCGGGCAGGGCCATGCGGATGAAGGCCTCGGCCAGAGCTTCAGGGTGGGGCACCGTCTGGGGATCTTCGCCGGGGAATGCGCGCGCGCGCATGGCGGTACGAACAACACCGGGATCCAGCAGATTGGCCCGTATGCTGGTCTTGTTGAGTTCACCGGCCCAGCACAGCACCAGGGCCTCCAGCGCGGCCTTGGATGCGGCATAGGCAGCCCAGTAGGGCGGAGTCATGGTCGTGATGCCGGAGGTCACGAAGATCGCGCGCGCGGCTTCAGACTGGCGCAACAGCGGGTCCATGCTGCGGATTAGGCGTGCGTTGGCCGTGGCATTGATGTCCATGGTCTGCTGCCAGATCTTGGGTTCGACATGACTGGTCGGTGTCAGGGTTCCCAGTGATCCGGCATTGCCCACCAGAACATCCAGCTTGCCAAAGCGCTCGAACAGGGCGGCACCCATGCGGTCGATGCCTTCGCCATCCGTGATATCGAGCGGAACCAGGGTTGCGGGCAGTCCGCCGGACTGGCGTACGGCATCATCAACCTCTTCCAGACCGCCCACGGTGCGTGCGAGCAGGATCAGCTGTGCGCCCTCTGCACCAAAGGCCTTGGCGACAGCAGCACCGATACCGCGTGATGCTCCGGTGATCAGGGCGATGCGCCCTTCAAGTCTGCGTTGGTCTGTCACGTCGGAACCCGCTAGATCGGTTCGTCTAGCAGGGAAAGCTGGCGGCTGCCGTATCCACCGTCACGGTCGACCAGCGGCACGGGATAGTCCCCGGTCAAGCAGGCATCGCAATACTGCGGCTCGTTGATCCGGCGCCCGTCGGCTTCACCAACTGCGCGATAGAGGCCGTCCACGGTCAGGAATGCCAGGCTGTCGACGCCGATCAGTTCGGCCATGCCAGCGACATCCATCTGTGCGGCCAACAGTTCTTCGCGCGAAGGTGTATCGACGCCATAGAAACAGGAATGGGTGGTCGGCGGGCTGGCGATGCGCATATGCACTTCGGTTGCTCCGGCATCACGCACCATCGCGACAATCTTGGTCGACGTGGTGCCACGCACGATAGAATCATCGATCAGGACAACCCGTTTTCCTGCCAGTTCGCCCCGGTTGGCATTGTGTTTCAGCTTCACACCCAGATGGCGGATGTGCTGGCTGGGCTGGATGAAGGTTCGTCCGACATAGTGGTTGCGGATGATTCCCAGCGCGAAGGGAATGTTGGCTTCCTCGGCATAACCCAGCGCGGCAGGAACACCGGAATCGGGCACCGGCACCACAACATCGGCGGGAACGCCGCTTTCGCGCGCCAGTTCGCCGCCCATGAACTTTCTGACCTCATAGGCGTTCAGGCCTTCAACCTGGCTGTCGGGGCGGGCAAAATAGATGTACTCGAAGACACAGAACCGGTGCTGGTCCGGTGTGAAGGGATGGAACGACTGCAGGCCGTCGCCATCGATGATGACCATTTCACCGGGCTCGATGTCACGCTCGAAGGTCGCACCCATGATGTCGAGCGCACAGGTCTCCGACGTCAGCACATAAGCGCCGTCCAGCTTGCCCAGGACGAGCGGGCGCACGCCCAGAGGGTCGCGTACGCCGATCAGTGCATGTTCGGTCAATGCCACCAGAGAATAGGCGCCCACGACCTGCTTGAGCGCCTCGACCAAACGTCCTGCCATGTCGTTCATGTCGGAGCGCGCGACCAGATGCACGATGATCTCGGTGTCGGCGGTCGACTGGAAGATGGCACCCTGTTTGACCAGGTCCTGACGCACCTGATGGGCGTTGGTCAGGTTGCCATTATGCGCGATGGCCAGACCGCCCATGTCGGTCTCGACAAAGATCGGCTGCACGTTGCGCAACACGGTGGCACCAGTCGTGGCATAGCGGTTGTGCCCAATGGCGGCATGGCCTTTCAGGCGGTCCATGACGGCTTCGCTGGCAAACACGTCCGAAACCAGGCCCAGGCTGCGATGAACGTGAAACTGGTTGTCGTCAAAGGCAACGATACCGGCAGCTTCCTGACCGCGATGCTGCAGCGCGTGCAGGCCAAGCGCCGTGTGAGCAGCGGCATCGGATGTGCCAAAGATGCCGAAGACGCCGCATTCTTCTTTCATGCGGTCGTCGTCAAACGGAAGGCGGGGAAGGAAACGGGTCACGCTGTGGCGCCTCGATTCACTCTTCAGCTCCGATCATCTCGTCAAGGGCGGAACGGTCGTCGTCGTTATACTCCTCTTCAGCGGAATTGCCAGCCTCGGGCGCTTCGGTCTGGGGATTGATGAGGTCGTTGTAGTCGACCAGGGGCTCAATGGCAGAGGAGGTGTCTTTGAGTTGCTCGGCAACACGCTCTCCCTGAACGCCCCACTCCTCAGGCATCAGTGCCAGCATGATCTCGGCACCTTCGGCAACCACTGGGGTCAGTCGGGCCTCGCGAAGCCATTGGGGATGCTCTTCGGTCGGCGCCATCAACGTGTAGAGAAGGTAGATCAGGCAGACCACCAGAACGCCGCGCACCAGACCGAAGACAAAGCCCAGGGACCGGTCCAGTACGCTGAGTTTGGATTCCTCGGCCCGTTTGACCGCGACCATGGAAATCAGCGTCAGCACGGTCAGCGAAATCACGAACAGTCCGGCTGTGCTCACCAGGGCCGCAATCAGCGGGTATTCGCCAACCCAGCCCGAGACCGTGGGGAGAGAATAGCGGTAGAGATACACCGTTGCGGCGACGGCACCGCCCCAGGTTGCCAGAAAGAAGAACTCCCGCACGGCGCCGCGGAAGTACGCCAGGAACCCCGAAAGGAAGATGATTCCCAACGCAACAAAATCGGCAATGCTGAGAGGCAGTTCGTTCATCGGCGTCCGTCATTCCCATAGATCAGGTCAACCAGTGCCCCCAGTTCCCCAATTGCGTTGAGGTTCATGGTTGAAGCCGTGGGTTTCGCATTTTTTGAGCTTTTCCGCGAGGGCACGATGGCACGCCCAAATCCCAGTTTGCCTGCTTCGCTCAATCTTGCCTCCGCCTGACTGACCGGGCGCACCTCACCGGCAAGCCCGACCTCGCCGAAGACAATACCATCATGGGGCAGGGGTCGCGCTGCCAGCGATGAAATGAGTGCTGCCGCCACCGCAAGGTCGGCGGCCGGTTCACGGATGCTGAATCCACCGGCGACATTGAGATAAACATCATGTCCCGACATCGCCAGCCCGCAGCGCGTATCGAGAACGGCCAGCACCATGGCAAGACGACCACTGTCCCACCCCACCACGGCGCGGCGCGGCGTGCCAAGGGCGGACGGGGCGACCAGGGCCTGGATTTCCATCAGCATCGGCCTGCTGCCTTCGATGCCCGCAAAGACCACGGTTCCGGCAACATCCTCGTCGCGCCTGTCAAGAAACAGAGCCGATGGGTTCGGCACTTCATCGAGGCCATGATCGGTCATCTCGAACACGCCGATCTCGTCGGTCGGGCCGAAGCGGTTTTTGACCGCACGCAGGATCCGGAACTGATGGCCACGCTCGCCCTCGAAGTAGAGCACTGTGTCGACCATGTGTTCGAGCAACTTGGGGCCCGCGATCTGGCCCTCCTTGGTGACATGGCCGATCAGCATGATGATGGTGCCGCTCTCCTTGGCGTGGCGGATCAGCTCTTGTCCGGCGCCACGCACCTGACTGACGGTGCCGGGCGCTGAATCCAGGCTGTCGAGATACATGGTCTGGATCGAATCGATGATCACCAGATCGGCGCGTTCCGCAGAAAGGCTGGCGATGATGTCGCGCACATTGGTTGCTGCTGCCAGGCCCAGGGGGGCTGTCTCCTGGCCCAGACGGCGCGCGCGCAGGCGCACCTGATCGATGGCTTCTTCCCCGGAAAGATAGACACAGCGCACGCCCGCCTTCGACAGGGTTGCCGCTGCCTGCAGCGCGATGGTCGACTTGCCGATGCCGGGATCGCCGCCCAGCAACAGGGCTGATCCCGGTACTAGACCGCCACCGAACACCCGATCCAGTTCAGCAATGCCCGTCACCAGCCGGGGCGGTGGCTCGGAAGCGCCAGACAAGCTTTCGAAGGTCAGCTTGCGACCGCGCTTGGCGCCTTTCAGCCCGCCGGGTGCTGCCTGCTTGGCGGCTTCTTCGGTAACGCTGTTCCATTCACCACAGGATTCACAGCGTCCAACCCACTTGCGGTGTTCGGCGCCACAGGCCTGACAGATGAAAAGGGATGTGGAAGCGGCCATCAGGTATGACTGCCGATGCTCACGGCTTGCGGATGTCCATCGTGATCGGCCCTTCGGCACGACCATGAATGAACTGGTCGACATACTCGCTGCCACTGTTGTCGATATCCCCGACCGATCCGGTCCAGATGAACTGGCCCTGATGGATCATGGCCACGCGATCAGCAATCTTGCGCACGCTGGCCATGTCATGGGTGATCGACACGGTGGTCAGCCCCAGCTTCTCGCGCACGGACACAATCAGGTCGTTGATGACATCAGCGGTAATGGGATCAAGACCTGTGGTCGGCTCATCAAAGAAGATGATATCGGGACGCGCGGCAATCGCGCGGGCCAGGGCGACACGTTTCATCATGCCGCCCGAGACTTCGGATGGGAGCAGGTCGGCGACATCGCCGCCCAGACCGACCATGCCAAGGGTCTCGATGGCGGCTTCACGAGCCTGCTTGCGGCTGTGGCTGCGTTCCTGGATCAGACGAAAGGCCACGTTTTCCCAGACCGTCATGCTGTCGAACAGGGCGCCGCCCTGGAACAGCATGCCGAACTTGGCCATCAACTGGTCGCGCTCACGTCCCGAAAGGCTGGTTGCTTTTTCACCGTCGATCTCGATCACGCCGGCATCGGGCTGGATCAGGCCCAGGACACATTTGATGGTGACGGACTTGCCGCTGCCCGATCCGCCGATGATGACCAGGGATTCGCCCTTAGCGACATCGAAATCAATGCCGTCCAGCACGGTCTTTCGTCCGAAGCTCTTCTTCAGTCCGCGTACGTGGATCTTGGCGTGCTCGCTGCTCATCGTGAGAAGAACATTTCGGTGACGATGTAGTTGAAGGTCAGAATCAGGATGGAGCCTGAAACCACCGCATAGGTCGTTGCCTGACCCACGCCCTGCGCGCCACGTTTGGAATGGTAGCCGTGGTAGCAGCCCATCAGCGCGATCAGGAAGCCGAACACGGCAGCCTTCACCAGGCCTGAGACCACGTCCATGACCTCAAGGATGTCGAAGGTGTTGGCAAGATAGGAGGTCGGGTTGAATCCCAGTTTGTGAATGCTCACGACGTAACCGCCCATCACACCGATGATGTCGGCAACCAGGACCAGGAGAGGCAGGGTCACCGTTGCAGCGATCAGGCGGGGCGCCACCAGATACTTGAAGGGGTTGGTCGAAAGTGTGGTCAGGGCGTCGATCTGTTCGGTCACGCGCATGGTGCCGATCTCTGCGGCGATGGCTGCACCGACCCGGCCCGCTACCATCAGTCCGGCAAGAACCGGTCCCAGTTCACGGGTCACCGACAGCACGACAATGCTGGCAATCGCGCCTTCGGCTTCAAAGCGCGAGAAGCCGGTATAACTCTGCAGGGCCAACACCATGCCCGTGAAGACAGCCGTTAAACCGACCACGGGCAGTGAGAAGTAGCCGATATCCATGATCTGGCGCAGCACCAGGCGGGGATACCAGGGCGGCACAATGCAGTGGAAAATGCCCAGGCCCGCAAACAGCGCCATGCGGCCGGTCGATGCCAGAAACGCCAGGAACGTGCGACCGATCGCCGCGAGCGGATTCATGTCGTGGCCCTTCGGCCATAGCTGCGCGGATACCGCCCGCCCAGGGCCGTCAGCAGTTCGTATCCGATGGTTCCGGCACGTTTGGCCACGATATCAAGCATCTCCCGCCCCCAGATCAGGTCGACCCAGGTTCCAACCCCCGCTTTTTCAATCGGGAGCGCGCCAATGTCCAGTGTCACGAGGTCCATTGATACACGTCCCACAACCGGAACCTCGACCCCGGCAACACGCGCAACGCCCTTGTCGCTCAATGCACGCAGGTATCCGTCTGCATATCCGACCGGAATGGTCGCAATCCTTGTTGCTGCTTTGACACGATAATCGGCCCCATATCCTATGGTTTTCCCGGGTTTTACCTCGCGAACCTGAATAATCTGGGCTGACAGGCGAACAACCGGTTCCATCGGATTGGGCTCGCGGGGCGTGGGATTGCCGCCATAGACGGCGTATCCGGGCCGGGTCAGATCTGCGTGATAAGCAGGACCCAGAAAGATTCCCGACGAATTGGCAAGGCTGCCCGGAACACCGGGAAAGTGTTCGCGAATGGCAGAAAACGCCTCCAGTTGCTCCCGATTCATCGCATTGCCGGGTTCGTCGGCACAGGCCAGATGCGTCATGACAAAGCGAAGGTCGAGCGCTTCCAGCCATTCAGGCCGGGCCAGCAGCATTTCGATCTCTTCAGCGGGCAGACCCAGTCGGCTCATGCCGGTGTCGGTATGCAGAACTGCCGGCAGTTTGCGCTCATGACGGCGCGCGCAGGCAGCCCAACGCTCAACCTGCCCCAGATCGTTCAGGACGGGCACCACATGGTCTTCCACATAGGCTTCGGTATCGCCCAGCAGGCCGTTGAAGACATGAACATCGGCATCGGGCAGCCAGCCGCGCACGGCAAGCGCTCCGTCCAGGTTGGCGGTAAAGAACTGGCGGCAACCGGCCTCCCAAAGGGCAGGAGCAACACGGTCTGCGCCAAGGCCATAGGCATTGGCCTTCACGATTCCGGCGCAATCGGCCGCGCCCGCGCGCGCCTTCAGGCTGCGCCAGTTTCCGGCCAGCGCATCCAGGTCAATCGCAAGTCGGGTAGCGGAACGGTCAGGGAATGCCGTCGTCGGAAGTATATCGGGACTCCAGGTCGGTGTACTTGGTCGTGGCAGCGTCAAAGAACAGTCTTACGTCACCGGTCGCGCCATGGCGATGCTTGGCGACAATGACTTCGGTGATGCCGCGGATCTTGTCCATCCGCTGCTGCCACTGTTCAAGGCGTTCGCGGTAACTCAGGCTGTCCTCGTCCTCCCCATCCTTGGGTTGGGGCTGCAGGCGGGACTGATAGTATTCCTCGCGATAAAGGAACATCACGATATCGGCGTCCTGCTCGATCGATCCTGATTCGCGCAGATCCGACAGCATCGGGCGTTTGTCCTCGCGCTGTTCCACGGCACGGCTGAGCTGCGAACAGGCAATCACCGGCAAATCCAGCTCCTTGGCCAGCGCCTTCAGGCCCTGGGTCACCTCGGAGACTTCCTGCACGCGATTGTCGTTGTTCGAGCGTCCGCTCGGACGGACCAGTTGCAGGTAGTCGACAATGACCAGCGACAACCCGTGCTGGCGCTTGAGACGGCGCGCACGGGTGCGCAGCGCCTGAATGGAAATGGCCGGCGTGTCGTCGATATAGAGCGGCACGCGCGACAGTTCCTGGCTGGCCCGTACGATGGACTCGAAATCCTTCTGGTTGATGTTGCCGCGCCGCAACAGGTCGGACGGCACGCCCGATGCTTCTGAAAGCACACGCGTGATCAACTGCTCGGCGGACATCTCCAGCGAAAAGATGCCGACCACGCCACCGTCGACAATGCTTGCGGTGCCGCTCTCGTCGACATCCGTGCGGTAACGCTTGGCGATGTCGAACGAGATGTTCGTGACGATCGAGGTCTTGCCCATGCCGGGACGCGCAGCAAGGATGACCAGATCGGAGCGATGAAGACCGCCCAGCTGATCATCAAGATCGCGCAGGCCCGTCGATGTGCCCGACATGCCCGCATCCTTGCGGAAGGCGGCTTCCATGGTGCCAAGCGCCAGGACGGCGACATCCTTGAAACTGCGGAAGTCGCTGCTGTGGTTGCCCGATTCGGCAAGGTCGAACAGCTGCTTTTCGGCCTGCTCGATCTGGCCTTCCGCGTCGACGTCAACGGAATGCTCGAAGGCATCGTTGACCATGTCTTCGCCGATTGCGATCAACTCGCGGCGGATGAAGTGTTCATGGATCTGCTTGCCGTATTCGGCCGCATTGATGATCGTCGCAGCACTGGCTGCGAGCTTTGCGAGGTAACCCGCACCTCCAACCTCGGCCAGCGCCTCATCGTTGTCGAAGAAGGCCTTCAGCGTGATTGGGTTGGCAATCTGCGCCTTCTCCACGATCCGCTGCACCGCTTCATAGATGCGCCCATGTACGGGAATGTAGAAGTGCTCGGCCTCCAGGAAATCCTCGACCCGGTTCAGCACATCGTTGTTGACCAGCATCGCGCCCAACAGGGCCTGCTCAGCCTCCTCGTTGTGCGGCATCACCCGATAGGCCGGGGTCTCTTCTTCGGATGTGAACTGGCTGATGTCGGCGTGAACCATGACGGGTGCGATATCTCTCGTGGTGTCCTGTGTGTGTATGCGACGATAGCGACCAATGACATCGGGAACTTTGTGCAATGCGGGGACAGTCCATCGTCGCGCATGAATGTGGCGCGATTTGGACCGTTGTCGTCCCTTGACACGAACGATTGGTCGTCGGTCTATGCGTCAACACCAAACGGGAAGCATCATGTCAGCAGAAATTCGCAAGATCGTCACCCATATCGACGAAACCCTGATCGAGGGTGGCAAGGCTGCCGGAACACCCTGGCGCATGGTTGCGGTCGCTGCAGTGGTCAAGAACCCGTGGGCGGGCAAGGGGTTTGTCGACGATCTCAAGCCTGAGATCCTCGCCCACGCGCCGATCCTGGGTGAGATCCTGGTGCCGCGTGTGCTCGATGCCTGCGGCGGTGGCGACAAAGTGCTCGCTTACGGCAAGTCTGCGGTCGTGGGCCTCAACGGCGAGATCGAGCATGGCAGCGGCCTCATCCACACTCTGCGATTCGG
The DNA here is from genome assembly GCA_938048755.1 of uncultured Alphaproteobacteria bacterium. Classification (GTDB taxonomy): domain Bacteria; phylum Pseudomonadota; class Alphaproteobacteria; order SP197; family SP197; genus SP197. Next base: position 13,415 of record CALIUG010000289.1, read on the forward strand.
CAATTGGTATCGCGATGCCGTGGGCGGTACGTCCTATCTTTCATTTACCAATACGCGTTCGGGACCGGGGCAGTCGATCCAGATACCCATGATGCACAAGCATGATCCCGGGTTTCGCGATTTTTACATCACGCTGGAATTCTCCATCCAGGATGCGCCGGGCCCCGACGAGATCGTCGTTGCTCTGGGCGGCGCAACCTCGGGCCGGCCGCACCACCGTATCGGCAACCGCTATTCCGACATGGAGGAAATGGGCATCAAACAGGATGGCTGAGACAAAAATGATCGCGGGCAGTCGGATTGCGCTCTCCGGCATGGGCCCGCCGCTCGTGCTGGTCCACGGCGTGGGCTGTGACCTCACCATGTGGGACTACGTCATGCCGGCGCTGGAGACGCGATATCGCGTCATCCGCTATGACACGCTGGGCCACGGAGAAACGCCACTTCCCGCGGGCGAGGTGACCCTGCAGTCCTATGCCGATCAGCTCGACGCCGTGCGTCTGGAACTTGGTTTGGATCGCTTTGCACTGGTCGGCTTTTCGATGGGCGTGCCGATTTCGCAACTCTTTGCACTGGAGCACAGCGGCGACCTTGCCGGCCTCGTTCTCATGAACGGAGTTTATGAACGAACGCCAGAGCAGATCGAGGCAATTCGCAAACGTGTGCGTCAGGCTCGAGCGGAAGGCACACAGACCCTGGTCGATCCGGCCATGGATCGCTGGCTTTCACCGGAATTCCGTGCCGCACGACCAGATCAGGAGGCCCGCATCCGCAAACGCATGGCCGACAACAAACCCGAGAACTTTCTCACTGCCTACAACATCTTCGCCGAGGCTGACCCCTGGGTCGTGGGCAAGCTCAGTTCGATCACCTGTCCCACGCTGCTCACCACGGCGGAAAACGACCCCGGCTCCACACCTGCCATGAGCCAGGCCATGGCCACGGCCATCCCCGGCGCGCGCCTGGAGATCATGCCCGGCCTGCGACACATGCCTATGATCGAAGGGCCCAATGTCGTTTCCGACCTGCTCCTCGATTTCCTGGACGGGCTGCCCCGTGACAGTAAGGCCTGGGGCTAGAACACGGCTGCTATCGTTGTCCCGGCATATCTGATTGTCGGTTTTCTGATAGGCTCAGGCCTCCAATCGGGAGAACGCTTATGATCGCACCCCAGGACGTCACGAAGACGGCCATTATCGGCAATGGCCTGATGGGACAGGGAATCGCACAGATCTTTGCCCGCGCGGGCAGGGAGGTCTGCCTCATCGGGCGCAGTGAGGAGAGCCTCGGGCGAGCGATGACAGCGATCGCCAGCAACACTTCCGCCTTTGTGGAGCGTGGCCTGGCCAGTCAGGCCGATGCGGATGCCCTGCTTGCGCGCATGCGGACCAGCACGGAGATCAACGATGCCGGCAGTGCCGAATTCGTCATGGAAGCCGTGCCCGCACAACGCGATCTCCAGATCGAGATTTTCGGCAAGCTGGATGCGATTTGTGACGCAGAAGTTGTTCTGGGCTCCACCAGCGGCCAGCCCATTAGCCTCATGATCAACCGCATGGGCTATCCTGAGCGTGCGGTTGCCATGCACTTTGTCTATCCAGCCCAGTTGATGCCGCTAGTCGAGGTTTGCGGTGGACCCCAAACCGTGCCTGAGGTTGTGCGTTGGGCCTGCGATTTTCTGACCGATTTGGGCCAGACTCCGGCTCTCATGAACAAGGAAGTCGACGGCTTCATCGTCAACCGGCTGCAGTTTGCCGTCCTGCGCGAGGCCTGGTCCATGTGGGCCAACGGCATCGCGTCAGCCGAAGCCATCGACAACTCGTTCAAGATGACGCTGGGCCGGCGCTACTCCGATACCGGCCCCATCGAATCGGCCGAGCTTGGCGGGCTGGACATCCTGCACGCCTTTTCCGAGTTCCTGTTTCCTGCCATCGACAAATCCGATGCGCCACCGGAAGCGCTCACGGAACTGGTGCGCCAGGGCAATCACGGCCTCAAGACAGGCAAGGGCATTTATGACTGGTCACAGCGTAACGGTCAGGCCCTTGCCGCCCGCCGCGCCGACCGCCTGTTCCAGCACCTAGCCGAGGACGCCAAGGAGAACTGATTCAAGCTAGGCGTTGTTCAACGCCGCAACAACGTCCTCGCTCCTGCCCAGCGTACCGAAGACCCCGCCGGCTTCCCGGATGATCGTCAGTGCAGCTTCGTGGCGCTTGGCGCTGCCGGCGGTGACGCAGTCCTCCACGACCATGGAGTCGATGCCGCGATCCAGAGCCTCCCTAAGCGTGGAGGTGATGCAGCAATCGGTCGTGACGCCGATCAGAATGGCCGTGTCGATACCCTTTGCCTCGAGGTCGGCGCCCAGGGTGGTGGTCACAAAGGCTCCATAACTCGACTTATCATAGACCGCCTCACCAGGTTCCGGCTGGAGTTCCTCGATGAAGTCCCAGCCGAATTCACCGCGCACCAAGGCGCGGCCCAGCAGACCTCTGCTTCCGATGGCTTCGTTGGTCGCACCGGCCTTTTTCCAGGGCTGCAGATCGCTGAGATCGGGCGCGTAGCCCTCGCGTTTGTGAATCACCGCCAGCCCGGCACTGCGTGCAGCTTCCAGGACCCGTCGAAGAGGTTCGATCGGCGCACGCAGGCGCGCCAGATCACAACCCAGCCTGTGCATGTAACCGTCGGCGGCACAGAAGTCGCGTTGAATGTCGATGACCAGAAGGGCCGTACGCGCAGGAACCAGATCCCCGCCCTGTGGAAACGGAGCGGGGTCAGCCGTGATGTGGTTGGATGTCATCCGTGCGCGCGTTCCCAGTCGACCATGTAATCACGGGTTTCCGGCGTGGCGTAACGGTCCTTGGTGATCTGAAGCTGGAAAACCATCTGGTCATCATAGCGAAAGGTCGACTCGCAACCCAGGAGATAGAACTCCCACATGCGGCAGAAGCGCTCGTCATAGAGTTCTCTGATGGCGTCACGGTTGACGGCAAATCGCCGATGCCAGTGTTTCAGGGTTTCCGCATAGTGGGTCTTCAGAATCTCCATGTCGGAAGCAAACAGCTTGCTGCACTCCAGGTTTGTGAAGACCTCGGAAAGTGCAGGTGTGTATCCACCAGGGAAGATGTACTTGCGCAGCCAGGGATTGGTGTTGCCGGGCTCGGACATGCGGCCGATGGAATGAAGCAGCATGACGCCGCTGTCGGTCAGCAAATCGTGGACCTTGCGGAAGAATTCAAGGTAATGCCGTGAACCCACATGTTCGAACATGCCCACCGAGACAATGCGGTCGAACTGATCATCCAGATGGCGATAGTCCTTGAGGTGGAACTGCACCCGGTCTGACAGTCCGGCCTCCTGGGCGCGGCGGTTCGAGACCTCATGCTGTTCCTTGGACAACGTCACGCCGGTCACTTCGACATCGGCTTCGCGCGCCAGGTAGAGACCCATGCCACCCCAGCCCGAGCCGATGTCGAGCACGCGCATGCCCGGCTCCAGCAGGAGCTTGGATGCGATATGCCGTTTCTTGTCGGCCTGTGCCTGCTCCAGCGAACTGTTAGGCGTCGCGAAATAGGCACAGGAGTATTGCCGGTCATCGTCGAGGAAGAGGTCGAACAGATCGTCCGACAGGTCGTAGTGATGCGCTACGTTGCGATGCGCCCTCGAGACCGGATTGTTCTGTTGAATCGGTCGCGTGATGTTGCGCCTTATCCACGCACCCATCCGCCCGATGGCGTCGTCACGCTCCAGATTCTTCAGATTGCGCCCCAGGACTTCGAAGAGGTCGACGATGGTGCCGTCTTCGACGGTCAGGGTGCCATCCATATAGGCTTCGCCGACTCCCAGCTTGGGCGTCAGACCCAGTTTCCAGTGAAGCGCAGGGTCGTGGAGGCGGATGGTGACGGATGGTTCGGCGCTTGTTTCGCCAAACACGTGCTCTTTGCCCTGCGCATCAATCAGTCGCAGGCGGCCAACGGTCACGAAGCGTTGCAGTACTCTAGCCAGTAGCATGACCCGTTTCCCAAAATCAGGCTGTCATATTCCACTAGTTTATCGTTCTTGATCGTTCGCCTCAATGGTCGCGGCGATGGGTTGCCCCGACACCTCGTGAAACCTGTTGTGGCAACGACCAGGCCAAAGAAAACGGGATCTGCCGATGTCTGGCAAATCCCGTTTGGAGGCTGTTGTCGCCTGGTGATTCCGTCCTGCATCAAAGTTGCCGATCCTGAAGAGGAGCCGACCCTGATGCCAGAAGAAGCCGGGCGATCAGGCCGACTTGTTCTCGTCGTCCTCAGTCTCTTCAGAAGCGTCGGTCTCGACCTCTTCCATTTCTTCGATTTCTGCTTCGGTTTCGGCAACCTCTTCGGCGACCTGATCGACAACATCCTCCTCGACCAGCTCTTCGATTGCAGGTGCTGCGACTTCCTCTTCCTCTTCGTCGGGTGCGCGGCCCACGGCGTGCCCAGTTTCTTTCTGGATCAGGGCCTCGTCCTCGGTGCGCGCGACATTGGCGATCACCGTCACGACGACTTCAGGATGCAGTCTGGCGTGCACTTCGTGCAGACCCAGGGTCTTGATCGGTGCGGGCAGAACAACGCCGCGGCGGTCGATCTCGAAACCCTGCGCGATCAGGCCGTCGGCAATGTCATGAGCCTTGACCGATCCGTAAAGCTGCAGGTTGTCACTTGCCTGACGAATCAGGATGACGTGGGCACCGGCCAGGTTTTCGCCGGCCTTTTCTGCATCGCTGCGGCGTTCGGCATTGCGTGCTTCACGCTCGGCGCGTTCTGCCTCGAACTGTGCGACATTGTCTTTGCTTGCCCGCAGGGCCTTGCCCTGGGGAATCAGAAAGTTGCGGGCATGACCCGGGCGCACGGAGACAACGTCTCCCATCTGACCCAGCTTCTCAATCCGCTCCAAAAGAACGACGTCCATCTAATCCTCCATCGCGGCATCGGGATCGACGCCAAAACGTTCACGAAAGTTTGCCCAGCGTTCGACAAATCCTACGGTGGCAAACACCATGGCGCCAAACGGCTGGAAAACGAGCACTACGAGGTAGCTGCCCGCCAGAATAAAAGGCTGCGCGCCCATGCCGCGCGTGAGCGCATGCAGAACCGCGAGACCCTGTAGCAGAAACCCCACCCCCAAGACCAGCAGGAATCCTGTCAAAATGTAGATCACGAAGGCGATTGTGCCTTCCCGGTCACCACTGAGCGTGTCCAGACCCATGACAGCCGCGCCCAGAAGAAGGGTCAACCACGACGGCCATCCGGGCAAACGCAGGCGCCAGAAGGCCGGTGCAGGCCGTTGGGTCTTGCCGCCACTGCGCGCCAGACCCTGTCCCAAGGCACCCATGGCGGCGTGGGACACCATCACGACGGCAACGATCATGCCCAGCACCAGCGTATCCCAGAAATCGACGATATCGGCCAGATTTGTCACGGCATCGGGGCCGTGACTGGCGTCGGCACCGTAAAAATTGTTCATCAGCAGGTTGAGATTGCTCCGAACCGTCCCGACCAGTCCGGCCGGGTTCATGGAGACTGCAAATGCCGAAATTGCGATAATGAACATGCCCAGGATCAGGAGAATCTGGGTCATGTCGGCGGCGGAGAGGTAAACCGGATCGCCTTCCTGCGTCTTGCCGACCTGCTGCGTGGCAAGGTGCCCAAGAATGAAGGCAGGCAGGACAAAGGCGATGCTGAAGACGCTGGCGAGCAGGGGATCGCTGAATGCCATGACACCGGCGACGGCTATCACCCCGGCAATGCCCGAGGCCAGCGAATTGAAGCTCAGACTGGCAATATAGATCGGCAGCGGCGAGCAAAGGACCAGAAAGACACCCCAGATCGAGTGGGACAGGCCGACGACATAAAGCCCACCAGCAGCAATGCCGGCCACCATGGCGACCAGGGGTGTGTATAGGGTCAGCATGGTCAGGGGCCAGCCAGAATCCGCCGTGAGGCTGGATCAGTGCACCATTCGAATGCGCGCATTCGGGTGGTGCACAGAGCGCGACCGCGCGACGGCCCGGTCAGGGCCGTGAGCCAAGTGAGCGGAGCGAACGCCCGGCGATTGAGGGAACACC
>CALIUG010000290.1 GCA_938048755.1 uncultured Alphaproteobacteria bacterium
AGCTTGTAGTCAGGCGTCGTGTTGAGCGGACAGGAATAGACATACTCGCCCTCTTCCAGCTCGATCACATAGTCCTTGCTGACACCTTCATAGAGACCGCCACCCGAACGCTGGGCAGAAACGGCCGATCCAGGACACTCTCGGAACGCAGATAAAAGCCCAGCATGTAGGGCACGTCCTCGTTGGTGACCCGGAAGACATAACTGCCCGGCTTCAGGTGCAGCGTGTTTTCTTCGCTCAGCCGATCCGACTGTGTTTCGGCGTTAATAGCCTCGCAATCTGCCTTCTGGCTGGGTGCATAGCCATGATCAACGCCGTCCTCGGACTCGATAAACTGGCAACCGGTCTGGGTGAGTTCGATGATGGTGACATCATCCTGTGCGAATGCGCCTTGTCCCGAGGCCCCCAGTACGAGGCCGGCGGCAAGGGCGAAGACAGAAGCGGAAGTGCGGGCAATGGTCATGATCGGTGTAACCCCAGTGGAAAGAATGGCATGTGGCCGGTGTTCCGGACCGTGCGGTAAAGAAGGCGATGCGCAAGTCTGACATCAAGGTTCAGGCGCTTCACTCTGCTTCACGAGAGATTGATCCGGAGCGTTGATATCAGGCAGCCATGGGCCGCCTTCACGCTCCTGGCGCGTTCACACCGGATTCATGATGGTGAATACCGCCGCGCAGCGCACCGGGCTCGGTCCTGCCGAACAGCGTCTCAAAACAGGATGCGAGACGACGGCTGTTGGGCATGGCCAGCCAGATCCGATAGAGATTGCGAATGCGCCCGGTGGCGGGGTCGTCCTGAAAGTCATCCCTGGCGTGATAGACGACATGGTTGTTGAGAAACTGCATGTCACCGGGCTCAAGCTCCATCTCGAAACAGAGTTCGTCTCCAAGCTCAGCCAGCAGATCGAGCGCCTCCCACTGCGCTGCACTCATGGTTGGCGTGCTTGCCAGTTTCTGTGCCGCTTCCACATAGGTTCGCGAGTAATGGCTTGCGAACCGGCCATCAGTCACCGTGAAGACCGGCAATCCATAGATCGAATCAGCGCCATCGGCTTCCTCGCCCAGACGGCTTCGATGGATATCCTCATAGAGCAGCGCGGCAAGATCGGGCCGGCGCAGGATCATTTCATCATGAATCGCCACGGCTGATGAAAGGCGGCTGGCACCTCCCCTGGCTGCCTGACCGACCGCGAGAAGCCCCACGACATCGGTCCGGTCCGTGTGCCAGCGAAGGGGTGCGGCTGACTGCGCCCGCGCCCGCGACGAAAGGAAGCTGGTGCCGTCGGGGTTTCTGATCTGCCCGCGGATCTGACCGACATTGGCTCCCTCATCGCGGATTTCACCCAGCAACTCGCCCTTTGCCGACTGATAAACCGGTCGGCCCAGATGGCTGGAGAGGCCAAAGAAGATGGTCTTCAACGCATCGGCATCAAATCGGCCGACCGGCAAACCCTTGAACTGGATCACGCCCCGGCCGTTCTCGAGTTCATCTGCCGCTTTCTTGATTTCCCGCGCGAAAGTCCCGAGCGGGAAGGTTTCGGCAGCCACCTGATGCCAGGCCAGTCCCAGACCCTGAGCGTGGCGCAGCGCACCCTCGACCTCGGCCAGGGATTTCTCGGCAAGCGGTATTCGCCAACCTTCCTGATCCGCGCGCAAATCCGCACCGGTCCAGGCGGCACGCCCGCCCAACGCCTTGATCCGCTCCATCGAACACGTCCAACGATCAATCAACGACGGCAAAGCCTACGCCCTGATGCTCGGGAGACAAGTGCAACTGGCAAGTTCAAGCAGCGCTCGCTATCGTGCCGGTCACAAATCCACAGGGGAACCAGTCATGACGAAGCCACTTACGAAGGCACCGGGATCGATACCCTCGACCTTCCTCAATTATCCACTGGCACTCGATCTCGACAACCTCGAAGCAGACATCGCTGTCCTGGGGATTCCCTATGGCATGCCATACCGCACCGCCGAGATGGCGAACGACCAGAGCCGCGCGCCCGACGTATTTCGTCAGGTCAGTCAGGATTCCGGCTACACAGTGAACCATTTCGACTGGGACCTCGGCGGCCCCCTGATGGACGACAAGCCGATCCGGCTGGTCGACTGCGGCAACGTCACGGCAGACCGCTACGACCATGCCGAACATTACCGGCGGGCCGAAGAAGCCGCACGTAAAATTCTGGCTTCGGGCGCGACGCTGATCACGATTGGCGGCGATCACGGCATTCCCATTCCCATCATGCGTGCCCTGGAACGCGAAGAGAAGATCACCCTGGTCCATGTCGATGCCCATCTCGACTGGCGCGATGACGTCAATGGCGAGCGTGAGGGCTATTCAAGCCCTATCCGGCGCGCCTCGGAGATGGACTGGTTCGGTCACATCACCCAGATCGGCATCCGCGGCATCGGCAGCGCCAGAACCGGTGAGGTTGAAGCAGCACGCGCCTATGGCGCCGACATCATCACTGCCTATGACATGCACGACATGGGGATGGAGGCCGTGCTGGACCGCATTCCAGATGGCGGGCCCTACTATCTCACCATCGATGCAGACGGCCTAGACCCCACCATCATGCCCGCGGTGATGGCCCAGACTCCCGGTGGTCTGGACTGGATGCAGACAAGGAAACTGATCCACGGCCTGGTCAAGAAGGGCCGCGTGCTGGGTATGGATCTGGTGGAGATTGCTCCCATGCACGATGTCGGCAACATCACGATGGTCCACGCCGAACGGCTGATCTGCAACTTCATCGGCGCGACCGTACGTGCCGGATACTACGACTGAGATGTTGTTCAGAACCACGCCTACCGGACTGCTGGGCGCACTCGTCTGCTTGATCCTGCTCCCTGCCTGTCAGGTCCCCCCCGCCCCCGATCAGGCGCCATACCAGGGCATGGCCGCTCTCTTCGAGGCCCTAAAGGACTCTCCTCCTGAGCTTGAGGCGTTTCTGCGCGCCATGCCCAAGGGAGGCGATCTCCACAACCATGCCGTGGGATCGATCTATGCCGAGAGCTTCATTGCCTGGGCAGCAGAAGATGGACTCTGTGTCGACACCGCACGGCTGATCCTCCTCGAGTGCGACGGCAACAACAAACCGCTTGCAGACATCTGCGAAGCCGACGCACAGCCCACCGACCAGTGCCATCAGCCGGAAGATGTCGTCCTGGTTTCGCAAACTCTCGACAACAACTTCTTCTACAACCGCCTGATCGACGGGTTGTCGGTGCGCAACTATGAACTCTACGCACGCAGCGGCCATGATCAGTTCTTCGCAACCTTCGATGCATTCGAGGCTGCCAGTCTGGCCCGCGAAGGCGACATGCTGGCCGAGATCATGCGTCGCGCAGGCCAGCAGAACATTCTCTACCTGGAACTCATGACTTCACCAGGCATGCCTCAGGCCATGGGGCTGGGTGCAGCTCTCTCCTGGGACGAAAACCTGCAGGCCATGCGCGACGGGATCAGCGATGGTGACCTTGAGGCGCTCGTTGCAGATACCAGCCACGCGCTCGACGAGCGTGAACGCGATGCCCGCAACCTTCTGGCCTGCGGCACGGCCCATGCCGACCCAGGCTGTGACGTGACCGTGCGTTACCTGGCCCAGGTAATCCGCGTGGTTCCCGCACCCATGGTCTTTTCACAGGTCGTGTTCGGATTTGCACTGGCCGAGGCCGACCCACGTGTCGTCGGCATCAATCTGGTTGCACCCGAGGACGATCCCGTCACGCTGCGCGACTATACCAAGCAGATGCAGGCGGTTGGCTTTGCCGGAGAAGAGGCACCTGATGTCGGCATTGCGCTTCATGCCGGGGAGCTGACCCTGGGGCTTGTGCCGCCCGAAGATCTCCGCTTTCACATCTGGCAGGCCGTCGAGATCGCAGGTGCGGACCGGATCGGCCACGGCGTTGATGTCATGTACGAAGACGATCCCCATGCCCTGATTGCCACGCTTGCCGAACGCGACATCCTGGTCGAGATCAACCTGACCTCCAACGATGTCATTCTGGGGGTCGAGGGAAAGAACCATCCCCTTCCCGTCTACATGGCAGGCGGGGTGCCCGTTGCCTTGTCCACCGATGACGAAGGTGTGTCCCGAATCGACCTGACCCACGAATACAAGCGCGCTGTGGAGACCTACGACCTCAGCTACGCCGAGATCAAACAACTGAGCTACAACAGTCTGGCCTATGCTTTTGCCGATGAACGTGATGTCCTGCTGGACGAACTGGACGCACGCTTCGCAGCATTCGAAGCCGCATGGGCTAAAGACCTGCCCTAGACAGGATCAATTTCGGCAGCGA
>CALIUG010000291.1 GCA_938048755.1 uncultured Alphaproteobacteria bacterium
AGAGCAGCGGCGCTGCCGGCTCTCCAACTTCCATGTTGAAGGCTTCACCGACAAAGATCACATGATCGCCGCCGTCATAATGGAAGCGCGTGTAACACTCGAATGTTGCCAGAGACTCCGGAAACAGCGGGCATTGCGTCACGCCGGTGTGGTGATCGACGCCTTTCCACTTTTCCGGTGACGGCCGTGCGAAGCGATCCGAAAGCTTGCGCTGGTTGTCGCTGAGAATGTTGACGGCAAAGAAGTCGCAACTCTCGAATTTGTTGAGACTGTGTGCCTGCCGCGAAAGGCTGAACAGAACCATGGGCGGATCCAGGGACACGGAATTGAACGAATTGCAGGTCACACCAAGCAGCTCCTGGTCGCGGGTGCACGACGTGATGATGGTAACACCCTTGGCAAACATGCCCAGGGCATCACGCAGTTCACGTTTGGAGAAATTGCGCTTGCGGCTCATGACAGTTCCATTGTCCCAATCAGGTCGTATCCAGGCGACGAAACGATGATAGCGACCCCAATGCCCCTAGCCCAGAAAAGGATTGTGTTTCTGCAATTGGGCAACGCAGCGTTCCATCCTGTAGAATGAGATCATGAGTGGGTTTTTCATGATGAGGCGACAGGCAGTTCTGTGGTGACCGGGGTTGAGCAAAGCCTGATGATGTGGATCACGTTCGCGATCATTGTCGCGGTCGTTGTGTCCTATGCGTGGGAATACTACTCGCTGGAGTTCACATCGCTCACGGCGATCACCGCGCTTCTGATCCTGTTTGAGTTCTTTCCAGTGATCGGACCCGACGGAACCAACACCTTGGGTGCCGTTCGTCTGCTTGCCAGATTTGCAGACCCTGCCCTGATTACCGTGTTGTGCATGCTGGTTATCGGCCAAGGGCTGGTCCAGACCGGCGCATTGCAGCGCATTGCCCGCGACATCCTGATGCTGGCACGCGGCAGCGGACCGCTTGCCATCGGGTTCACCCTTTTGCTCGCGCTTATCCTGAGTGCGATCAGCAACAACACGCCGATTGTCGTGGTCTTCATTCCCGTCATCCAGGCGCTGGCCGAACAAGGCAGGCGTTCATCCAGCAAGGTCATGATCCCGCTTTCCTATGCTGCCATTCTGGGCGGCATGGTGACCCTGATTGGCTCAAGCACGAATCTGCTGGTTTCAGGCAGCCTGCGGGACCTGGGTGAAACGCCCTTCACGATGTTCTCGTTCGCCGTTCCCGGACTGGTAGTTGCCGCTGCGGGGCTGCTTTATGTCATCTTCATTGCGCCACGCCTGCTTCCCGATCGCGCGACCATGGCCGGAGCCCTGGTCGGAAGCTCAGGCCGACAGTACCTCGCCCAGATTACGGTCGGGAACACCTCAGGCCTGGTAGGACACGGGGCAACGGCTGGCATGTTCCCGGACCTTACAGACATCACCGTACGCATGGTCCTGCGTGGCGAGCATGCGGAACTGCCGCCTTTTGACGACTTTGTCCTGCGGCCCGGCGACACACTTGTCACGGCAAGCACGCGCAACGCCCTGATGGATGCGCTGGCACGAGATCCGGGCCTGATCGGTGACCTGGACCGTGACGAGCCCGAGGGTGAAACGCCCGTGACGCCACGCCGCCCCGGTGAGGAACAGATGCTGGTCGAGGCCATGATTGCTCCGGCAAGCCGCATGGTCGGTCAGAACCTTGAACAGATCGGCTTCCGGCGGCGTTTCAACTGCATCGTTCTGGGCCTGCAACGGCGCTCACGCATGATCCAGCAGCGTGTTACCGAGATTCGCCTGGAACCGGGCGATGTTCTGCTGGTGCGCGGCCGCCGCCGCGATGTTCGCGGCCTGCGCGCCAATCCCGACCTTCTGATCATGGAATGGTCCGCGGCCGACCTTCCCAACCTGCATCTGGCGCGCCGTGCTCTGGTCATTACAGGGTTGGTGGTGGGCGCGATCTCGCTCAACCTCGTTCCCGTTGTGATTGCCGCCATGGCCGGTGCCAGCGCCATATTGCTGTTCGGATGCCTGAACATCCGCCAGGCCGGACGATCGGTCGAAAGCCGTGTCGTCCTGCTGGTGGCCGCAGCCCTGGCCATGGGGCACGCCATGCAGGCCACCGGAGGTGCCGAGTTCCTGGCGAGTCTTGCAGTGGCAGCCGTGGGTCATGAAGACCCGGCCATCCTTCTTTCAGCCTTTTTCCTGGTTGTTGCACTGATCACCAACGTCCTGAGCAACAATGCAGCGGCGGTTCTGTTCACGCCGATTGCCGTGAGCCTTGCCCACAGCATCGGGGTCGACCCCATGCCCTTTGCCGTGGCTGTCGTCATGGCAGCAAGCTGTTCCTTTGCCACACCGATCGGTTATCAGACCAACCTGCTGGTCATGGCCCCGGGCCACTACAAGTTCAGTGACTTTGTGCGGGCAGGCCTGCCGCTCGTGTTCATTGTCTGGCTTGCGTTTTCGCTGTTTGCGCCGTTCTACTATGGGCTCTGATTGACGGAATGCCATGACGCGCACCGATGACACCACGCATACCCTGACAGACGCCAGCTCCGGTGCGAGCAAACGCGCGCGCCCGTTGTCGTTTTTCTTCGGCACCCGTGAACAGCCCTGCCCCTATCTGCCGGATCTTCGCGAGAGCAAAGTTGTGACGGACCTGACCGGGCCACACGCGCAGGACCTTCACGACGAACTCTCGCTTGCCGGATTTCGCCGGAGTCACAATCTGGTCTACCGGCCTGCCTGTAACGGTTGTCAGCTCTGTGTTCCCGTCCGCATTCCAGTTCGGCGCTTCAAGCCCTCGCGGACACAGCGCAGGACATGGCGACAGAATGCCGACCTCATCGTCGACACGGTTCCAGCCGAGGCAACCCTGGAACGTTACGCTCTGTTCGATCGCTACCAGCAGGCGCGCCATCGTGGTGGCGGCATGTCGACCATGTCCTATGCCGATTTCCGAGCCATGGTCGAGGAAACACCGGTGGATACCCGCCTGATCGAAGCCCGGGATGGCGACGGCAACTTGATCGCCGTTTCCCTGACCGACTGGCTGCGCGACGGCCTCTCGGGCATCTACAAGTTCTATGAGCCCGACCAGAGCCATCGCAGCCTGGGGACGTTCATGATCCTCTGGCACGTCGCTCATGCGCGTGTGCAGGCGCTCGAGAACGTCTATCTCGGCTACTGGATCGCTGAGTGCGGCAAGATGGATTACAAGAAGAACTACCGACCGCTGGAAATCCTGGGGACAGATGGATGGCAGGATTTCGAACGTGATCAGCAGACCGAACGCCAAAACGAATCAGATTCGACGGGAGAGTGAACATGACGAAAAACAAGGAAACCAAGCCCCTGGGTCGCCGCGACCTGCTGAAGGGCGCCGCAGTTGGCGGTGTCGCAGCGGCCGCTTCAACGGCCTTTCCTGCTCCGGCCATCAGCCAGGGCACGATGGAATGGCGCATGGTGACGACATGGCCGAAGAACTTTCCGGGCCTTGGCACTGGCGCCGAACTGCTGGCCCAGATGATCGGCCAGATGTCAGACGGACGGCTTAACATCACGGTCTATGGCGGTGGCGAGATCGTCCCCGCCTTTGAATCCATTGATGCTGTCGGTAGCGGCACGGTGGAGATGGGCCATGGCGCACCGTATTACTGGAAGGGCAAGGTTCCCGCGACGCAGTTCCTGGCTTCCATTCCCTTCGGTCTGACAGCGCAGGAACAGAACGCCTGGTTCCAGTTTGCTGGAGGGCAGGAACTCGCCGATGAGGCCTACAGCGAACTCAACTGCAAGTTCTTCCCGTCAGGCAACACGGGCGTTCAGATGGGTGGCTGGTTCAACAAGGAGATCAACAGCCTTGAGGACTACAAGGGCCTGAAGATGCGCATTCCCGGACTGGGCGGCGAAGTGGTCGCTGCAGCCGGCGCAACTGTGGTGAACCTCCCCGGCGGTGAAATTCCCCCGGCCCTGGCGCAAGGCACACTTGACGCCACAGAATGGGTCGGCCCTTACAACGACCTTGCCTTCGGCCTCTATCAGAACGCGCAGTATTACTATTATCCAGGCTGGCACGAGCCAGCGATCGTGCTCGACAACTTCATCAATCTGGATGCCTGGAACGATCTGACGCCTGATCTTCAGGCCATCATCATGGCGGCCAACACGGCCGTGAACCAGATGGTTCTGTCGGAGTTCACCGCGCGCAACAACGATTCACTCCAGGTTCTTCTGGACGATCATGGCGTCGATGTGCGCCCCTTCCCCGATGATGTCCTCATCGGGCTGGGTGGTCTTGCCAAGACCGTGGTTGCCGAAATTGCCGCGCAGGACCCTCTGTCTACCAAGGTCTATGACAGGATCCGTGCATTCCGCGAGAAGGCACTGAACTGGATGACCTTCTCCGAACAAGCCTATCTGAGGGCACGTGCATTGGGTCCGTCCTGGAGCTGACACGGCCACGAACTCTCAAGGGAGTCAATCACGATGCATTTTCATAGTTTGGTCGGAAATGAGGCTGCCACGGCAGCCATGACCAGCAACGCACTCAAAGCCGAGCTTTCCGGTGAGTTGCGCGCCCTGGCACCGGAGCTGGACCTTTTCGATTCCAATGCAGCACCACAGGCGCATCTGGCAAGCGGCATGGCGCGCACCGGGTATGGTCTGGGCTGCTCAACCTTCGTTGGAAAAGGCTGCATCGCAGAAGACAACTAAGCTGATGTGGACGATCTGATGCTGGACTGGAAGGCTGCATAGTCTTCCAGTCCGGTTTCGGACCCGATGACGTCATTCCAGGCTTCATCAAACAGGCCAACCAGTTCTTCACTCAGCGGCTCCTTGCCCGACTGACCACTGGAAACCTTGTTGGATTCGCCCCCCACTGGCAGACCCGCGGCAACGTCTCGCTTGTTGCGTAACAAATGGTCATCAAAGTGGTGCGCGTGGGCCTTCATGAAGTCGAACTGCGACTGTTTCGTTGCAATGGCGAGGGTTTTCTCACTGGGATCAAGTCCCATGAACCCGGCAACACCACGCACGACATTGGGTAGATCGTCGGCCATGTCCTCATAAAGCAGCGGCATCACGTCATTGCGTTCGCGCACCTGCCACCAGGACAGCATGTTTTGCCAGCAGTTCTCGCCATCTCCGCGTTTCAGGAAAAATTCCTTGAGATAGGTTTCCTGCGAGATGGCCCCTGTTTCGAAGAACCAGCCCTGCATGAAGCGGAATAGCGATACATCGATCGCCTTGGGGTCGCGAAAGATGGCGATGTAACGTCCACCCTTCGGAACCTCATCCCAACTCAAATGCGTCTTGAAGGCGCGTGGATTGGCCGCCTGCTCGGTTTCAGGATCGATATCGAGGATATGGGCGACCTCGATCCATGGAACCACCTCGGTAATCTCTCCGAAATCCATGGAGCCGTTGGTGCGCAGACCATGAACGATCTGCTGCATCCAGGTCGTTCCAGCTTTGGCGTAGGTCGCAACAAAGACGTCGCTGGGGCGTGGCTTGAAGGCGATGCCGCGCTGATAGGCCTCTTCCGAGAAATAGGCCCTTGAGACAGCGCGATACGCTTCAAGGGCCTTCGGTCGCTGAGGCGACGTCGTCACGCCTGCTCCAGGTAGGATTCCCAGAGGTCTACCGTCACGCTGTCGCCCGGCGTGCCTGACTCACCCCAGAGTTCTTCCGCATCAAACACCACGGTGTAGCAGTGCTCGGGATTTTCCCCCTGCCATTCGGAATTGCTGTCAGGGAAGACAAACACCCCGTGATCAGCGATCACCTCGCCCACACGTCCCCTACAATAACGGGTGGCACGGGTGTGATGTTGCGGATGATCATTCTTCACGCGCACCCTGTCGCCGACCTTGAAACCGGCAACCACCGAAACATCCGGGCGTTTGGTGGAGGCGCCTGCCGCCATCATTGCGTCGATCTCATCGAGAGAGATGTCGCTGCCGCCTTCGGCGCGTCCACCTTCCGACAAACTCGCGACGCGCGACTCGATTTCCTGGGGCGTCAGGACGCCCTTTTCGAT
Organism: uncultured Alphaproteobacteria bacterium; assembly: GCA_938048755.1. GTDB lineage: Bacteria > Pseudomonadota > Alphaproteobacteria > SP197 > SP197 > SP197. Next base: position 6,027 of record CALIUG010000291.1, read on the forward strand.
CGCAATCGACTCGAGGGACTGCATCCAGAGTTCGTAGTAGGTCGACCGCAGATATCTGGCGGCGGGAATCCGTTCGATGTTGGCGCGCAGATGATCATCCACGAAGCCGATTCCATCGGCCGCCTGAAGTGAAAGACCAAAGGCCCTTGCTTCCCAATCGGCATGAAAAACCGGCTCGTTCTCCTCGCGCCCGACTTTGCCAAAACCGTGCATGCCGCCCATGTCGTGTATGCCGTCCATGATCTCCCCCTAAACCGTTGCCACACCAATCATGCCATCACGCGTGACCAGCGCCGCCAGTTCGTCTTCCGACTTCCCTTTGCTGTCTTCTGGCCGTTGGGGAAGCACCATGTAGCGAATCTCCGCACTTGAATCCCAAACACGCACCTCGACATCCGAGGGAACCTCCACGCCGAATTCCTCAAGGACAGCCCGTGGTTCCCGTACGACACGGGAGCGATAGGGCGGGCTCTTGTACCAGCGGGGCGGCAGGCCCAGAACTGGCCATGGATAGCAAGAGCAAAGGGTGCAGACGACAACGTTGTGAACGTCTTGCGTATTCTCGACGACCACCATGTTTTCACCCTGAATGCCCGACACACCCAGTTCGGCAATGGCGTCGGTACCGTTTTCCAGAAGACGCGCACGATAGTCGGGATCACTCCAGGCTTTTGCGACAACCCGGGCGCCGTTGTGGGGTCCGACACGGGTCTCATAAAGTTCGATAAGGCGGTCGATGCCGGTGGGATCAACCAACCCCTTTTCGCTCAGGAGCTGCTCGATGGCCTTGACCCGCAGGGCCATGTCCGATTCGGGTTCGTTATGCTTGTGCGATGCCATATCCACCTCTCAACCGATACCGCGACCTTAACAAGCCAAAGCCGCACAGGACAATCATCTCAATCGAACAGAACGCCAGGCAGCCAGGTCGCAAGCGCGGGAAAGAGAGCAATCAGACCGAGCCCGACGAGCTGGATGATGACGAACGGAATGATCCCCCGATAGATCGCACCCGTCGTGACGCCAGCAGGCGCAACGCCGCGCAGGTAGAACAATGCAAATCCGAAGGGCGGGGTCAGAAAGCTGGTCTGCAGATTGACCGCGACCATGACGCCGAACCAGATGGGGTCGATATCCATGGCCAGCAGCACAGGACCGACGATGGGAATGACGACAAAGACGATCTCGATGAAATCGAGGAAGAATCCCAGGACAAACATGACAGCCATGACGGCGAGCATGGCACCGAATGGCCCGCCGGGAATGGTGGAGAGCACTTCGTGCACGAGTTCGTCACCACCCAGGCCTCTGAACACCAGCGAGAAGACCGACGCCCCCAGAAAGATGACGAAGACCATGCAGGTCACCTTCATCGTTGTGGTCAACGCAGCAGAAAGAACGCCGGTACGGCCGATGCGCAGGAGACACAATCCCAGTGAGATGACAAAGACCAGCGACAGGGCGAGGCAAAGGACGAATGCCAGAGCGTCCAGCACCGGGACCTCTTCGCGGTTCATCCGGAGATCAAAGATCACCGATACAACCAGCATGCCGATCAGGGACCCTGCAGCCGCATAGACCGTGCCGTCCCGGCCCTTGCCCCGGGCTGCCAACAGCATGGCGCCGACAGCCCCCACGGCAGCAGCTTCTGTTGGCGTCGCCACGCCGGCGATGATCGAACCCAGGACTGAAACGATCAGGGCAAGAGGTGGCACCAGCACCAGCATCACCCGCCTTCCCAGGTCATCCCCCTCGTACTTCGGCAAGGCCGGCGCGACGGAGGGACGCAGCCAGGCGATGCTGAGCGTGTAGGCAAAGTAGAGTCCGACCAGCATCAGCCCCGGGAAGAACGCGCCAGCGAAGAGGTCCACCACGGAAACAGGATCGGGCGCCCAGTTCCCGATCGACATCTGGGCCTGTGTGTTGGCGCCCTGGAGGATGTCACCCAGAAGGACCAGCACGATCGAGGGTGGGATGATTTGCCCCAGCGTGCCCGAAGCGCAAATGACCCCGGTGGCCAGTTTTGGATCATAACCGGCTTTCAGCATGGTCGGCAGGCTGAGCAGCCCCATGGTGACCACGGTCGCCCCCACGATTCCGGTCGATGCAGCCAGAAGCGCCCCGACAATCACGACAGCGATGGACAGTCCGCCCCGCAAGCGGCCGAACAGAAGCCCCATGGTCTCCAGAAGGTCTTCGGCGATGCGCGCGCGCTCCAGAATCACGCCCATCAGAATGAAGAGCGGCACGGCGACAAGGACGTCGTTGGACATGACGCCGAAGTAACGCGACGCAAGGCTGCCCAGAAGGTTGAGCTGGAAGAGATCGAAGGCCCACCCCGCCAGAGCAAAGATCAGGGCAGTGCCGGCGAGCGAAAATGCGACGGGATAGCCAAGAAGCAGCACGGCACAGGTGGTCAGCACCATGGCAACGGCCATGATCTCCTGGGCGCTCATGCTTCGCGCTCCTGATCAGGCGGTCCTTTCAGAAGGATCAGGCTGCGGGCCGAAAGGGAGAGCCCCTGCAACCCGATCGTGGCGCAGAACACCAGAAGAAAGGACTTCAAAAGGAACAGCGCCGGAAGGCCACCGGCTTCGCGAGAGGTTTCCCACTTGTCCCAGGATGTCAGCACATAGGGAAAGGAGACCCATCCCGCCGCAACAACGACCGGCAGAAGCAGAAGCAGGCCGCCGAGCAGATCGACCCACGCCTTGTAGCGCGCACCGAAGGGCCGGTAGATGACGTCCACCCTGACATGCGCATCGTGAAGCAGCGTATAGGCCGCGCCGCTCATGAACACGATGGCATGGAGCCAGACATAGGATTCCTGCATCCAGACAAAGCCGATGGAAAAGACATAGCGCAGAATGGCAACCGCAAAGGTCACCAGCGCCATGATCAGAACCAGCCACGACACGGTCCGGCCGATACGCTCGTTCAGCCAATCCACGCTGTCGGCAAATCGGGCCAGAATGGTCACGGCATCTCCCGGAGTGGCCTGCGTGCGAATGCCCTAGCCGAAACGGTTGCTGCTCGCAAAGCCGGACGGCGCAATACGGCCGGCCTGGCTGCGTTTTCCAATCCAGTCGGCAAGCTTGGTTTCCGTGCGCGTACGCGTACCCGATTGCCAGGAAAGTCCTTCGGCAAGGGTGAAGGCCTTGGCGTCGGAGAGACCGCCGGATTTGTAACGTTGCAGGATGACGCCACGCCCGCGCGTCATTTCCGGCAATTCATCGAGCGGGAAAATGATGACCTTGCGATTTTCACCGACCACGGCGACATGATCGCCGTCGGCAAACCGCGCAACAACCGCCTCGGAACCATCCGAAAGGTTCAGCACCTGTTTGCCTGCGCGTGTCTGGGCCATCACGGCATCCTCGGGCACGATGAACCCCCGTCCCTCGCTGGAGGCAAGCAGCAGTTTACGTCCCCCCTGGAACACCATCATCGTGACGATCTCGACATCGTTGCCCAGGTCCAGCATCAGCCGCACCGGATCACCATAGCCGCGTCCACCCGGCAGCTTGTCGCAGCCCAGGGTGTAGAAGCGACCGTTGGTGGCAAAGATCAGCAGCTTGTCGGTCGTCCATGCCTCCGCGCGGAAGCGCTCGCGATCGCCTTCCTTGTAACGCAAGGTGCCGACCTGCTCGCCGTGCCCCTTGGCGGCACGGATCCAGCCCTTGGCGGAGAGGACAATGGTGACGGCTTCCTTCTCGATCGTGGCGTCGATCGGAATATCGATCTGCTCGGGCGGATCACCAACGATGGTGCGGCGACGACCAAGATCCGTCTTCTCACCAAACTTCTCGCGGATGTCCTTGAATTCGTCCTTGAGAAAACGCTTTTGCTTGGTGTCACTCTTCACCAGCGCAGCAAGTTCCTTCTGTTCTTCGCTGAGCGCGGCCTTTTCGGTCACGATCTCCATTTCCTCGAGCTTGCGCAGAGACCGCAAACGCATGTTGAGGATGGCTTCAGCCTGAACATCGTTGAGCTTGAACCGTTTCATCAGAGACGGCTTGGGCTCGTCCTCTTCGCGGATGATCCGGATCACCTCGTCCAGATTGAGGTAGACGATCAGATAACCTTCCAGCACATCCAGACGCCGTGCGATCTTCTCCAGACGATGGTTGGAGCGGCGCAGCAGGACTTCGCGGCGATGATCGATAAAGGCCTGCAGGGTCTCGCGCAGGTTCATGACACGCGGAACGCCCGTGGCGTCCAGCAGGTTCATGTTGAGCGAAACGCGCGTTTCCAGATCGGTCATGCGGAACAGAGACTCCATCATGACCTTGTCGTCGACCGTACGGTTCTTGGGCGTCAGGACGAGACGAATGTCCTCAGCCGACTCATCGACCACTGCATCGACCAGCGGAAGCTTGCGGGCCTCGATCAACTCGGCGATGCGCTCCACCAATTTCGATTTCTGCACCTGATAGGGCATTTCGGTCACGACGATCTGGTACATGCCGCGCCCCAGGTCCTCGGAACTCCAGCGTGCCCGCAGGCGGAACGAACCGCGGCCCGTGGCATAGGCCTCCATCATGGCATCGCGCGCTTCGACCAGTTCCCCGCCGGTCGGAAAGTCCGGGCCCGTAATCAGCGATGTCAGGGTTTCGAAGGTTGCACGCGGCTTATCGACCAGATGGACCAGCGCCGCACACAACTCGCCCACATTGTGCGGCGGAATGCTGGTCGCCATGCCTACGGCAATACCCGACGAACCATTGGCCAGCAGATTAGGGAACCGTGCCGGCATCACAATGGGTTCGATCTCGGAACCATCATAGGTGTCGCGGAAATCGACGGCATCGTCGTCGAGCCCTTCCATCAGGGCCATGGCTGCCTCGGTCAGGCGCGCTTCGGTGTAACGCATGGCAGCCGCGTTATCCCCGTCGATGTTGCCGAAGTTACCCTGACCATCAACCATCGGGTAACGCGCAGCAAACTCCTGAGCCAGACGCACCAGAGCATCATAAATCGATTGGTCGCCGTGGGGGTGATACTTGCCGATCACATCACCCACGACACGCGCAGATTTCTTGAAACCCTCGCGTGAATCGAGTTTGAGGAGGCGCATGGCGTACAATAAACGACGATGCACGGGCTTCAGGCCGTCGCGCACATCCGGCAGCGAGCGCGAGGTGATGGTCGACATCGCATAGGCCAGATAACGCTCTGTCAGAGCATCGGCGAGCGCGACGGGTTCAATGCCACGGGGTTCAAGCAGATCGGTCATGCGCCGTTTATACCACCAGATTTGGTATGTGCACGTGCCAAACGCGCTACAAATCGTTCTCTGGCTGGGGGAATTCCACTTTTTTCCGATGCAAAGAGATGCCGTTCCAGAAAGAACCCGGTCAGCGTCAGGCCGGCCAGGATATCGGCAGCGCCATCGGTGTCGCCACCGATCAGGAATGCCGGCAAGGTGAGCAAGCGTGCGCGGTAGGGTTCTCCGGCAGATGCCGAAACCGCCCTGCCCGTGCGTGGCGAGACATAGATCAGATCATCGTTGCCGCCGGTAACCGCGCAGGCCGACAGATCAAGGCCAAAACCCAGCAGATCCAGGAGCCCCAGTTCCCAGCGGACATAGACCGCCTGCCAGTAATCGTGATCGCTCTCGAGAGCAGCCAGCAGGGCTTCAAATCCATCATACAGCTGTTCATAGGGGTGGCGTTCGGGCAGCCCCTGCTCAGCCACCGCACAAGCGCTTGCCAGACATCCCAGCCGGTCGGCATCATCGAGCCACGTTGAAGGAGCCGATCGCTCCAGTTCCACGGTATAACTTCCAAGATGTTCGGAGAGCCGTCCCCGCCACTGTGCCGCAACCACATTGCCGGGTTGCAGCACCCCCTTGAGTCGCCGCCCGGCACCACCGCGCACAAGACCGGCGTGCCTGCCGTGATCACGCGTCAGCAGATTGAGGATCGCGGCGGATTCACCGTGCCGGCGTGAAGAAAGGACAATGCCGCGATCGCTCCAGTCCATGGCGGTCTAACGGGGAAACTCCAGCCCCATCTCGCGATAACGCGCGGGATCGTTGAGCCAGTTGGGCCGAACCTTCACATGCAGGAACAGATGCACGCGCATGCCGAGGATTTCTTCCAGTTCCTTGCGCGCAGCAATCCCGACCTCCTTGATCGTGGCACCCTTCTTGCCCAGCAGAATGGGTTTGTGCCCATCCCGCGCGACATAGATCACCTGATCGATGCGCACGGCATCCTCATCGGGGATCTCGGTCCACATCTCGGTTTCCACGGCAAGGGCATAGGGCAGTTCCTGATGCACACGAAGGAACAGCTTTTCGCGCATGATCTCCGCCGCAAGATTGCGCATCGGAAGATCCGAGACCTGATCTTCCGGGAACATCCACGGGCCCGGCTTGATGCGTGAACGAAGCGTCGCGATCAGCTCATCGAGACCATGGCCCTTCAGTGCGGAGATATAGAGTATCTCTTCAACCGCACCGGACGCGTCGATCAGGGCCGCTAGAGGCAGCAGTTTTTCCTTTGGCACGGCATCGATCTTGTTGATGGCAATCAGAACCTTGCGTCCGGATGCCTTCAGCCTGTCCAGAATG
>CALIUG010000292.1 GCA_938048755.1 uncultured Alphaproteobacteria bacterium
TGTAGTTGGAGATCGTGCCGCACACCGCCATGCGGCCGTGGAGGTTGAGCTGCATCATGGCGGCCCGGCTGATTTCGCCACCGACATTCTCGAAATTGACATCGATGCCGTCGGGACATGCCTGACGGATGGCTTCTGCAACATCACCGCAGGTCTTGTAGTTGAAACAGGCATCAAAGCCGCAGTCATCCAGGCAATAGGCCACCTTTTCATCGGAACCCGCGCACCCGGCCACCCGACAACCCTTGACCTTGGCGATCTGGCCGACGGTCGCGCCCACGGCCCCGGAAGCAGCGGAGACAAACACGGTTTCACCCGGCCTTGGTTCGCCGACCTTCAGCAGGCCGTGATAGGCGGTCAGCCCCGGCATGCCCAACACACCCAGGGCCGTGGTGATGGGAGCCAGGGCGGGGTCGATCTTGCGCAGTGCCTCGCCTGGAGCAACGACATAGTCCTGCCAGCCGGCATAGGTTTCAACGATGTCGCCGGCCGCAAATCCCTCGTGGTTGGACTCAACGACCTGCGAGACCGTGCTGCCGATCATGACACCACCTAGCGGCACGGGATCATCATAGGATTCGGTGTCGTCCATCATGCCGCGCATGTAGGGATCGAGCGTGAGATAGATGGTGCGCGCCAGCACCTCGCCCTCTCCCGGCGTGGGAACAGGCGTTTCGACCAGCTTGAAGTCCTCACCAACGGGCAGGCCATGGGGCCTTCGGGCAAGCGTGATCTGGCGATTGAGGGTTCCGCTCATGGTGCAGCCGTCTCCTGGTTGATGTCTTCCAGCAGGGCACGTTTGAGCACCTTGCCTGTCGGCCCCAGCGGCAGGCTTTCGCGCACCGCAATGATCCGTGGATACTTGTGTGACGCCATGGCTTCGCGCGCCCAGGCAATCACGCCATCGGTGTCGATCTGTCGGCCGGGCATGGCTGTGACAAAGGCCATGATTTCCTCCCCGTTCCGGTCATGGGGAACCCCGACCACGGCTGCCTGACCGATATCGGGATGTTCCATCAGGGTCGCTTCGACCTCGGCCGGGTAAACGTTGAATCCGCCGCGAATGATCATCTCCTTCTTGCGCCCGACGATGTAGACATAGGCGTCCTCGTCCATACGCGCGAGATCACCGCTGTGGTACCAGCCGTCTTGGATGGCAAGCGCTGTCGCCTCCGAGTCCTTGTAGTAACCCTTCATGACGCAGTGACCACGCACCAGCAACTCGCCGGCCTCACCGGTCGGCACATCCTTGCCTGCGTCATCGACAATGCGCAGTTCCACGCCCCAGGCTGCGGTTCCGATGGAGCCCAGGCGCATGTCGCTGTTGCTTTGATGGAAACAGCTCACGGGCGAGGTCTCGGTCGCGCCATAGCCGTTGCTCATGGGTGTCTCGAAGCGGTCGAGAAACTCACGCTGAAGCTCCGACGGCACCGAGGCACCACCGGCCGAAACCGTGACCAGTTGCCGCCTCAGTGCCGCCTGTTGCTCGGCTGTGATCCCGGGACAGTCCAGGATGGCGCGATACATGGTCGGCACACCGGCAAATCCGGATATATTCTCGGCCAGGATCAGGCGCACGGCTTCAGCGGGATCAAAGCGCTGCATCAGGACCAGCAGGCCCGCGTTGAAGATGCCCAGATGCATGATGCAGGTCTGGGCCATGATGTGGAACATCGGCAGGACCACCAGGGACCGACTGCCGCCTTCCGGGGCCGGCCGCGCGCGCGCCATGATGCTGACATTGAGCATGAAGTTGGCGTGGGTGAGTTCCGCGCCCTTCGGCTTGCCGGTTGTGCCCGAGGTGTAAAGGATGACGGCGGTCTCTTCAGCCTGTGTCGACACGGACCGGAAAGTCACCGCCTGTCCCTGGGTCAGGGTTTCGAAGGGTTCTGTGCTTTCACCATCCACAAGGTCACCCTCAGCCTTGATGAACCAGGCCTTGCGGCAGCCCGGCACCCGGTCGAACGCCTCGCGTGAGGCCGAACCGATGGACATGTCATCACCGCCATAGGCAATCAGTGCCACGGCATCGGAATGATCGAGCTGCCAGGCAATCTCGCGGGCACGCAACAGGGCGCTGACACAGACCACCACGGCACCCAGCTTCAGAATGCCGAAATAGGCCGCAATGAACTCGGGCCGGTTCGGACAGGCCAGCGCGACATGATCACCGCGACCGATGCCAGCCTGGCTGAGGCCGCTGGCTACGCGGCAGGCTTCCTGCTCCAGGGCACGATAGCTCATACGCAGGTCACCGAACACGACGGCCTCGCGGTTGGGCCATTCGGCGGCCGCACTCTCCAGATTGGTAGCCAGATTGAACATCCGCCTTGTCTGCCCTTGCTCTTGTCTGTCGCGGGCAACAGGATAACGGCAAGCATGGCAAGAGCCACAGGAAGATTGCAATGCACGAACCCAACGACAAAGTTTCCATCACGATCCGGCAGGCACAGGAAAGCGACCTGCAGGCCTGCCGGCTGATCGAAGATGACGCAGGTGAGATCTTTGCTGCGATCGGCATGACGGAAATCGACGATGATCCGCCCCGTGGTCTCGATGACCTGCGAGCAGCCCAGCGACGCGGTGATGTGTGGATAGCGTGTGACCGGAACGACGTACCGGTCGCTTTTGCGCTGACGGCCACGGTGGACGGCAACCTGCATCTCGATGAAATGGGCGTCTTGCGGACCTGGCAGAGACAGGGAATCGGCCGGCGCCTGATCGACCATCTGATTGCCACTGCGACTGCGCGCGGCCTGCCGGCAATCACACTGACAACCTTTCGCGCGGGTCCGTGGAACGCGCCGTACTACGAACGCCTCGGATTCACGGCGATCGCGGAAACGGCCTATGGCCCCGAGATGGCAGCGCTTGTGGCCGAGGAAGAACGCCATGGACTTGACCGGCAAACCCACGTCGTCATGCGCCGGTCTTTGTAGGGCATTGGCGATCCTGATAAGCTGACGACACAAGGACACAAGGAGGCAGCCATGCCCGCATTCATTGAAGGTAATCCCGCACTGATCGTCGTCGACATCATGGGAACAGGAAAGCCCGAGGATGACGATGGCGGTATTCCGTCCATGGGCGGCGAAGAAGAACGCGTCGACCGGGTGATTCCCATGATCGAGGCAGCCAAGGCGAACGGTGTGCCGGTGATCTACATCATCGAGGTGCATCGCCCCGATCATGTCGATTTCGGCCGTGAACTCGATGGTTCCGAGACGTTCCATTGCGTCGAAGGCCACCCCGGTACGGTCATCCACACCCGCCTGCCCTACAAGCACGGCGTCGACTACCTGATTCCCAAACGACGTTATTCCGCGTTTTTCGGTACGGACCTGGAGATTCTGCTCAAAGGTCTCAAGGCCAACACGCTGATCCTGTGCGGTGGCCTGACCGATGTCTGCGTGCACTACACCTTTGCCGATGCACACCAGCACGACTATTACGCCCGCGTGGTCGAGGATTGTGTCGGCGGATCGAGCTTTCCGGCCCATGAGGCATCGCTCAACGCCATGGAGTATCTCCAGCGTGACGCACGTTGCACAGCCGAACAGGTGATTGCCGCCTTCAACGAACGGGGCGGTCGCAAGGCAGCCTGAATGCGGGCTTCCCTAAGGGCCTGACACACGCCACCATGCAGCCCACACAAGGGTGAGGCTGCGTTGATGACTGCGTTTCCCAATCTGTTTTCGTCGTTTGATGTGGGTCCTGCGACCTTCCGCAACAGGATCTTCTCGACCGGGCACATGACCTGCCTGCTCGACGGCGATCTGCGGCCTGATGCACGCTTCGTTGCCTATCACGAGTCCCGCGCGCGCGGCGGGGCCGGACTCATCATCATGGAAGCCTCGCGCGTCCACGTGACCGGGGGTCACCGTAACCTCGACGCCTCCCAGGACAGCTGCATCCCCGGTCTGCGCCGGGTGGGTGAGGCGGTGCACAAACATGGCTGCGGCATTTTCGGCCAGCTTGGCCATTCCGGGGTTTATGGTGTGACCACGGGCGACGGCAGCCTGGGGGTTTCCTATGCCCCGTCCCAGGCCAAGGCATCGCGTACCCACAACATCTCCCGTGCCCTGCCGCTTTCCCTGCTTCGCGAATATGTCGACGCCTATGGCAGCGCTGCAGGGCGCATGAAGGCCGCCGGGCTGGATGGCGTGGAAATCGTGGCAAGTCACGCCCTGCTGCCGGCACAGTTCCTAAACCCGACGCTCAACTGGCGCACCGATGCCTATGGTGGAAGCCTGGAGAACCGCATGCGCTTCATGCGCGAGGTCATCGCCAGCGTACGTGACAGCGTTGGCGCCGATACCGTCGTCGGCATGCGCATCTCAGCCGATGAACTGCAGGACGGTGGCAACGATCCCGATGAGATCATGGAGGTCTGCCGTCTGCTGGGTAACGAGGGTACGCTCGACTACCTCAACGTCATTGCAGGGTCGATGGTGGGTCTGTCGGGCGGCATTCATGTGGTCCCGCCCATGAACATCGAAGCCGGGTATCTTGCACCCCATGCCGAAGCAGTGAAGAAGCTGGTGCCGATTCCGGTGTTCGTGGCCGGGCGCATCAACCAACCCCAGGAGGCCGAACGTATTCTGGCAGCAGGTCAGGCCGACATGATCGGCATGACCCGCGCCCAGATCGCCGACCCCGAGATGGCCAACAAGGCGCGGGAAGGCCGCACCGACGATATCCGCGCCTGCATCGCCTGCAATCAGGCGTGCATCGGACATATGCAGATGGGCATCGGCATTTCATGCATCCAGCGCCCCGAAACCGGGCGGGAGCTGGACTACGAAGCAAAACCAAGGGCTAGCGATCCAAGGACCGTGCTGGTCGCTGGCGGCGGCCCCGCCGGCATGAAAGCTGCGGCGGTCGCTGCAGAGCGCGGCCACCGGGTGATTCTCTGTGAAGCATCCAATCGCCTGGGCGGCCAGGCGCTGCTGGCCCAGGAATTGCCGGGCCGGGCCGAGTTCGGCGGCATCGTGACCAATCTGGCCCATGAAATGGAGCAACACGGGGTCGAGCTACGCCTTGGGACCAACGTCACGCCGGACCTGGTCAGAGCAGAAGGCGTCGATGCCGTGATCGTGGCCACAGGCGCCCTGCCCTGGCGGCCTACTATCGAAGGCGAGGACGAAGCCCACATCGTCAACGCCTGGCAGGTCCTGCAGGGCGAGGCCAATGTCGGTGGTCGCGTCGTGGTGGCGGACTGGCGTTGCGACTGGATCGGCCTTGGCATCGCCGAGCGCCTGGCGCGCGACGGCTGCAAGGTGACGCTGGCGGTGAACGGCTACATGCCCGGCCAGATGATCCAGATGTATGTGCGCGACCGCTGGATCGGCGACCTCAACAAGCTGGGCGTGGAGATGATCCCCTATGCCCGCCTGTTCGGCGCCGATTCGAGCAGCGCCTATCTGCAACACACGACGAGCGGCGAGCCCATCATCATCGACGAGGTCGACACCATCGTCACGACGCTGGGCCATCAATCCGTGACGACTCTGGCCGATGCGCTGGAAGACTGGGACGGCGATGTCCTGCTGGCCGGAGATTGCCTGAGCCCCCGCACCTGCGAGGAAGCCGTACTGGAAGGCCTGAAGGCCGGATTCGAAGTCTGAACCGCGCTATTCGCGGCCTTCTCTTGCCAGCCGCACGGCCTCATCGCTGGCGCTTTTGGAATAGTTCATGGTGTCCTTGGACACCGCACCGCCAGAGACGATGAAGGTCATGGCCTCATCAAAGGTCCAGGTCGTGGAGATCAGGCGATCGACCGGCACGATTTCGAGATAACCACTGGTGGGATTGGGCGTGGTCGGCACGTAAACCGCCGCCAGCTCCTCGCCCGTATCAGCATCGGTCAGTGTGCGGGTAACAAAACCCACAGCCTTCATTTCCGGTGAAGGAAACTCGATCAGCACAACGCGCTGGATTTCGCCGGTATCCTGCTTCAACACATTGAGAAGCTGACGCACGGAACCATAGACCGTCTGAACCACCGGAATGCGGTGCATCAGCGCATCGAACGCCCCGATCACCCGCCGCCCCACGACCATGGACGCAAGAAGTCCCAGAAAGTAGAGCAGGACGACGATCATGATCACCGACATGGTCGGCAGGAACCAAGCCTGGGCAATAACATCGGCCAGTTCCGGCGAGACCTTGAGCACTGGCCTCTTGATCGCGTTCACGATAGGGCGCCCCAGATCCGACAGCAGGCGGAACAGGAACGACAGGATGAACCAGGTCACCAGCAACGGAATGGCTGTGACCAGTCCCGTGATCAACCGCCGCCGGAACGCCTGAAAGAACGTCAGGGGTTTACCCGGTAGTTTGAGTTCTTTGTCCATCTGTCCCGCCGATCTATGCAACGGGCTTGTGTAGCATGAGTCAGCCTTTGAATGCGCGCCGGCCCTGAACGGAACTCCTGGCCTGTGACTAGTTCACGCCGGTTGCCGAACTCAGGACCGGGCCGATTTCATCATGCAGAACCAGATCGGCATGATCATCCAGATCGGTCGGGTCACGATTGAGAATGACGAGTTGCGCTCCGTTGCGCTTGGCAACGACGGGGAACGCTGCGGCCGGATAGACGACAAGCGACGAACCGATGGCAAGGAAGAGATCACCGGCAAGCGTGGCCTGTTCCGCCCGGGCCATGGCGCCCTGGGGCATGGCCTGACCGAATGAGATTGTGGCCGATTTTACAGTTCCGCCGCAGGAATCACAGACAGGCAGAACGCCGTCATTGAGGAATGCCGTTCGGATCGGCAGGATTTCATGACGTAGGCCACAATCGAGGCAGCGGGCGTAGGTCGCGTTACCGTGCAGCTCGACGACCTGATCATCGGGCACGCCGGATTGCTGATGCAGGCCGATGCGCCAGAGTCATCAGTTCACCAAAGGAAATCTCACGGGAGACGGTGACGACCGCCGGCTTGTCGGCAAGATCAACGGCGTGCCGTTCGATCAACTGATGCAGCGGAACGGAATCCACCAGATCCTCGAGAGCTTCGTAGGGCCGGTCGACGGGACCACGGAAGTCATGAGGCTTGTGGTTTTCGAGGTGAAACAGTCTATTCGCCATATCGCGAGACTAGTTCATGTTGAACTGCTGCTACAGTCCCGCTCCGATGTTTCAGCACGGCTTTTTGGAGAATGGTGTTGCCAGGCGTTGACGGATTGGTGGATCAGGCGCGCGAGCAGGGACAGGGATTTCTGGCGCCCCAGGCACATTGGGTGACGTGCGGTCATCTTGCCCGGCGCGTTCAGAATCGGGCAGAGCGCGAAGGGGCCCTTGCCGCCGTCGATCTTGCGGTCGATCAGCTTGAACAGCACATGCGGACCAGCAGATTACGGAATGCAGCCTACGCCCTGGTCACGGGCCAGGCCGCAGCCGAGATAGCCGAACACCTTCAAACCAGACTGGAGAGCGAAGGCGGATCAGCCATGATGGCCGCGCTCTATACGCTGGCCTGTTTTCAATCAGCCCGCTCTCCCAATCTCAAGCTTGCTTCAGCGCTGAACTGGTGCGCGGCATTGCAGCGCCTGTTCGACGACATGCCGGTCGAACGCCTGGAGGTCCTCATCAAACCGGCCTGCGCCATGTTTCCAGACATGGGGTTCCTGAAGGAACTTCAGGAAATCACACAACTGACACCTCGTGTCCCTAGCCCCTTCAAGGACGTCATGGAGGCTTCGGTTCAGCTGGTTCCTGCAGGCGCAGCAGAGGCCAGATGCCTAGTCGTCGCCATGAGCGGCGGTGAGGGTCGCCTTGGCCTGCCTCATGCCATCCTGCATCAGTGGTTCGCCCGGGAACCCGCACACATGCTCTACCTGCGCGATCTCTCAGGACGGTTCTATCATCACGGCATTGAGGTCCTGGGTGCGGGGTGGCCTGCCATGATTGAAGGAATCCGGAAGATTGCAGCGCAGATGGAATGCGAGGAAATCGTCATCCTATGCAACAGCGCAGCCGGTGTTCCCGGTATGCGGGCCGGCATGCAGTTAGATGCAAAACGCATTGTAGCCTTCAGCCCGCGCCCGCACGGTGCCGGCAAACCAGCGGGACCAAACGGCAGCACCGAAGAGCGCATGGCAGCTCTCGAGCGCGATCTGCCCAATCTCAGCAGCGACTGGGCGACATCCTCGCAGGCCGAGATTCTTATCGTGCACGGTGACACCAACAAGCAGGACACGCTGTTTGCCGGAATCATGGCCGACACCCTGCCCTCGAGGCGCTGGGCACTGCCGAAGCGGAACCGGCACAACGCCTTGCTTGAGGCCATGCGCGAACACGTCCTGGCTGACATCATCGCCTGGCTGACCGGTACCCGGGAAACGCTTTCCATTCCCACGTCTTGACCCCGGCCATCGTGCGCTGGAAGGTGCGCCCGCATCATGCGGAGAGCGGATCATGGCCGACGGAAAAAACAAGGATGGCAGCAACCGGCCCCAGGGTTTTGCGACCCGGGCGATCCATCTGGGTTACGACCCGATGGACGAGAACGGTGCGCTGACACCACCGATCTACATGACCTCGACCTATGCGTTCGAATCAGCCGAAGCCGGCGGTGAGCTCTTCCGGGGCGAGCGCAAGGGCTATATCTACGGGCGCAACCGCAATCCGACCCAGAATCTGCTGGAGGAACGGGTTGCCAGCCTGGAAGGCGCGGAGGCCGGTCTGGCGCTCGCCAGCGGCATGGGCGCGATCAGCGCGATGTGCTGGTCCCATCTGGCCGCGGGCGACGAGGTCGTCATCGACCACACGCTCTACGGCAACACCTTTGCACTCTTTACCCACGGCCTGCCCAAATTCGGCGTGACCGTGACGCCGGTTGATCTCACCGATGCGGGCAATCTCGACGCGGTGCTGACGGAAAAGACCAAGATGGTTTTCTTCGAAACCCCGGCCAATCCGAACCTGCGCGTCATCGACATCAAAGCGGTCTCGGAGAAGGCCCAAGCCGTGGGTGCACTGTCGGTGGTCGACAATACGTTCTGCACCCCTGCCCTGCAGCGCCCTCTGGAACACGGTGCCGATCTGGTTGTGCATTCGGCGACGAAGTATCTGGGCGGCCATGGCGATCTACTGGCCGGCGTGGTCGTGGGAAAACACGACCTGGTGCATCAGATTCGCCAGCATGGTCTGCGCTACATGACCGGCGCCACGATCTCACCCATGACGGCCTTTCTGGTCATGCGCGGCCTCAAGACCCTGGAACTGCGCATGGAGCGTCATTGCGACAGCGCCCTGAAGGTCGCGGGGCTTCTGAGCAAACATCCCGCCGTTGCCTGGGCCACCCATCCCTGGCTTGAGGATTTTGCCCAGGCCGAGATCGCGCGCCGACAGATGATCCGTGGCGGCGGGCTGGTCTCGTTTGAGCTTCACGGCGGATACGACGCGGGCATGGCCTTCATGAACGGGGTTGATCTCATCACCCGTGCCGTCAGCCTGGGCGACAGCGAAACCCTGGTGCAGCATCCCGCCAGCATGACC
>CALIUG010000293.1 GCA_938048755.1 uncultured Alphaproteobacteria bacterium
GGCTCTCGCGATGCTCGGCCGGGATGACACCGAAGCTAGAAGGCCTGGATAACGCATCATGGACATCACCGATTTCACCGAAGACCAGCTGCATCGTTATGCGCGCCACATCGTCATGCCCGAAGTTGGCGGCGAGGGGCAGGTGAAACTGCTCAATGCCCGGGTGCTGGTCGTGGGCGCCGGGGGGCTGGGTGCGCCGTTGCTGATGTATCTCGCCGCAGCCGGTGTCGGCACGCTGGGTGTGGTCGACAACGACCATGTCGAACTCTCCAACCTGCAGCGCCAGATCGCACACACCACTGACCGCGTCGGCGTGGAGAAGACCGCCAGTGCCGAGACCATGGTGCACAGCCTCAATCCTGGGGTCACCGTGATCCGCCATCAGGAACGCCTGGAGCATCACAACGCGCTCGACATCATCAGCGGTTATGATCTCGTGTGTGACGGCACCGACAACTTCCCCACGCGGTATCTCATCAACGATGCCTGTTACATGGCCGGCAAGCCGTTGGTCAGTGCCGCCATGATGCGGTTTGACGGCCAGCTCACCACCTTCCGGGCCCATGAGTCTGATGAGAATCCCTGTTACCGCTGCCTGTTCCCCGACATGCCGCCCGAGGGCCTGGTGCCCTCCTGTTCGGAGGCCGGCATCTTCGGCGCCATCGCAGGCGTCATGGGCACGCTCCAGACCGCCGAAGTGCTCAAGGAGGTGCTGGGCATCGGCACCAGCCTGGTCGGCACGCTGCTGATCTATGACGCGTTGGGCACGGAGTTCCGCCGTGTTGGCTACGGCAAGGACCCCGATTGCGCCCTGTGCGGCAGCCAGGCCACCATCATGGACCTTTCCGGTCACGCGAAGTATGCCAAGACGCGCCAGTCGTGATGGCCCGTCCTTCAGCGACTTGCCCCGGCTTGACCGGGGCATCCATCCTCCCCTCGGTATCCCGGTGTTGCCGGCGGAAGATGGATCGCCCCATCAAGTGGGGCGACGTCGATGGTGTTGAAGAGGAGGGAAGTGCGCCATGACCAACCAGCAACCCCTCGGCCTCGTTGTGCTCTCGGGCGAATACGCCCGCGTGCACTATGCCCTGATGATGGCCTCGGCGGCGGCGGCCATCGACCGGCCGGTGACGCTATTCTTCACCATGGATGCGGCCGTGACGGTGCAGGCCGGTGAGGGCTGGCGCGCACTTGCCGGGTCCGGCCGCGATGACGACCTGAAGGCGCGCAATGTCGCCGATATCGAGACGCTGCTGGAAGCCTGTGTGGCGATGGAGGTCACGTTCATGGTCTGCGAAGCCGGGCTGAAGGCGCTCGATATGCCCCCAGAGGGCCTGCGCGAGGATCTCGGCGTGGAGGTCACCGGCCTTGTCACGTTCTATCAGGCTGTGGGCGACGGGCAGATCGCCACGCTCTGACCCGCCAGCCTCTTGACCGGAATTGCATGAGGTAGCAGAGTTCTTGCGCCGGCTGGCAACACGGCGTCTCGCAAACAAGGGCCATTGTTCTAACTCAACAGGGAACCATGGTCATGTCCTGCGCATTCGAAACACTCTCCACCCTCGATCTGACGGACCTGTTCGACGGCGCGTCTCCACAGACCGCACAGGTCGACGCCGCGCTGCTCGAAGCCTTCGATCACCAGAGCGGCGCCGTGATAACCGGATTCCCCGGTGCGGATTCGCTTGAGCAACGCATCGGTGACTTGATGGCGTTTTTCGCCCTGCCGGATGAAACGCGCATGGAGGTTGCCTCCATGCATTACAGGTCCGAAAACCCCAACCGTTATCGCGGGTTTTTTCCTCTGCCCGAACATTTCGGTTGGGCCCATAACGAGATCTTCGATTTTGGCGTCGTCATGCGGTCTCCCGCGCCGCAGGGCCATGGCGCGAAAACGATGCTGGACGAACCCAATGTCTGGCCCCGGCCGGAGCCCAGGGCAGGCTGGCGCCAGGACGCAGAGGCGCTGCTGGCGGAGCTGCGCGAGATTGCCATGGCGGTTGCGGCTGCTCTTGTCCGGGCGTCGGGGCAGGATGAAGCTTCGTTCATGGCGGCGTTCGATGACGGCAACGCCAGTCTGCGCATTCTCCATTATCCGCCCGCCCCGGCTGACTTCGTGACCGACGAGGGCGGGGCCCTGTCCGAACCGGTCGATCCGGCGGGCCGGCGCATCATCACGCGCCGTCATGTCGATGGCTGCGCACTGTCGTTGCTTTGGCAACAGGACATGGGTGGTCTGCAGTACGAAGGCCGTGACGGCCACTGGCGCGATGTGCCGGCAGGACGGGGCCGTCTTTCGGTCCACGCGAGCCAGTCCCTGGAGGAACTCACGGGTGGACGCATCAAGGCCACGCCCCATCGCGTCGTGGGGCACGGTGTTGATCGCTTCTCGATGGGCATGTTTCTCGAGCCGCGCTTCGATGCGGTGATAAATCATGATGGTGCAGGTTCCCCCGTGACCTATGCCGACATCCTGCGCGACGACTTCGCCAGCAGCGACGTCTATGCCGATGTCATGGCTTAGGAAGCCGGAGTCCGGGATGTCTGTCTTGTTCGAAGCCACCGCCACGATCGATATCGGCCCGCTGTTCGATGAGGCCGGTGCGCCCTCGGCTATCGACAAGATGCTTGCTGACGCGCTTGCCCGGCAGGGCAGCTTTGTCGCGACAGGGTTTCCGGGCGCGGATGGCATGGGCAGGCGTATCGGCGCGTTACTCCGGTTTTTCGATATGGACGAGGCGGCCAAACGCCGCTGCGCCACGACGGCCTATGAAGCCGGCAACGCCAATCTCTATCGCGGCTTCTATCCGCTCCCCGACAAGCCGCACTGGTCGCACAACGAGATCTTCGATATCGGGCCCGAACCGCCCATGACCTCGCCCGACGTGCCCGGGGCCGAGTCGTTCCGAGAAGCCAATGTTTGGCCGGAACGCGAACCGGTCACGGGCTGGCGCAAGGACATAGAGGACCTCTTTGTCTGGCAGCGCGATCTCGCCATGGTGTTGATGGGTTCGATCGCGCGCGGGCTGGGGCTGGAGGAGGAAGCTGTGGTCGGTCCCGCACGGGGGCGCAACGGAACCTATCGCCTGCTCCACTATGCGCCTGCGCCCGAGGGCTTCGAGCTTGGCGGATATCCCGGCACCGAGCCCGAAACCATTGAGGACGGGCGCAAGCTGCTGGCCCGCACCCATGTCGATACCGGCATCCTGTCCCTGCTTTGGCAGGATGGGTCCGGTGGCCTGCAGATGCAGGGCTCCGACGGGGTCTGGCGCGAGGTTGAACCGCTTCAGGACGGGCTTTCAGTCCATGGCGGCGACCTCATCAAAGCGCTCACGAACGGCAGGCTGGAAGGCACGACCCATCGCGCCGTGGGCGACATGGGTGACCGCTGCTCGGCAGGCTTTTTCCTGGAGCCGGATTTCGAAGTGCCGGTGGTCGCGCCTTCAGGTGGCGCGCCGGTGAGCTACGCGCAGCATCTGGTCAACGAATTCCCGGACCGGTTCGAGGCCAAGAACGCGGCCTGACGGTTCCGCCGTTCAGAAGAAGACGAAGGAACGGACCACGATGTTCCGCCGGTTGGGCACGCCTGCGGGTGCTGTCGGGTCCTGACAGGCGCTGTGGAACGACCAGCGCGAGACCGAGCGGTCCCGAACCGAATCGTAACATTTCAGCATCGAGACCTCGGTCGGGCCCTGCTGGGGAATCCAGTACCACTCGTGATCGGGCCGGTAGGCAAAGCGCGTGGTTTCGCCCACACGGTCGTCATAGATGCGGTAGTTCGTGATGTAGGACTGGTCGGCAAAGGACGGCCATGCCGCCAGTACGAAAGGCCACTGCTGCACGGTCTCCATGGGTTTGGCGAGGTTGAGCGACATGAACCGGCGCGACATCTTCTCGTCGGCCTGAGCCGGCGTGTAGTGCTGGGTGCGCCCGAAGTTCCGCAGGTTCTTCGTCAACAGCTCGCGACAGCGCACGCGGCCGGAGTTGTCGTTGAGATCGTTGTGGACGAGGTTCACATAGTTCGTGTTCACACCCGGGTTTTTGGCGTCCTGATCCTCGGACGGGTCACCCGCGAAGTCTTTGTCGAAGATGTCGTGGTTGTAGACGAGCGCGTCGGTGGCACCGGGGAAGAAATCCAGCAACAGCCGCTCCATCTCCGGATAGAAGACACTCTCGACCTCTTCGTGGTCGTAGAAGTTGCGGCATGCGGATTCGTGGTGGGTCAGCGCCACACCCAAACGGTCCATGCATTCCGGACTGTCGGGCGAGAGGCCGGGATAATACTCGCCGATGCGTCGGGCATCGCGCAGGACCTGCGGGAAGTAGAGCGTGCGTTTGCCAAGGAGCGCCTCGCTCTGGCGCAGGGCCTCCTGCTCCTTGGTCCGCGCGGGATCGTGCCACAACGCATTCGAGGAAACCGCGATATAGCTGGGCTCCTCCAGCACGGTGTAGCGCAAGGGAGCGACCAGGCCGCCTTCAGGAGCGGTCATGCCGCTCTCGCGGATATGGGCAATGCATTCCTCGGCGCTTCGGAATCCGGGACCCCACTGGGTTTCGACGGGGCCGGGCGGTGCGGCCTCCAGTTTCTCGACAAAGGCCTGGACCTTGCCCTGGGCCATCTGGGCCATGGCATCCCGGATCGCTTCGGCCGTGCCAGCATCGCCTTCGCGGTCAAACGACATGTAGGAGAGGCCCCCGTGCGCGGCGACAGGCGGCGGCTGGCCCTCGGTCAGTTCAAGCGGCGGTACAAAGGGTTTGCTGCCCGCGTCGTGGACAGCATGGTCACCTGGATTGCTCATGGCCTCACTCCAGTCTGCTCAGTCCGCATCGTCGCACAGGGTTTCCGGGTCTGCCAGCACACCCTTCCGCCGGGACGCTCTTGGTTGTACGTTTGTTCAATAACCTCCAGCGGCTGGGAGTTTCGAGATGAACATTGTCCGCGACCTGAACGATGACGGGCGCCATGAGGCGGTCTCCGACACGGTTCTGGCAGGCATGGATGCCGAAACTGCCGAAGCCAAGGGCCTGCCCAACGAGGCTTTTACCGATCCCGCCTTTCTGGAGCTGGAGCGCAAGCATCTCTTTGCACGCACCTGGGTCTTTGCCGGACCGCGCAGCGCGGTCGCCGAACCCGGCGCGGTCAAGTGCCTGGAGGTTGCCGGGCGTCATCTGTTCATGACGACCGATCGCAACGGCGAAACCCGCGTGTTCTTCAATGTCTGCCCGCATCGTGGCGCAAGGCTGGTGATTGAGGATCAGGACACGACTGCGGCGCTGACCTGCCCCTATCACGGCTGGGCCTTCGGCCTGGACGGGTCTCTGCGCGGACGTCCGCACTACAACGGGCCACGCGACCATGACCGTGAGGGCAGCAAGGCCGAACGCGATTGTCTGTTCGAGGTACGCTCGGCGACCTGGCACGACTGGGTGTTCGTCAACATCGACGGGGAGGCACCGCCGTTCGAGGACTACATGGCGCCCGCCTTCAGGCAGTACGCCGGTTGGGATTTCGGCAAGACCGGGCTAGCGCATTATCAGCCCTTCACATTCCATGCGAACTGGAAGCTGGTGGTCGAGAACTTCTGCGACAACTACCACGTCTTTATGGTCCATCCGGCCCTGCACGACGCCCAGGATGTCTACAAGCGCAACGGGATGCGGCCGGGCGGTGTCCACATGTTCAACGAGTTCGTCATCGGCGCCGAAGGTCTGGGCCTCACGGTCGACCCTGATGCGCCGGTCCTGCCCGAGTTTCCGAACCTTTCGGCGGACAATCGCAACGTCTCGCCCTTCTGCAACCTGTTCCCCAATGCTACGCTGGCGATCTTTCCGACCTATGTGAATCTGTTCTGCTACGAACCTGTTTCGGTCGATGAGACGGTCATGCATGTCTGGTTCTATTTTATGGACGAGGCAGCGACGGGCGAGGGGGATCGCGCGGGGCGCGAGGCTGTGATTGCCGATTGGGTCAACCTCAACGCCGAGGATTCCGGCATCTGCCGCCGCCTCCAGGAAGGCCGGACCTGCGATGCCTATGACGGCGGCCGCTTTTCCCCCTATTGGGATGCCGGCACCCTGCATTTTCATCGGCAGATCGCGGACGCGATTCGTGGAGATGGCGCGTTTTTGCGATAGGGGTTCTGTTTGTTCCCTCAGGCGCCGGGCGCGCACTCCGTGCGCTTGGCTTACGCCGCTCGCGCGGCGGGGTCGCAGTTGCTCCCCTCGGCCCCAAGAGGGGCCTCTCGCCTACAAACCACCCCAAGGTGTGTCATCCCGGACAAGCGAGCAGCGCGAGCGCGATCCGGGATCGCGTCATGACGGGTTTCAAAAGCAACGTGCGGACCGAGATCCCGGCTCAAGGCCGGGATGACACAGTAGGGGTGGCTGCAACACGCACCCTGCACCGCCGTTTAGCAGGCATTCGGCGGCGAGAGCGCAGCGGCCGCCGACCGGTGCGACCGCACCGGCGGGCCGGTCAGGCCCGGAAGCCAAGTGAGCGGAGCGAACGCCCGGCGCTTGAGGGAACAAACAAAAACTGCCGCCGGAGCACCGGCAGTCACACCAGCGCCGAACGCCAGTTTAGCACGCCTTTAGAGCAGCGTATCGATCACCCGGTCCGGCGGCTTATGCCCGTCGGCGAAGGTCTTGATGTTGATGATGACCTTCTCGCCCATGTCGATGCGGCCTTCGATCGTGGCCGAGCCCATGTGGGGCAGCAGCGTGACGTTGTCGAGGGCGAGCAACTTTGGGTTCACGGCAGGTTCATGCTCGAACACGTCGAGCCCGGCGCCGGCGATCTGCTTGTCGCGCAGGATTCGGGTGAGCGCCTGTTCGTCGATCACTTCGCCGCGCGACGTGTTCACGATCACCGCAGTCTTCTTCAGCAGCTTCAGACGCCGCGCCGACAGCAGGTGGAAGGTGCCTGGTGTATGCGGGCAGTTGACCGAGATGATGTCCATGCGGGCCAGCATCTGGTCGAGGCTTTCCCAATAGGTCGCCTCAAGCTCCTGCTCGGCATGATCGGGCAGCTGGCGCCGGTTGTGATAGTGGATCGAGAGGCCGAAGCCTTTGGCGCGGCGCGCCACGGCCGAACCGATGCGGCCCATGCCGATAATGCCCAGGCGCTTGCCCCACAGGCGGTGCCCCAGCATGGTGGTGGGGCCCCAGCCCGACCATTCGCCGCTGCGGATCAGGCGCTCGCCCTGGCTGACCCGGCGAATCACATCCAGGATCAGCGCCATGGTCATATCGGCGGTGTCTTCGGTCAGCACGCCCGGCGTGTTGGTGACGGTAATCCCCCGCTCCCGCGCCGCAGCCAGATCAATATGGTCGACACCGGTGCCGAAGTTTGCGATCAGTCGCAGATTGTCGCCAGCCTGTGCCAGAATGCCCTTGTCGATACGGTCGGTCAGGGTCGGCACCAGGATGTCGGCGGTCTTCACTGCGGCAACCAGCTCATCGCGGGTCATCGAATGATCGTCATCGTTGAGCCTGGTGTCGAATAGCTCCATCATCCGCGTTTCAATCACGTCGGGAAGCTGTCGGGTCACAATGACAATGGGTTTTTTGGCTCGGGCCATGCGTTTCTTGTTTGCCTCGCTGGGACATGCGGGATTGTCGGGGCGCGCGCTCTTTAGCAAATACGATCCGGTGAAACAACGCAACGCGGCATTGCGCTGTGCGATTATCTCATTTTCTGCCGTTTTTTTGTTCGTCGGGACCGTCCAGGCACAGGAAGAACCCCTGCCGCTACCCCGATTCGTCTCGCTGAAGGCCGATGAGGTCTATATGCGGGCAGGTCCGGGGAAGACCTATCCCATCAACTGGGTCTATACGCGCAAGGCCCTGCCGGTCGAGGTCATCAAGGAATACGACCAGTGGCGTTACGTCCGGGACATCGACGGCACCGAAGGCTGGATTCACCGCACGCTCTTGTCGGGCAGCCGCAGCGTGATCGTTTCGGGCATCATCGTGCGCACCGCCTATGACGGCCCGTCACGGGACGACACCCCGGTCTTCCAGGCAGAACCCGGCGTCCAGGGCAGCCTGATCACCTGTGACGGCGACTGGTGCCGCATTGAGGTTGAGGGCCTCAAGGGCTGGATGCCCATGTCCGAACTCTTCGGCGTCTACCCCGAGGACGGCGCGGACGGGTGATCCGCGCCGGTTCCCGATTGCTTACTCGAACTGGCTTTCGCGCCAGCGGATGGCGGCGGAAAGGCCCTTTTCCTTCTTCACGGCTTCGAACTGCTTGTACTGCTCGGTCTCCTGGGCATCGAGGATGCCGCCGACTTCCACGCCATAGGTGATGGCGCTGCGCAGGCCGGCGATTTCGGCACCCTGATTGATCGCGGCCTTGGTCGTCTGCAGGCCCTCCAGAGAGATCGCTGAAGCGCGCTTGGCGTATTTCATGGTCTCTTCTTCCAGCTTGTCGGCAGGGAAGACCTTGTTGACCATGCCGAAATCACGGGCTTCCTCGGCGGTGATGAAGTCACCGGTATAGAGCAGCTCGCGCGTGCGCTTGAGGCCGATGATCCAGGGCATGATGACCGCGGGCGGCGCGGTGGAGAAGCGGATTTCCGGTTCGCCGAACATCGCCTCTTCGGAGGCATAGGTGATGCAGCACATCATGGCGAGTTCACAGGAACCGGCCAGGCAATAGCCGCGCACCATGGCGATGACGGGCTTGGAGCAGTCCCAGGGACCGAATTCGAAATCGGCACAGTCTTTCAGCATCTTGCGTGTGCCCATGGGGCCGCGACCGTAATGTTCACCCCAGTTGTATTTGAGGTCGTAGCCGGCGCCGAAATGTTTGCCGTCACCGGTCAGGATGATGACCGAGACCTCGGGGTTGTCGTCGAGATCGCGGAAGGCCTGCGAGAGTTCCTGCATGAACGGCGGGTTCATGGAATTGAACTTGTCGGCCCGGTTGATCGTGAGCTTGGCAACCTTGTCGTTGATTTCACAGAGTACATCACCAGCCATGGTCTTCTCCCGTTATGGTTTGGTTGACGGCACCACCAGGGCGTCAACTGCAACAGCACCGTCGGGCCCGGCGATCACCGGATTGAGGTCGAGTTCGTCAATGGCAGCCCCTAAGGTGGCGGCCAGAACAGAGAAACGCGCCAGGGCCTGTGCCAGCGCATCCAGATCGGCGGCAGGCTTGCCGCGCACGCCATCCAGCATTGCCCGGCCCTGCAGACGGTCGATCAGGGCACGGGCACAGACCGCATCAAAGGGCGGCTTGGCAAGGACGCTGTCGCCCAGGACCTCGACGAAGATGCCGCCGGTGCCGATCAGTACCATGGGTCCGAACTGCGCATCGTTCACCAGGCCGAACACCATCTCGGTCCCCGCTGGTGCCATGGGTGCGACCAGACAGCGCGGCCCCAGACGATCGGCCATGTCCTGCCAGGCGTCCCGCACCGCGTCATCATCGGCCAGATGGAGATGCACGCCGCCGACATCGGATTTGTGCGCGATGCCCGGCATGGCGGTTTTCAGCACAACGGGGCCGTTCGTGGCGCGGGCAGCCTGCACGGCGCTTTCGGCGTCTTCGACGATGGCAACCTCGGGCACGTCAATTTCGAAATCGCGTGCCAGAGTGAGGCCCTCGGTCTCGCTCAACGTCTCGCCGGTTGCCAGACGCCGGCGCCAGCGTTCCAGAACCGTGTCGTCGGGTGCGGCCGGTGGGGCCATGGCGCCGGCGGGCCGGTGATCGCGCCAGGCCATCAGACGGGCGACGGCAACGACGGCATTGTCCAGGCCATCGATCAGGGGGATGCCGTCACGGAACAGGTCGCGCGCGGTCTCATGCACGATGGCGTTGGGCACACAGGTGGCAAAAACCATGGGCTTGCCGGTTTCCTCGGCG
>CALIUG010000294.1 GCA_938048755.1 uncultured Alphaproteobacteria bacterium
CTTCTGATTGGCGTGAGCACGTGCTTCTTCATGTCCGGGCAGATCTGGGTTGTCTGGACCGCCGTGTTGGGCGGTATCACGCTGGGCCAGATGACGATGTACGCCGCTCTGCTGCGCCAGGGGCAGAACGCCATGACCTCCCTGCTCGCCACCCTCAGCACCGGCTATGAGGATATGCTTTACATGTCCAGGCTCTACGCGCTGCTGGGCCTTGACGAGGGTGCAGCTCGTGGCGACGCAACCGAAGGTCCGGTGCCAGGCGACGGCTATCGCTTCCGGGATGTCACGTTCACCTATCCCAATGGCAACAGACCGGCATTGCAGGGCCTCAATCTGCATATCCCCACGGGCGCAAAGATAGGGATTGTTGGTGCGAACGGATCCGGCAAGACCACCTTCATCAAACTGCTGATCGGCCTCTATCGCCCGCATTCAGGCAGCATCACCCTGGATGGCCTGGAGCTGGAGGCGTGGTCACCCACTGCGTTGTTCGCGCGCACCGCAGCACTGTTTCAGCCCTTTGCGCACTACAACCTGACGGCAGGCGAAAACATCGCCATGGGCGAAGGCCTGCGCGTGACCGATCCCGACCGGCTGATGGACGCTGCCCGCAAGGGATTGGCCCTGCCGCTGATCGAGGATCTGCCCGATGGGCTCGAGACAAAACTCTCACGTCAGTTTCTCGACGGGCAGGAGCTTTCCGGCGGGCAGTGGCAGCGCCTGGCACTCTCCCGCGCGATGCTGCGAACCGGGGCAGAAACGCTGATTCTGGATGAGCCGACAGCCGCCCTGGACCCGGAAGCTGAAGCGGCGTTGATCGAGGACACAACACGACCCGGGCAAACTGTCATCCTGATCAGCCACCGGCTTTCGAACCTGCGCAACGTCGACCGCATTCTGGTCATGGATCAGGGCACCATCATCGAGGATGGCAACCATGAAACCCTGCTTGAAGCTGACGAAACCTATGCAGCCATGTACCGCAAACAGGCCGAGTTCTATCAGTCCGAACCCTGACTAAAGCTCACTGGTGTTGGCCACCGCAAGGATCCAGTCCGAAGGCATGGCCCGATAATCAGCCTCCCCTGATGTGCTGTTGGGAGACCATAACCTTATCGCTGACAGCGCATAACGTTTGGCCAGACCAGCGGCATAGAGATCCGTCACACCGGACTGCTGACTCAGCACGGTCGTCGTGTTGATCACATATCGAAAAACAGCATGAATATAGCCGCGCGCATCCCGCACAACCGCCCAGTGTGAGCGTCCTTCTTTCCAGTCTCTGGTGACGCGTTCACACCACCCGTGCAACGACAGGTCAGCGTCATGGAGGTGCACAAGTGCATAGGCCTGCAGAAGATCACGCTCATCCAGGGATGAGATGGAGAGATCGTCGGCCTTCTCGCCGGCGGATTCTGCTTAATCAAGCATACTGAACTTTCTGCGAGGTGATGTCGACAGTCCTTAATTTAGGTCAACCGCTTGCGACATATCTCTTTGGGGTTCACCATTGCGCCTTGGGTCGGACAGTTCTTTCCGTTCACCCTCAACCGAGAGAAACCATGTCGCGTTTTCAAGTCCTTCCAGAAGCTGTCCCGGGCAACGAAGCTACGTTGATGCCGTGTGCCGCTTGTGATGTGCGTGATATGGCGATCTGTTCGGTCCTGCAGGGCCGTGAGGTCGATCGTTTGGCCCAGATTGTCTCGCGCATCCCGCTGGCTGATGGGCAGTCGATCTTTCAGGAAGGTGACGAGGCTGATTATGTCTACAACATCCTGGAAGGCGCAGTTCGCCTGTTCAAACTGCTTCCCGACGGCAGGCGACAGATCACCGGCTTTCTCTACAGCTCGGATTTTCTTGGCCTGGCCTTGAAGGAAAACTACGCTTATAGCGCCGAAGCGGTTTCTGGAGCGGTGATCTGTCGCTTCCCGCACGGCAAGCTTGAGCGGCTGCTCGACGAGTTTCCCAGACTTGAAAAGCGCCTGCTGAACGAGGCCTCCAACGAGCTGATTGCGGCCCAGGACCAGATGCTGCTTCTTGGGCGCAAGACCGCCGTGGAGCGTCTTGCAACGTTTCTTTCAGCCCTCGCGCAACGACAAGATGCCCTTGAAAGCGGCGGCACGGTCAATCTGCCAATGACCCGCACAGATATTGCTGACTATCTGGGGCTGACAATCGAGACTGTCAGCAGAACCTTCACCAAACTGCGCAAGTCCGGTGTTATCGAAGTGCCGGATGCGCACACCGTGACTCTCATGGACCTTGCGGCACTGCGGGATCTCACGGAAGACGAATAGAGTCGTCAGTCCTCGTCATCGTGAAGGATACGTTCGGCAGCACCATCCATGTCCTCGTATTGGCCAGCCTTCAAAGACCAGAGGAATGCCCCCAGGGCAAGCAGGCCAAGGGCAAGCGCAATGGGAATGAGGTAGATCAGCCCGCTCATCGGTTTTTCCGCGCCAGGCGCAAGGCATTGCCGACCACGATCAGCGATGAGCTCGACATGGCGAGCGCCGCAATCAGAGGCGTGACCAGCCCTGCAATAGCAAGCGGCACCGTCACCACGTTGTAAACCAGGGACAGGGCAAAGTTCTGGCGGACAAGGCGGCGCGATCGACGCCCCGTATCAATGGCAAGCAGGACTGGTGCCAGAAGCCTGCCCTGGAAGACGGCATCGGCAGCATTCTGGCTGATATCCGAAGCACTGCTGGGCGATAGCGAGACATCGGCTGCCGCCAGAGCCGGTGCATCGTTGAGGCCATCGCCGACGAACAACACCCGCCTGCCCTCCATCTGAAGCGCCTGAAGACGATCACATTTATCGCCAGGCGACTGCCGGGCCGACCATGCCGTGATGCCCAACTCCCCTGCAACAGCAGAAGCGGGGCCTTCACGGTCACCCGACAACATCTCGATTTCCATGCCCCGGTCGCGCAGACCTGCAAGGGTCGCTTTTGCATCCTGCCGGACGCGGTCCTGGAAACAGAGCCGCACAGGCTTGCCTTCGTCCCGTACGAGCCAGAGTTCCAGATAGGTATCATCGTCCTGCGCGGTAATGCCGCACCACGATCGACTACCCAACCGAACCCCGTCAAGGGACAGCCCCTGTCCCGGTTCCTCATGAACACCGGTACATGGCGTCACGCCCGAACCAGCGGCACGCACGATGGCGCGCGCCAGCGGATGCCGGCTGCTGGACGCAATCGACGCTGCCAGCATCAGATCCTCGGGCTCAACCTCCGAACCATTGGCAAGCTCCGGTCGTCCTTCTGTCAGGGTGCCGGTCTTGTCGAACACAACCGTGTCGACGCCTACCAACCGCTCCAATGCAGTTGCTGACTTCAACAACACGCCGGCCTGCATCAGACGGCCACTGGCAACCACCTGCACAGCCGGAACGGCGAGCCCCAGCGCACAGGGGCAGGTCACGATCAACACGGCAACAGCAATCAGAAGTGCCGGTTGCCAGCCCATGCCGCCCAGCACCATCCAACCCAGAAATGCGCCTGCTGCCAGGCCATGCACTGCGGGGGCATAGATGGCCGACAGCCGATCTGCCAAGGCCACGTAACGCGAGCGCTTCTGTTCGGACGCCTCGACCAGACGGACAATATCGGCAAGCACCGTGCCATCGCCGGTCGCGGTCGCCACGATGGTGAGCGGAGCACCGGTATTCAACGCGCCGGCCAGGACAATGTCACCCGGGCCGACCGGCTGGGGCATGGTTTCACCCGTCAGCAGACTGGCATCCACAGTGGATGTGCCGTGTTGAACGGTGCCATCTGCCGGCAGGCGCGCACCCGCGGCGACCAGCAGCGTCATGTCAGGGCGGATACGCGATGCCGCCATCGTCATCTGCCGGCCATCCTCAGTCAGAACAACCGCGGATTCACGGCCCAGAGCGAGCAGGCGCTCGGCAGCCTGGCGGACCCTGCCCCGGGCACGATGATCGAAGTAGCGCCCGATCAGCAGGAAAAACAGCAGGGAAATGGAGGAGTCGAAGTAAGCGTGCTGCGCACCCTGCATGGTCTGCACAAGGCTCATGCCCCGCCAGCAGAACCGCCAGCGAGATCGGCACATCCATGTTGACGCGGCGCGCGCCGATTGCAGAAAGTGCGGAACGGAAGAAGGGTTGTCCGGCATAGGCAACAGTCGGCAGGGCAATCAGCGCAGAAACCCAATGCAGTAGATCCCGGGTTGTCCCGTCCATGCCCTGAGCATGGCCATACCAGACAGCGATCGAGAGCAGCATGACATTGCCAGCCGCAAAACCCGCAACCGCCAGGGCGCGAAGAAGTTCCCTGCTGCGCTGCTGGTGCCCGTCGATGGCTGCATCGGGATCGAACGGCACAGCGCCATAACCAAGATCCTGAACCGCGCGGACGTAGTCTTCGGCCTGTGATGGCTGCCCGTGCCAATGAACGGACATGCGGCGGGTCGAAAGGTTGACGCGGGCCTCGACCAGGCCCGGCATACCCGCCAGCCCGGTTTCGATCCGGCGTACGCAGCCACCACAATGCACGCCCTCAACAAGCAGATGCAGACTGAAACTTCCGTCCGGCAGTGCGCTGACATGATCGAAGCAAACACCGTCTGTCGTGTCTAAGCCCAGATCGGCAGGCATGGTGCCGGGAGCCTGGGAAGCAAGATCCGTCACGGCACCAGCTCCAGGCGATGTCCCGACGCAAGCTGCATACCGTCACGCTCGACAAGCAGGCGCAGTTCCCAAAGGCCCGGAGGCACCTGCACCGCCCAACGTCCCGCTTCCTGCGCAACCAGAACAAGCGCCATGTCCTCCTCGTCACTGGAGGGGCGCACGAGATTGCCCGTGACGTCCGCACCAAGAAGAGGCGCTCCTTCATCATCCAGCAACGTCGCTTCCATCAGATACATGCCGTCTTCCATTGGCGTGGAACGGACATCGACCTGCCAGCCCAGCGCAGCCATCGCTTCGGCCGTCGCCAGGGTCTCGTTGTAGGTGCGGCCGCGGTCATAATAATCCGCCGTGGCCAGACCGCCGAAGGTCGAGAGCGCCAGCCAGATCATGGTGCCTTTGACCGCCAGAATGACCAGAAACGCACCAACGAACAGGGATGGTATCCAGCGATCACCTTCTTTGAACCATGCAACCGCTGTCATGATCCCGGCCCCCGCAGAACCGTTTCATGGCGTGCAATTTCGCCGGTCTTCTGATCGGTCAGCACGAACTCAAAAGTCTTCTGGGAGAAATCTGCCAGTTCGGGAGGTTCGGTAATGAACACGCGATAGGTCGTGACCGAATCCGCGACAGAGGTAATACGCGCAACGTTCTGCGAGGCCGAGTCTTCCTGCCCGACCACGGACATGGTGGCATATCCCAGACCTTCAAAGGAGAGCTTGTAGATCTTGTCTTCACGGGTCTTGTTGAGCACCCGGATGGCATAGCCGTTGCGTACGCTGTTGTCCGAGAGCGTGACTAACACGGGATTGCGATCGTGCAGCACGTTCACCTCGACCGTCGTGCGTGAAAGCAGCCCCCACAACATCAGCGCGCTGATGACGGAGAACACCACTGCGTAGACGATCGTGCGCGGCCGCACGAAATGTGTGTGTGGTTTCTTGCCGGCCGCACGTAATTCCTGATTGCCGGGACTGTCGTAACCGATCAAGCCCTTGGGCAGATCCAGATTGGTCATGATCTTGTTGCACGCATCCATGCAAAGGCCACAGCCGATGCATTCCAGCTGCACGCCGTCACGAATATCAATACCGGTCGGACAGACCGCCACGCAGTGCCTGCAATCGACGCAATGGCCCCTGTTGTCCCAGCTTTCGCCTTTCTTGTGTTTACCACGTGGCTCGCCACGCCATTCGCGATAGGTCACGATCAGCGTGTCTTCGTCAAACATGGCCGATTGGAACCGTGGCCACGGACACATGTAGATGCAGACCTGTTCGCGTGCCCATCCGGCGAGCAGATAGGTCGTCGCCGTGAAAAGCCCGAGGAAGAAGTAGACCTGCATGCCGGCCTGACCAGTAAAAATCGCCGGCACGACCGTCTGTGCGTCGTTGAAGTACATGATCCAGGCGCCGCCGGTCAGAAAAGCCATGATCAGCCACACACCGTGCTTGGCGGTTTTCTTCCAGACCTTGGACAGCGTGGTCGGCGCCTTGTCGAGCCGCATGCGCTGGTTCCGGTCACCCTCGATCAGGCGCTCCACCCACATGAAAAGATCGGTCCAGACCGTCTGCGGGCAGGTGTAACCACACCAGATCCGACCGAACAGGCTGGTCACGAAAAACATGCCCAGCGCACCCAGCAGAAGCAGCCCGACAAGAAAGTAGAGTTCCTGAGGCCAGATCTCGATCCACAAAATGTAGACGCGACGGTTGGGCATATCGATCAGGAACGCCTGATCGGGCGCAGAGGGACCGCGGTCCCAACGCAACCATGGCGCCAGGTAATAGATGCCGAGCAGCACCGCCACGCCGGCCCATTTCAGGCGGCGAACCGGTCCATCAATCTTCTTGGGATAGACCTTGACCCTGTCGGCATAGAGCGATTCCTGCTGCTCCTTGCGCGAGAGCGCGTCCTGGTCGGCATAGATATCGGCCATGCCGTCCCTACTGACCCCCGCCAAGCGTGTGCACATAGACCGACAGCATCTTGATCGTCGTCTCATCAAGACGCTCATGCCAGGCAGGCATCACGCCATGTTTGGGGTTGTCGACCTGAGAGACAATCTCCTCGAGCGTACCGCCGTAGAGCCAAAGGTTGTCGTTGAGAGCCGGTGCCCCCAGCAG
>CALIUG010000295.1 GCA_938048755.1 uncultured Alphaproteobacteria bacterium
AAACCAGAACGGACAATACAGCGTCTGCTTTGGAGCTCAGACCATCGCAACCATCGATTTGACCAAACCATGAACTGTAAGGCATCAATCCGAACACGTGTCAGGCATCAGTCCGGGCTGAACACTTGATCCGACGATGACGGTCAGTGGGGATAAAGAAACTGTTGAA
This sequence comes from uncultured Alphaproteobacteria bacterium, assembly GCA_938048755.1. Classification (GTDB taxonomy): domain Bacteria; phylum Pseudomonadota; class Alphaproteobacteria; order SP197; family SP197; genus SP197. Next base: position 170 of record CALIUG010000295.1, read on the forward strand.
GTTACTGGGAGACAACCATGTTTGATCTGACGGGACGCAAGGCGCTGGTGACGGGCGCATCGGGTGGCATAGGTGGCGCTATTGCCCATGCCCTGCATGCGCAGGGTGCGGAGGTCGCATTGGCAGGCCGCCGCCGGGAAGCTCTTGATACGCTGGCCGCTGAACTGGGTGAGCGAACCCATGTTCTGGTGGCTGACCTGGGCACGCCCGAAGGCGATGCCGGGCTTGCCAAGGCTGCCGAAGAGGCGATGGGGCAGGTGGATATTCTCGTCAACAATGCCGGTATCACCGCTGACACGCTGGCCATGCGCATGAAGGATGAGGACTGGCAACGCGTCATCGAGGTCAACCTTTCCTCGGGCTTTCGCCTGATTCGCGCTCTGTTGCGCGGCATGTTGAAGCGCCGCCACGGGCGCATCATCGGCATTACCTCGGTGGTCGGCGTGACCGGCAACCCCGGCCAGGCCAACTATGCTGCCGCCAAGGCGGGCATCATCGGCATGACCAAGGCGCTGGCCCAGGAAGTCGCTGAACGCGGCATTACGGCCAATTGTGTTGCGCCCGGTTTTATCGAAACGCCCATGACCGATGACCTGCCCGAGGCAGTGAAGGAAAACCTGCTGGGCCGCATTCCCGTGCGCCGTCTGGGCACGCCCGAAGAGATCGCGGGAGCCACGGCATACCTGGCCAGCGACGAGGCCGCTTATGTCACGGGACAAACGGTCCATGTGAACGGCGGGATGGCGATGATCTGATTGCCGGGCCTGACCGTCTGGCACGCAATCAGGAGAAGCGTGGATAACCCTGCATTTCATGCTATCGCATGGCACGATAAAGTGTGTTACATGATCCGCGTCTTTGGGGCAGACGACATGCCTTATCGATCAGGCCACGCGACAGCTGCGCAGGGCCTAAGGTACTGAATTTTTTGTGAAATCCGGAGGTGGCTTTGCCATGAGCGACGTTGCAGATCGCGTTAAGAAAATCGTCATCGACCACCTTGGTGTCGATGAAGCCAAGGTGACCGAAAGCGCAAGCTTCATTGATGATCTGGGCGCCGACAGCCTCGATACCGTCGAGCTGGTCATGGCTTTTGAGGAAGAGTTCGGGGTCGAAATCCCTGATGACGCCGCCGAGAAGATCGTGACCGTCAAGGACGCGATCGACTTCATCGAAAAGAACGCGGACTAGGACCAGCGCTGCAGCACACTGCTGCGGCCGGTCTATTCAGACATGGCGAGTTCGGAAACACGCAGGGTGGTTGTCACCGGCTTGGGCTTGGTGACACCGCTTGCTGACGGTGTTGAACACAACTGGTCGCGCATCACGGCTGGCGAATCCGGCCTGCGTGCGATCGACAACTTCTCGACAGAAGACATCCCGGCAAAGGTCGCCGGTCAGGTCCCCGTCGGCGAAGGTGAAGGTGAGTTCAACGTCGCGCGGTACCTCGAGCCAAAGCAGGCCCGCAAGATGGATGATTTCATCATCTTTGCGGTCTCAGCCGCCCAGCAGGCGGTCGAGGATGCGGGCTGGACTCCAGAGGACGAATACGAGCGTGAACGCACCGGCGTCATGATCGGATCGGGCATCGGTGGTCTCAAGACGATCGAGGAAGCCTCGATCCTGATGCGTGACCGCGGTCCCAAACGTGTCAGTCCTTTCTTCATTCCTTCCGCACTGATCAATCTTGGCTCGGGCCACGTTTCGATCCGCTACGGGTTCAAGGGTCCCAACCATTCCGTGGTTACGGCCTGTTCGACCGGTGCTCATGCCATCGGCGATGCATCGCGCCTGATCCGTTTCGGCGATGCTGATGTCATGGTCGCTGGTGGCGCCGAAGCCGCGGTCTGTCCGCTCGGGCTTGCCGGTTTTGCTGCGGCCCGTGCGCTTTCCACCGGCTACAACGACGAACCCACCCGTGCCTCGCGTCCCTGGGACCGTGGCCGTGATGGCTTCGTCATGGGCGAAGGCGCCGGCGTGGTCGTGCTCGAGGAATACGAACACGCCAAGAAACGCGGCGCCAAGATCTATGCAGAGATCGTGGGTTACGGCCTTTCCGGCGATGCCCACCACATCACTGCGCCTGCGGCGGATGGCAATGGCGGTTTCCGCGCCATGCAGGCCGCTATGAAGAGCGCAGGCCTGACGCCTGCTGACATTGATTACGTCAACGCGCACGGCACCTCGACGCCACTGGGTGACGAGATTGAGTTCGGTGCGGTCAAGCGCCTGTTCGGAGATGCTGCCGCAGATATGTGCATGTCCTCGACCAAATCGTCGATCGGCCATCTTCTGGGCGCGGCAGGCAGTGCCGAGGCGATCTATTCGATCCTGGCGGTCCAGAACGACCTGGTGCCGCCCACGCTCAATCTCGATGACCCCTTCGAGGGTTGCGAGGGGATCGATCTGGTCCCCCACAAGGCCAAGGAGCGCACGGTGAAGGCCGCGCTTTCCAATTCCTTCGGCTTTGGCGGCACCAACGCCTCCCTGATTTTCGCCAAGGTGGCCTGAGGCCCGCTGGTGGGCCGCGCAGCAGGACGTCTGTTCAGCCTGCTCGTCGTCGCAATCCTTGCGGCGGTTGCCGTCGTTCTGTGGTTCGACAGCGAAGTGCAGAAACCCGGCCCGCTGAGCGAACCAGCCACGGTCGTTGTTCCAAGCGGCACCAGCGTGGCCATGATAGCAGCCGAGCTGGAACGCCAGGGTGTCATCGCCGATTCGGACTTCATGATGTGGCGTGCGCGCTGGCGCGATGAAGCCCATCTCCTCAAAGCCGGCGAGTATGTCTTCGAGCCCGGCATTTCCATCGATGGCGTGATCGACCAGATGATCGAGGGCAAGGTCGTGGCTCATCGGGTGACCATCCCCGAAGGCCTGACCAGCCTGGAGATTGTCGAGATTATCAACAACGCCGAACTCCTGACCGGTGAGATCACGGAGATTCCGCCCCAGGGTAGCGTCCTGCCCGAGACTTACCATTTCGAGCGTGGCGAAACCCGTCAGGCCGTTCTCAACCGCATGACGACAGCCCTCGACCTCACCCTGGCCGAACTCTGGGAGACCAGAGCGGACAACCTGCCCATCGCGACGCCCGAAGAGGCCGTCATTCTGGCGTCGGTCGTGGAAAAGGAAACCGGCGTTGCCTCGGAACGTGCGCATATCGCCGGTGTCTTCGTCAATCGGCTCAATCGCGGCATGCCGTTGCAGTCGGATCCCACCGTCATCTTCGCCCTGACCCAGGGTCAGGCCCCCTTGGGCCGCGCCCTCTTGCGCAAGGACTGGGAATACGACGACCCCTACAACACCTACAAGTATCCGGGACTGCCGCCTGGACCCATCGCTAATCCCGGGCGCGATGCCATTGCCGCCGTGCTCCAGCCCATGGACACAAAGGATATCTACTTCGTTGCCGACGGTACCGGCGGCCACGCCTTTGCCGAAACGCTCACCGAGCACAACCGTAACGTCCAGGCCTACCGGGCCTGGCAGGCCACGCAGTAGGATAGTTAGCCCTATTCGGACGGTTTGCTCGGCGTCTTCGCCAGCAGGGCATCGGTCAGGGCCAGCGGCAGCATCGTCATCAGTTGCGCCAGCCAGTAGGTCTGCCAGGGAAAGGCGATGCGCGCTTTGTTACGGGCAAGGCCGCGCTGGATGATGCGTGCGGAACGTTCTGCATCCATCAGGAACGGCATGGGATAAGGGTTGCCGTCGCTCATGGGCGTGCGCACGAAGCCCGGGCAGATCACCGAGAGCTTCACATTGTGCCGGCGTAACCAGACCCGTTGGCCTTCGCCCCACAGGCGCAGCGTCGCCTTGCTTGCGCAATAGGCCGGCGCGCCGGGGAAACCACGGAAGCTCGCCAGCGATGACATCACCGCGACCTGACCGCGCTTGCGCGCAACCATGGCAGGCAGAATCGGCAGCACTGTGTTGAACGCCCCGTCCACGTTGGTTTCCATGATGCGCCGCATCTGCTCGGGGCTTTCGCCGGCAAAGCCGGTGCCCGCGGAGATACCGGCATTGGCGATGACGAGATTCAGGGTGCTCTGGGCATCACTGGCCTCGACCCAAGTCTTCATGGCAGCGCTGTCGGTCACATCGATGGCTGCGGTCTGACAGGTTGCACCGGCCTTGCTGCAACGCCCGGCCAGATCCGACAGGCGGGTCTCATCGCGACCACCCAGATAGAGTGTCAAGCCGGGGGCTGCGTAGATCTCTGCCAGGGCGGCGCCAATGCCGCTGCTGGCGCCGGTGATCAGGATGTTGCGGGGTTGTTGGTCCATGGTCGGCAAGGTTATACAGTCTCCGCCGCCTGGGGCGAGGCTCTGTCGTCAGACATCATCGGATTTTTGCGGCATCTGAATCAATGACCAATCTTGGATCACCGTTTTGACGATGCAGAGCATGACCGGATTCGCCCGTGTTGAAGGCGCTACCGAAGGCCTTTCTTGGATTTGGGAAGCCCGCAGCGTCAACGGCAAGGGGCTGGATATCCGCTCGCGTCTGCCCAATGGCCTCGACCTGCTCGAACAGGCCGCCCGGGAAGCTGCGGATCGTCACATGGCGCGCGGCAATGTCACGGTTTCGCTCAGCATCAGCCGGGACGCTGCCCAGTCGCTTTCCATCAACCGGGAAGCCTTCGACCAGATCGTCGCCATGGCACGCGAGCTTGGAGACCAGGACGGTGTCGCACCGCCCAGCCTGGATGGCCTGCTGCGCCTGCCCGGCGTCATGGAAACAACAACCCAGAATAACGAACCGCTCGATGAGGAAACCGTCGCGCTCCTGCGTGTCGGTCTGGAAGACCTGATGGCAGCACTGGGTGCCAACCGAGCCGTCGAGGGTGGGCGTCTGCTTGCCGTCATGAACCAGTTGCTCGAAGAGATCGCCGGCCTTGTCGCTGGCGCCGCAGAAAGTGCCGGCGCCCAGCCCGATCATATCCGCGAGCGCCTGCTGGCCCAGATTGCCGACATGACCCAGGGGCAGCACCCCGTCACGGAAGAACGCCTGGCACAGGAGGTTACGATCCTTGCGACCCGTGCCGACGTGCGCGAGGAAATCGACCGTCTCAAGACCCATCTGGAAGCGCTGCGCGACCTTCTGGGCAACGAAGCGGCACCGGGTCGCCGTCTGGGGTTCCTGTGCCAGGAACTCCTGCGCGAAGCCAACACGCTCTGTTCCAAGTCCTCGGAAACCGGCCTGACGGCCATCGGGCTTGACCTCAAGGTCGCCATCGACCGCCTGCGCGAGCAGGCTCTCAACGTGGAGTAGGGCGATGCCCGATGTGAACCGCCGTGGCCTGATGCTCGTACTCTCCTCGCCCTCGGGTGCGGGCAAGACAACGATCTCGCGCCGCCTGCTCGAAGAAGACGACAATCTCGAGCTTTCCGTTTCCGTCACCACGCGCCCCATGCGTCCCGGGGAGGTCGATGGCCGCGACTACCACTTTATCGATGATGCGCGTTTCAAGGAGATGGTTGCGGCGCATGAACTTCTCGAGCACGCGACGGTGTTTGCCAATTCCTATGGCACGCCGCGCGGTCCCGTCGAAGAGGCGCTCAGTGCCGGGCGTGATATCCTGTTCGATGTGGACTGGCAGGGCGCGCAGCAGTTGGGCGCAGCCATGGGCCAGGACCTCGTGTCGGTCTTCATTCTACCGCCTTCGGCAATGGAGCTGCACCGCCGCCTCGTCAACCGTGCATCCGACCCCGAAGATGTCGTGCGCCACCGCATGGCCAAGGCCAGCGACGAAATGGGCCACTGGGATGCCTATGACTACGTCGTCGTGAACGAGAATATCGACCACAGCGTCGGTGGCGTGCGCGCCGTTCTCCACGCCGAACGACTCAAACGCGAGCGCCAGATCGGGATGGCCGATTTCGTCAACGACATGCGCCGCGAGCTCGACGAGGGCTGAGCCCTTTCCTTCAGTCTTCGAACGGCAGAAGAGCGATCTCTTCCAGCATGGCAATGACCGGCGGAAAGTAATCGCGCGGATAACCGTCCTTGTCCTCGATCACGCTATAGGCAACACCCACCACGCCGCTTTTAGGGTCGCACAGCATGTACTGGCCACCGTAACCGCCATGGCCGATCCAGCGCCCGTTGGTGTTGGTCTGGTTCGAATAGCGCAGATGATCGCGCGGCGGTGGTTGGGGTACACCGCGCCCCGGTGTCGCTTCGATAAAGGGCGCACTGCCCACCTGGTTGCCATCGACACCCATGCCACCGCGCACGAAAAGAGAGCCATAGCGTGCCATGTCGCGTGCCGTCAGGCTGGCACCTCCCGACAGGCAGGGGAAACCTTCACGATCACAGCTTGTGTGAAAATTTCCTGCCAGTCCGGCTGCATCCGCAATCTCACTCAGCATCGCACGCATCGAGCGCCCGGAAACCACTTCGGCGATCCAGGCCAGGACATCCGTGTTGGTGTCCTTGTAATGGATGAAGCCGTCGGTGTTTGTGACATCCTCGCTCTCTACCTCTGCCACGAATTCCTTGATGGTCCGCTCTGGTCCGTCCCCCTGCGGTAGGCGCCAGCCCATGGAGGGCTCATAGCTCCAATAGGGTGAGGTCGGGTCGGTGAAGTCTTCGCTGAAGTTGTTGATGACATTCATGTCCAGAACCTGCTGGATCGTTGCCTCGGCATAGCCGCTGCCGATGTCGGGCAGGTAATCGCGAACCCTGCCATTGAGATCGATCTGTCCGTCTTCCACCAGTCGGCCAATGATCAGGTTCATGACCGTCTTGTTCATCGACTGGATGCTGTGGGGCTGATCCGGCCCGAAATCTGCTGCATAGGCTTCATGCAGCACATGCTGTCCCCTGATGACAACAAGTGCCGAAAATGCCGTGCGCTGACTGAACCGGCGCACGGATTCCAGATCCCCGATGCGCAGGTCGATCCGGCGCGACAAGGTCATGACACGCTGGGCTCGCAGGCTCAGCGAATAGCGCGCCAGCCGATGAATGTTGTGGAACCCGTGCCGCCGGTTGTCCGGCATGTTCCAGTTGGGCTTGTTATCGTCCGTGACCGCAAGGTCAGGGTTCTCGATGGTGTTGATGGTGGTCAAGGCTGCCTCCGGCAAGGACGGTCAACTATCAGACCATCCCTGCCGGGCTGCAACCTCAGCACTTCATGCCAGCAATCGGCGATCCGGGAGGCTTGGGATGGTATCGCCGCGCACCGCACCGGACAGTCCGTCCAGGGCCCCTGACGTCAGGGCAAGAATCTGCAGACGGTCGCGATCCTCGACTTCGGGAAGGACAATGCCATGGGGCAGGGCAGGCTCGAAACCATAACGCTGATACAACGCATGATCACCGATCAGCACGACAAGGCGGTGTCCAAGGGCTTGTGCACGATCCAGGCTATAGCGGATCAGCATGCGGGCAAAGCCACGTCCCCGGTGATCGGGATGGATCGCCACGGGGCCAAGCTGGATTGCCTTGGTGCCCGGGCCAATCAGCATCGGCCAGTAACGAATGGTGCCCACAAGCTGGTCATTCTCCAGCACGATCATGGAAAGTCCTGGCACTGGTCCCGTGCGGGCGCGCATGCGCGCCGCCGGGCTGTCGGTAAGCCGGTTGCCCAGGGATAGTCTGGCAAGTTGCAGGACGTCGTCCTGATCTTCTGCCCGTTCTTCAATAATGGAAAACACTGCTCTGCTCCTGAAGGGTTGAGACGGTCGTGATCGTGTCCGCCTCGGTCCGGCTGTGCCGGTACCCTCTTGGGTTCAGAATTGCCACGTACATCCCTCAACGAGGACAGCACGCCGCGACCGAGGCTCGGTTCGCAGCGGACGTCGTCGTCCAGCAGAGATGATGCAGAACAGCATGGCATTCCATCGTGTCATTCGTCAGGCGCGATGTAGCGCAAAGTAGCGCGGGTGACCACAAGTTTTGAAACGGCAACGGCCCCGGGAAAATCAGGACCCCAGGGCCGTTCCGTCGTCATTGTGGCTTCACTCAGTCGTCGTTGCCTCCCAGGGCGCGCAGGAACTGTGCTGCCAGGCCCATCACCAGATCGTTGGCATTACCCTGGCGATAGGAGCTCTTGAGCTGGTTCAGCAGTTCCTGATCGGGCTCACCGTCGACCTCGACGCCAATCGCAACCTGGTATTCCTTTGCGGCGTTGATCGAGGCTTCGCCCCAGTTGCCATCGGGCGTACCGACATCCCAGCCCAGACGGATCAGTTCGTCCTCGATCTGCTGGATCAGCTCGCCTTCATGCAGGCCCTCGGTCGTCGATACCTCGGCGACGGTTTCGGCATCGACATCCAAGTTGCGCAGATGACGCAACAGGCGCTCGCTTGCTTCACCGGTGATTTCCAGACCGGCGTCTGACTGGTAGGTAACAATGGCCCGGCGGGTTGAAGGACCGAAGACACCATCGGACGCACCAGCATTGTAACCCTTGTCGTTCGGCTCCACCTGAATGTTGCGCACCAGACGATAGTCACTCATGTCATCGTCGCTGTTGTCGGCCTCAAGCGATGCCAGAAGGTCGGCATCGGCCTGGCCGTCAATTGTCATGCCGGCATCGGATTGGTAGGTGCGGATCGCGGCACGCGTATCGTTGTCGACGACGCCGTCGATGGAGCCGACGTAATAACCACGCGTGGAGAGCTCGTCCTCGATCGCCAGAACCATGTCGCGTTGTTCCTGCTCGGCCACCGTGTCAACGCCGTGATCCCGCAAATGGGTGATCAGACTATCGGTCACTTCACCCATAACGGGCAGACCGTTGTCGGACTGATAGTCACGTACGGCGTTGCGCGTCGTGGGACCAAACACGCCATCTTCAGGGCCTGCGTTGTAGCCAAGGTCGTTCAGTTCGGTCTGTGCAATACGAACGCGCGCGCGCTGATCCTCGGCATTGTCGGTGCCCTGCGCGGAACGCAGACGGGCCAGAAGGCCTTCACTGACTTCACCGTTGGCGGTGATGCCACTGTCTATCTGAAAAGCCCGGATGGCAGCTTGCGTCTTGGTGTCGACAGTTCCTGAAACCACGGGAACATCATAGCCCCGGCGACGCAATTCCGACTGCACGTTCGATACCAGCTCGACCGATACCTCATCGCCGGTTTCCAGGTCGGCCTTCAGACGGTCAAACAGCCCGCGGGTCAGATCGCCCGTGGCGACAAGGTCGTTGTCATACTGATAGGCCCGGATTGCACTGCGGGTTGTGGGGCCCATGACGCCGTCGGCAACACCGGCATTGTATCCCAACCGATTCAGGAACAGCTGCGTGTTCTGAACCGAGAAGGTTGCGCCAGCGACGGTCTCGTCCCCTTCATCGGGTTCCCACTCCGCAGCAAGAGCCTCAGCCTGATCGATCTGGGCTGCGGTCATGTAGCCTTCGATGTTGCGACGGGCTTGGGCAGCCCGGTCATGACCCCATGAAGCGGCAATGTTGAACCACTTGTGCGCCTGAACCAGGTTCTGGCGCGCGCCCAGGCCGTCCGCAAACAGCGCTCCCAACATGAACTGTGATGCGGTGTCGCCGTCGTTTGCCGACGTTTCGAATTCCTGGAATGCAGTGAGATAGTTCTCGTTCTCATAGGCCGTCATGCCGGCTTCGTAGTCGGCCCAGGCGGCGGAACTCAGAGCCAGGCCCAGGGCCGTGGTCGCGGCCAGTTTCTTCAACATGATGTTTCCTCCCTTGCGATGAACGCTAATGTCCTGGGATGGAAACGTTTGAAGCGTGGATTCGTTCCGGCCGACTAATTCGGACGATGCATCGCATGCTCGCGCGCCAGGGCGCAGAACCCTTCGATATCGACCTTTTCCGCCCGCAGATCCGGGCGGATGCCAACGGCCTCAAGCGCCTTGACCGGGTCATCAAATGCTGCACCCAGCGAGTTCCTCAGGGTCTTGCGGCGTTGACCGAATGCGGCCTTGGTCACGGCTCGCAGCGAAGCGATCTGGGCCGGGTAAAGAGGTGTCTGGCGCGGCGTGATGCACAGAACACTGGCTGAAACCTTGGGCGCGGGCACGAATGCCTGGGCTGGAACCTCAAGGCAGGTTTCAACCGTACACAGCCACTGGACCAGGACACTGAGGCGCCCATAGCTTCGGCTGCCGGGTTGTGCGGCGATGCGGTGTCCCACTTCCTTCTGAAACATCAGCAGCATGCGATCGATGGGCATGCCGGATTCGACCAGTTGTATCAGCACTTCGGTCGCAATGTTGAAGGGTAGATTCCCCGCGATGACCGGAGGCTGTGTGCACAGGCGAGGGAGATCGGTTTCCAGGACATCGCCTTCGATGATCTCCAGCCTGCCGCCGGAAACCTGCGACAGCTCCTGCAAGGCGGCGACGCATCGCCAATCCTTCTCCAGCGCGGTTACCCGTTGCGCACCGGCCCGCAGCAGGGCCCGGGTCAGACCTCCGGGGCCGGGGCCGATCTCGATGACATGGGCGTTGGTAAGGTCGCCGCCGAAACCGGCGATACGTTCAAGCAGGTTTTCGTCGAACAGGAAGTTCTGACCCAGGGACCTGCATGCACGCAGGCCATGTCGGTCGGCCACATCACGCAAAGGGGGCAGGGTGTTGAGGTCAGCCATGCTCCCGCCGCTGCTGTGCCATGCTCCGGGCAAGGCGCAAGGACGCAATCAGGCTTGCCGGTGACGCCTTTCCCGATCCTGCGATATCCAGTGCAGTGCCGTGATCGGGCGAGGTGCGTACGAACGGCAGGCCAAGGGTTGTGTTGACACCGGAATCAAACGCCAGGGTCTTCAGCGGAATCAGGGCCTGGTCATGATACATGCACAGTGCGGCGTCATAGGTGGCGCGCGCTGCTTCATGAAACATCGTGTCACCAGGCAGGGGGCCTGCGACCTGAATGTCTGCCATGCGAAGCTGTTCCACTGCCGGCCGGATGACCGCGTCGTCTTCGGGACCCAGTATGCCGTTTTCTCCGGCATGCGGATTGAGGCCTGCCATGGCCAACCGTGGCTTTGCGATGCCGAAGTCCTGACGCAGGGCGCGTTCGGTGATCATCGCCGTCTCGACGATCAGATCCGTTGTTAGAGCGTTCGGGACCTCCGAAAGCGGCATGTGAACCGTCACCGGTACGACCCGCAGGCCGCCGCCGGCCAACATCATCACGGACCGCACATGACCACCTGCCAGCTTGGCCAGGAATTCGGTATGACCGGGATGCGCAAAGCCTGCTTGCGCCAGGACAGACTTCTGGATCGGGTTGGTGACAACGCCGCTTGCATCACCGTGCATCGTGAATTCCACAGCGCGGCGTATCGCATCGAGCACCGAATTGGCAGTGCTGATGTCCGGTCTACCTGGTGCGCACCGGATCGTCTCGCCAATCGCAAGAACCGGAAGCGCCTCGTGAAAAACGTCATCTGTTTCGCAGGGTGTGGAAATATGTCGCAGCGGTGTTTTCAGCCCGATCGTTTCTGCCAGGCTTTCCAGCCGTGAGAGGTCGTCGATCACAAAAAAGCGACAGGTCTCGTCACGCAGCGCATGCCATGCTTTCAGACTGATCTCGCCGCCGATCCCGGCAGGCTCGCCCATGGTCAGGGCAAGCGGCGGCTCGCTCATATGCGAATATCCACAAAGGAAGCTCGGCGCAGGTCACGCAGATAGCCGCGTGCCACGAGGTCGAACTGGATGGCCTCCAGGTTTGCCTGGATTTCCTCGCGTGAAGGAAGGCCGTTGTTGGCCTCAGAAAGGTCGCACACCATGATCACGTGGAAACCCTGATCTGTCCGGATTGGAGCGCTGGCATCACCTGCGGCAAGACCGGTGACGGCGTCGCGTAAGGTGGGCTGCAGATCGCCGAGCCGGATGGTGATTTCCGATCCAACAGCCAGGGTGGGATCGGCTGCGCCCAAAGCGTCGAGATCACCACAGACCTCCAGTGCGCTGCCGGCCAATGCGGCCCGCTGGCTGACGTTGGTGTCGGTTTCACCTTCAGCAACCGGGAAGATGACCTGCCGCATGGACAGGTTGGTGTCGTCAGGCGTTGCATCGAAGCCGACGCGATTTTCGCGCATCAGGATCATGTTGAAGCCGCCGATGACACGAATGGGCTGGGAGAGTTCGCCAATTGGAATCTGGGGCACGACTGCGCGCAGATCTTCGGAAAGCTGACTTTCGATGATCCAGCCCAGATCGCCGCCTTCGATCGCGCTGGCGCTCTGGGAGAATTGCCGCGCGATGATGGGGAAACTTGCGCCCGACAGGATCGCCTCACGCAGGCGCAGCATATTGGCTTCGATTTCAGGTTCTCTGGAAGGTTCGTCGACAGCCAGGAAGATTTCGGCCAGCAGATAGGCTGGCTGATCGGCCGCAGCGCGAAGCCGGTCGAGTTCGGCATCGATTTCCGCATCGGTGATTCCGTCACGCTGCATCCTGCGCTCGACAAGCTCCGACCAGACGATCTCGGCGGTCAGCTGGGCGTTCAGGGATTCGATGTTGAGATTATTGTAGGCCATGAACGCCTGAAGCTGGCCACGCTGGATGCCCAGGTTCTGCTCCACCAGAGGATAGACCTGATCGAAGTTGACCTCCACATCGTCCAAGCCTGCCCGCGCGCCTTCCTGCATCTGCAGGCGCTCGTCGATCAGGGTTCGCAGTACCTGGGGAATGATGCGCCGCTCCGTCTCCTGACTGTATTCAAGGCCTGTCGTGGCGAAGATGATGGCAGTGCGTTCATAGACATCGAGAAGCGAAATGGCATCGTCGTTGACGACGGCTGCAATGCGCACAGCATCCTGCGAACGTGCATCGCTGCCTGCAAGGGTCAGCGTGCCGAAGGCCGAAATCACGGCCAGGAGACAGATGAAGACTTTGGTTTGGGCAATCATGATGTTTGGTTCTTGGAAAGCGCGGACCATGGAAGAGTGAAAGGCCGAAATCAAGGCGCTTTCATGGCATTGCTGTCTCAAAGGCTGGAGAAATTGCATTTCCCGCACCTAACCCAGGGTCTTGAGTTGCACGGTCACAAAGAAGATCGTCTCGGGATTGACCCCGATATCGTCCGTGAATCGCCGTTCGCCGCTGCCCGTGATCGCGATGCACTCGTTTTCATAGACCAGGGACGCGCCATAGGAAATCGTACCGGCTCCTGACAGGTCCTGGCGCCAGTCACCTCTCAGGGTCCATTCATCGTGGACTTCAAGCCTGAAGGCCGAGGTGATTTGCTGGCGTTCACCGCTGGTGTCGACCACGTTGTTGGCGACATCCTTGAGTTGGATATAGGTCAGATTGAGGCGTGCCCAGTCAGGACCGATGCCCAGGCCCAGTTCCTGTCGCTGGAAGGTGAAGTCCTCTTCGCTCAGGCGGAACCGATAGAGCAGATCGACATATTCGCCCGGGCTCACAAGGACGCGCCCGACATAATCGGAGAAGTGGCCGTCCAGGCCGCTCTGGGGGCCAAAGGTGTCGTCGTCGCGTTCGCGCCAGCTCTGGCCAATCATGAACTCGCTGCGCCCGCCGCCAAAGCCGTAAACGCCCATGCGCACGCCATAGTTGATGCGCAGGCCGCCTTCGACACGGTCAAGACCGGGAAACCGGTTCTCCGAAAAGAGATTGGTGGTGTCGAAGGCGAATTCCTGGCTGTCCTCGTTGGGGATGCGCGCCGGGTTCTGACCGTTCGGGCTCCACACGGTCATGATGATCGGCTCGATCAGCTGTTGGGTATCGCCACTCTGGCGCACCAGGGGCCAGCGCCATTCCAGAGAGGTCAGGGGGATAACCCGTCCTACAAATCCTGATTCAGGCGGCTGTCCATTGCCGACCTGAACCTGATTGACCTGATACGCATCACCGCGCAGCGAAGCGCGGAAGGTGAATATCTGACCATTGCCGGTCAGCATCGGGCGCTCCCACGCCCCCTTGACCGAAAGCCTGCGGCTGTCGGTCCCGTCGTTGCGGGTCAGGGCCAGCACGTTGGTGTCGAGCGTGAAAAAGGCACCGTCTTCGTCGGGATCGGTCACCAGATTGTGGTTCAGAAGCGGGGCGACGACCGGAATCTCGCCGGGGTCGTCATCCTGACGCAGCCCTTGGAACGTGTAGGCAAACGCCGATGCGTATGTCCGGTCACGGAAGCCCTCGACATAGATGTCGGAGGTCAACGTGTCGGCGTCATCGAAGCTGTAGCGCGAAAGATAGGTGTCGTCGGATGCCCGGTAGAGATCAAAGCCGTACTGCCAGGTCGGATCATAGTGCCACAGGCCTTCACCCTTGATGAACCAACGTTCTTCCTCGCCACCCTTGAGGGTACCGTCGTTGTTGCGCGCATCGGTATAGGTGACCGAACCCTCCAGGATGTAGTCGCCGGTTTCGGTGAGTTCACGGTATTCGCCAACCAGCACCACGCCTTCTTCCTCGGTGACGATCGGGGCAAAGGTAAAGTCCCGGTTGGGTGCCAGGTCGAAGTAGTAGGGCACCTGGACGTTGTAGCCCAGCGTACTGGATGAACCATAAACCGGCGTCAGAAATCCGGTGCGGCGTTCGACCGTGGGGTCGGGGTGGCGCAGGTAGGGGGTATAGGCAATCGGTACGCCGAAGACTTCCAGGGTCGCGTCGTAATAGATCAGATCGCGCAGCAACTGGTCATGGACCACCCGCCGGGCCTTGACCTGCCAGAACGGTGCATGGTTCGTGCTGTCCTCACAGACCTCGCAGGGCGTATAGATCGCCTTGCTCAATTCGGTGATGCGGCCATCAACACGGCGTCCGCCGTTGGCGGCAAGCTGGGTATGTTTGTCGAGCAGAATCAGGATGCCGCGGATGGCGCCATTGCGCATGTCGCCGGTCAGCTCGGCATATTCGATGAACATCACCTCGCCGGTTGCCTCCACCAGGACGACATTGCCCGATGCTGTGATCAGGTCGGCCGGCTGGTTGTAGGTCACGGTATCGGCCTGCAGGATTCGCCCCTGATGGGCAAACTCCACATTGCCGTTCGCGGTGATGATGCCGTTCACATCGTCATACCGCAGGGTATCGGCCTGCATGATGACGCCATCTTCCAGGTCGACCTGTGCGATGGCCGGCAGGGCGGCAAGGCCCAGCCCAACCAGCAGCACCAGGATGGAAAGATGACGCCTCATCAGCCATCCTCCATGTGGAACAGAAGCGCGCTGCCGATCATGGCAAAGATCGCTGCGGGCGCCCATGCCGCCAGAACTGGTGGCAGACTGCCCGACATGCCAAGCGCCAGGGAGATGTCCGACAGGAAATACAGCAGGAACCCTGACCCCAGGCCCGCCAGCAGGAAGAGGCCCAGCCTGCCGCTCCGGGTCAGGCGCAGCGAGAAGGTCGCGGCTACCAGAACCATCGCGGCCAGCAGCAGAGGAATGGAAAGGATTGCGTGCCAGTGAATCTTGTGGCGCAGGGCCGAGAATCCGGCGGCTTCCATGGTTGCGATGAAGTCAGGCAGTTCCCAGAACGACATCGTATCGGGCGAAGCAAAGCTGTTCTGAATGTGCGGCACGGTCAGTTCCGTGGGCACTTCCAGCACGTCATGGCGGTCGACCGTGGCGTCGGGCCGGGTCACCAGGACACCCTGCAGCTCCCAGTAACCATCGCGCAGCAGGGCGCGTTCGGCATCGACCCGCTCGACAAACCGGTCGTCATCCTCAAAGGCAAAGATGATGACATCGCCCAGATCGGCGCCGCTGGAAGAGACCCGGTTGGCATGGATCACGAACTGGCGCACGCCATCACCCTCACGCAGCCAGAGGCCGCCTGGTGAAACTGCCAGCAGGCTGCTCTGTCCGCGCAGGAACTGGCTTTCAAGCTGCTCGAACCGCGACACCATGGCCGATGCCATGGGGTTGAAGACGGTGATCAGAAAGACACCCAGCGCCAGGGCGATGGCAAGGGAGGGCAGCAGGAACTGCCAGGCTGATACCCCGGCTGCGCGCGTCACGACCAGTTCATGGGTCCGCGTCAGCCAGATATAGGTCAGCATGGTGCCAAACAGCATGGCAAAAGGCAGGACCTTCTGGGCCAGGGAGGGCAGGCGCAGCAACGCCATTTCCAGCACCAGACCAAACCCGGCTTCGTCGCGCGACGATGCCCGGTCACCCAGATTCAGAACATCGATCAGGAAGGCAACAGCGATCAGAACACCGAACACCAGCACGATCGAGGACAGGAACCGCCTGGCAATGTAGCGCGAGAGCAGGGGAGAGATGCGCATGACCCGGCCTCAGGCTCCGGCCGTGCTGCGGCCGCCGCCAAAGGGCAGCGTGAACCGATTGATCGTCATGACCCAACTGCAGATCACACAGACCAGCAACGGGAACAGGTAATAGACACTGGTCATGAGCGGGTTCTTGGTGATCAGGCCGCCCAGCGTGAAGGAAATGCCGATATAGGCCAGCCCACCTGCGATGCCCCAGGCGATGCGCGGCCATTGCCGCCGGCGGTCGAATTCACCCGCGATCATCGCCGCCAGCCCGATCATGGCCAGCGCCATGGCGTTCAGCGGTGTCACGATACGCCGGTGTGCTTCGGCCAGCAATTCGTCGCGGTGCTGTTCTTCGCTGGCGGTCTGGGGCGCGCGCAGCAGCTCATTCAGATAGCGCTCCTTGGGTTCGCGATAACGAACGCCTGACGGTTCGGCCAGCG
This sequence comes from uncultured Alphaproteobacteria bacterium, assembly GCA_938048755.1. GTDB lineage: Bacteria > Pseudomonadota > Alphaproteobacteria > SP197 > SP197 > SP197. The sequence continues at coordinate 16,775 of CALIUG010000295.1, forward strand.
GCGAAAGGTCCAGTGTGTAGCTGTCGAAATAGAGCATGCGCAGGGTGCGCTCCTCGCCCACGACCTCTTGGCGGTTGCCTTCACCCAGCACGAACAACGGGCCATCGGGGCCGTTCACCAGCGCGCCCCATTCGGCCATCATGGTCACGGCCGTCTCGGGCGTGCTGCTGTCATGCACCAGAATACCGCGCAGCTTGCCGTCCTCGCCGCGCGCCCGGACATAGACCGTCAGTTCGTCCGAAAGGTTGTTGAAGACACCTTCCTGCAACAGCACCTGCGAGAAATCCGTGCGCAGGACGATCTCGTCATCCTTGAACGTGCGGAAACCCGCGGGCATCAGATAAAGCGACAGCGCATAACCGATCAGCGTGGTGATGACGCCCAGCATCAGAACCGGCCTGGCGAGTCCCCAGGGGCCAACACCGGCAGCACGCAGCACGACCAGTTCCCGGTCGGCGGTCAGCCGGTTATAGGCATAGATCACCGCGCACAGCGTCGCGACCGGAACGATCACGATCATCACCGTGGGCAGCAACAGCATGGTCAGGCGCAGGAAGCTCAGCACCGACAGGCCCTTGTTGACGATGAAGTCGATGAACCGCAGGGACTGGGAGAGCCACACGACACCGGTCAGCGCTGCCACCACCATGCCCGTGGTCGCCGCCAGATTCTTGAAGATATAGACCGTATGCTCGCGCACGCGCCGTTCTGGTTTGCAGTGGT
>CALIUG010000296.1 GCA_938048755.1 uncultured Alphaproteobacteria bacterium
CGTAGACTTTCCCATGAGACACCTCCTGACCCATGGAATCACCAATCAAACAAAATGGGAATCCCCCAACGATTCCTAATTCACGCACTACGCTCTAGCCGATGACGTTCAGGAACCGGGCGAACAGCTCTGACTGGGAATGGACGGCAAGCTTGCGGTAGATGTTCTTGCGGTGGTTTTTCACCGTGCCGACAGAGATTGCGACGGCGCCGGCGATCGACTTTGACGAATGTCCCCGCAGCATGAGAGCCACGATCTAGCGTTCCCGCGCCGTCAGGACGGCGAAGGGCTCCTGTTCCAGCAATTGTGGAAGAGGCAGCGCCGCGTCGTGGGTGGATTGATGCCTTCCCGAGGAATCGCCTCCCACTTCAGCAAGCCATTGACGCCGGACGAGCGCAGCAACCACCGGCAAAAAGAAACAGGCGCGGCCATAGTCGCGTTGTGAGAACTTCTGTGCGCCGCGATAGCGACCGATCGATATGGCAAGAAACGTGTCGTTCTCACATCTGGCATAGAAGGAGATCTCGTCGATCAGGCCGGTGCTGACGTAATAGGATCGGTAGTACTCGCTTTGCCGGAACTTGTCTGTCTGCACGTCCCGCAGACGCAGCACACAATCTGATTCGATGTTCTGGCTCGCGACAAAAAACGGATCGAGAAGGTAGGCACCCTTCATGTAGATCTGGTTCGCGACCTGCTTTCTTCTTGCATCATAGTTCTCGTGCATGTGTCTGGGCCGGCGTCCTGCCTGCCAGGCAAACACGGCTGTGACATTGTTGGGAACAACCTCCCCGACAAACGCGGCGATAGCGTCTGGTCCTTCCAGCGTTCCCGCACAGGACATGGCATGACCCAGGATGGCAGCGCCGTCGGGACTGAGTTGTCGCGTGGTTTGTGGGGTGTCGCTCAACCCTGCCTCAACGTGGCGACGGCTTCGTCGATGGGCGTGGGGCCGTCCGTCAATTCGATAATCTCGCGGCGGACTGATGGTTGATTGATCAGGGCGCAGAGGGCGCGCGCCACGGTCTCGCGGGCAATGCTGCCGTAGAGGATTGCAGGACCCATCGTTACGGTGTCTTCGCCTTCGGCGTCCGTCAGGGTGCCGGGGCGCAGGATGACCCAATCAAGTTCCGACGTCGCCACGGCCACATCGGCGCGCTTCTTTTCGGCCATGTAGTGTTCGAATCCATCACTGCGTTCCCGCTGGCGGCCGGCTTCAGGAAAGGCAGAGACGAGATACAGGCGCGTGATTCCCAGAAGCCTTGCTGCCTCGATTGCCTTGGTCGGGCCGTCACCGTCGATCGCGGTCGTCCGGTCGAGGCCACTCCCGGCTGCACCGGCGGTAAAGACGATCACGTCAGTGCCCTGCGCTGCTTGGGCCAATTGCTCCGGCGTCATCTCGATGATGTCACCCTGGGCTGGCGTTAGACCGTCATTGGCCAGACCGGCAGCCTGATCGGGTTTTCGATGGAGGCCGATAACGCTGTGCCCTGACCGCACAAGGAGACGCCCCAACTTGTTGCCGACGCCGCCGGTTGCGCCGATGATGAAGATGTTCGCCATGTCGGTTCACCTGCTCCTCAGAACTGTTGATCATGCGAACCTAGCATCGAATCCTGATAGGTTAATGGCCCCTTTGGGGCATGGCTCTTGAAAGAAAAGCCTGCTCGACTGTGGCGTGGGGTAACACATGACAAGAACGTACCGGGAGAATCCGCCATGATGATGATGGAAACATTCAAGAGTTTGTCAGGGCACATCCACATCGATGGCGTGCTGCGCAAGGGTGCCGGCACCGACGGTTGTGATGCGATTGATCCCGCGACCGAGGACGTCAACGGCGCGCTTGTTTTTGCAAGTGCGGCTGAGGTGGACGAAGCCGTTGAAGCCGCCAAACGGGCGCAGAAGATATGGAACCGCACAAACCAGGGAACCCGGGCCGAGGAACTGCATGAGGTCGCGCGTCGGCTTCGCGAGGTGATGCCACGATTGGCCGAAGCGGCAACGCGCGAGATGGGCAAACCCTTCAAGGAATCGGCCAACGAGGTGTGGTGGGCGGCCAGTGCCTTTGACTACTACGCCGAGATCGCACGCCACGATGCCGGCAGGGTGGTTGGCCCCAATGTCGACGGCCAGATGCATGTCGTCACCAAGGATCCCCTGGGCGTTGTCGGGATCATTCTGCCCTACAACTTCCCCTTTGTGCTGTTCGGCTGGGAGGCCAGCGCTGCGCTGGCAGCCGGCAACGCGGTCATCATGAAACCCTCGGAGCTGTGCAGCTTTTCATCCCTTGTGTTGATGGAGTGTTTCGACCATCTGCCCAAAGGGCTGATGCAATGCCTTCCCGGGGCACTGGAGACCGGCAAGGCGCTGGTTGGCCACAAGGGCGTTGATGGTATTGCCTTCACCGGCTCGGTTCCCGGCGGGCAGGCTGTGGCGCGGACCTGTGCGGATACCTTCAAGCGGGCCCTGATCGAAGCCAGTGGTAACGATGCATTCATGGTCATGCCGTCGGCAAAACTGTCGGTCGCGAGCCAGGCGGCCGTCTTCGCGTCCTTTGCCAATTGCGGCCAGGTCTGCACCTCGGCCGAACGGCTCTACATCCATGAGGACGTCCACGATCAGTTTGTCGAGGAGGTGACAGAGCTTACTTCGCGGCTGCGGATCGGCAACGGCCTCGACAAGGTCGACCTGGGGCCGATGGCGGCACAGCGCGAACGTGATCGTTTTGAGGGTATTCTGGCCCATGCGATCGACCAGGGTGCCAAAGTTGCGCTGGGCGGTAGCCGTCCCGACGGCTTCAACAGGGGGTTCTTCCACAGCCCCACGATCCTGACCGACTGTACCCCCGACATGGACATCATGAACAACGAGAGCTTCGGCCCGGTCATGCCGATCTGCCGTGTCGGCAGCTTTGATGAAGCCATGGACCTTGCCAACAACTCGGATTACGGCCTGGGTGGTTGTGTCTTCACCAACGATGTCACCGAGATCATGCGTTCGATGAACGAGCTTGAAGTCGGCACAACCTGGATCAACGCCTCGGCGCTGGTCGACAACGATGCCGGGCCTTTTGGCGGGCGCAAGCTGTCAGGGACAGGCCGTCAGCTTGGATCGGAAGGGATCGACCAGTTCCGCCACACCAAACTCACCATGATCGACCACGAAAACGAACCTGCGGACTTCTGGTGGTTCCCCTACAAGGATGAAGAATCTTATCAGGGCTGATCGCAGGATCATCTGTCAGATCTCAGACGGCGATAGCTGCCCGGGCCGCCCGGATACCTTCATTGGCTGCCCCCTGGACCTGGGAAAACTGCGTCAGCGATGTGGCTTCGCCGGCTACAAAGACGCGATTGTCCCAGGGTTCATGCAGGGCCTTTCTTGCCCAGCTGCCGCCGGGTAGGGCCTCTGCATAAGCACCCAATGTCCATGGATCGGCATGCCAGCGGGTACACAGAACCGCCTTGATGCGCGACCGGACGTCATGACCGATGGCAAGGTCAAGCGCGTCACACAGCAGGTCGACAGCCACGTCATCGGGCTGGTCTTCCAGTGCAAGGGCCAGATCGTTGCCGACATAGCCAAGGGCTACGTTTTCTCCCACCAGTCTTGTCATGACGTAGATATAGCGATCCGGCGATACGAAGCGACCGAACATGGGTGGACAGGCCTCACCGAAGACATCGCCGTCAAACTGCACGGCGATACGGTTCACGGTTCCCATGGGCAGACAGTCAAGCGCTTCACGGACTCGGGCCAGCAGGGGGCGTGCATAGTGGATGGTGTCAGAGGCAAGCACGCCGACTGATGCGGTCAGGATTGCCGTCTTTGCCGAAACGGTGTCGCGGCCTGTGTCGAGTGCAACGCCCTTGGCGCTCCAATCAATGGCGCGGACCGGAGTGTTCACGTGGACATTTTCGGTATCGGCCCAATCGCGGATCAGATTGCCCATACCTTCGCGAACCTGCCGAAAGGCAAAGCCGCCGGGGCGATTTGCTGAATCAGCAGCCGAGACGGTCTCGATACGGCGACCTTTCAGCATGCCCATCCAGGAGGCAAGCACGGGAAGCCATGGCGAGTCTGTTTGTATGACCTCTGCGACGGTACGATCGGGCCCTGACCGCGCAAACCCTGCAAGAGCGGCCATGGCGGCCTCGTTGTGGGCAAGTCTCTCTTCCAGTTGGGATGATGTTTCCCAGACATCGCCCAGAATCATGGGCATGTCCGGCCAGGGAAACGCTGTATCGCCGATGTCTAAGCCCAGTTCCCTGGCAGCCTCGATGAACACATTGTCGTTGTCGTCGTAAAGCCAGAAGCCGCCAATGTCGTATGGAAACCCGAAGGTCGTCTGGTCGCAGAACGTGCGCCCACCGATCTCAGGCTTGGCTTCGAGCACCACATGGTTCACGCCTGCAGCCTTTAGCTCCCTGGCTGCGGCAAGGCCAGCAGCACCCGCCCCGACCACGGCAACGTCTGTCTCGATTGTCATGGCCGATTCTCTAGATGTACGGGAATGATCGTATCTCGCAACAGTTGTTGCCGCGATCCGGTGCCATCATCAATCACAGGAACAGGCGCCATCGGTCTATGTTTCCTCCTTGCGAGCCACGGGGATCATCCAACCATCCTGTGCAAGGCGTCAAACGCAATCAGGTCATGCGAAGACGCTCAGCTCTGGTCCTTTTCCCAGGCTGCGTAGCGTGCTCGGGCGTCATCGTTTGGCGGGTAGAGTCCGACAATGCCCGCGCCTCCAGCGACTTCCTTGCTCACCCAGGCTTCGAAGGCCTCCTGTTCCTGGCCATGCTCCACGACCTCTTCGACCAGTTCGGCGGGGATGACAATGGTGCCGTCCTGATCGGCGATGACGGCATCACCGGGAACAACGCAGACGCCGCCGCAGGCGATGGCGAGTTGGCGTCCGCCGTCGCTGAACGAAGCGATGTTGGCGGGTGCTGTGGCGCTTGCGCACACGACCGGGAAACCACTTGCCGTCACGCCTGCGGCGTCGCGTGCCGCGCCGTCCGTTATGAGCCCTGCAACACCGCGCACCTTCATGCGGGTCGCCAGGATGTCACCCATAACGCCGGCCGAGGTGTCGCCGCGGGTTTCGATCACGATCACGCTGCCGGGTGGTGCTTCCTCGATCGTCTTGCGCTGGCTGCTTTCGGTATCGCCCAGCTTTGCGGGATCACAAAGATCCTCCCGGAACGGCAGGCAACGCAGGGTGTAGGCCGGTCCGGCGATGGTCGGTTGGTCCGGTGACAGCGGCCGGATGCCGCCGATATAGACCGCGCGATAGCCGTGTTTCAGAAGCTGGGTCGAAACCGTGGCCGTGCTCAGCCCGGCTAGCCGGACATAAAGATCCTTGCTCATAAAGTTCTCCCCAGGGGATTTGTACCCGGTATCATTGACCGCTTCGGTCGTGAACGAAACAGTAGAGTCGGTATCGAGGGAGGGATCCATGGCAGACGGCATGATGGCAGGCAAGGTGGTGCTGGTGACCGGCGCAGGACGCGGCATCGGGCGCGAGATCGCGATTCTGGCGGCGCAGGAAGGTGCCGCTGTGGTGGTGAACGACCTCGGCGCCGCGCTCGATGGCGCCGGAGAAGATCAGGGACCTGCCGCAGAGGTTGTCGCGGCAATCCGTGATGCCGGCGGAGAAGCGGTCGTCAACGGCGACAATGTCGCTGACCCCGCGGGCGCGCAGCGCATGGTTGCCACGGCGATCGACGCTTATGGCCGTCTGGATGCGGTGGTGAACAACGCCGGCATCCTGCGCGACGGCATTTTTCACAAGATGAGCCATGCCGACTTCGAGGCCGTTCTGGATGTTCATCTGCGCGGCAGCTTCAACACCAGCCGTGCTGCTGCGACGCTCTTCCGCGAACAGGGTTCGGGCGCGTTTGTGCATTTCACTTCGACCTCGGGTCTGATCGGCAATGTCGGCCAGGCCAACTATGCCGCCGCAAAGATGGGCATTGTCGGCCTGTCGCGCGGCATCGCCATCGATATGGCCCGGTTCGGCGTGCGCTCGAACTGTCTGGCACCCTTCGCCTGGTCGCGCATGATCGGCTCCATCCCCACGGGCGATGAAGAACAGAAGGCCCGGGTCGACAAGCTGAAATCCCTGACCCCCGCCAAGGTTGCGCCCCTGGTGGTGTATCTGGCGTCCGATTCCGCAGCCGAGGTGACAGGCCAGATTTTCTGCATGCGTGGCAACGAAGTGTTCCTGATGAGCCAGCCGCGCCCGATCCGCCAGCTGCACCGCGACGGCGGCTGGACCCCCAGAGCGCTCGCCGATCAGATGGGTCCAGCTTTTGCCAACGACCTCACCCCGCTGGAGATTTCCGGCGATGTCTTCAGCTGGGATCCCGTATGATCCGTCCCGATCCCGACAAGGTCGCCGCCTTTGCCATTCCTGGAACTGAACGCAGCTATACTGCCTCGGATGCCCTGCTATATGCGTTGGGTCTGGGGCTGGGGGCCGATCCCATGGATCGGGAGGAACTTCCGTTCGTCTACGAAGAATGGGGGCCTAAGGTGTTGCCGACCTTTGCCACGGTCCTGGGTGACAAGCTTGACTGGCTCACGGACCCGAACCTTGGCCTGGGCGATGCCCCCAACGTTCACGGTGATGAAACCCTGATTCTCCATGCTCCACTGAAACCCGAGGGCAGACTCGCCAGCCAGTCACGCATTGCAGGACTGTATGACCGGGGCGAGGGCAGCCACGGACTCCTGATCATCGAGGAAGAGCTGCACGATGCGGCAACCGGCACGCTGGTCGCCACGCGTCGTCAGACTGACGTGCTGATCGGCGCTGGCGGTTTTGGCGGGGAACCGCCGCCACCGTCCGATCGACCGGCACCTCCGGATCGCGCGCGCGACCACCGTGTGACGCGCGAGGTTCCGGCACAGGCGGCGCTGCTCTATCGCCTGTCGGGCGACCACTACAAGCTCCATGTCGAGCCTGAATACGCCTGTTCCGCCGGGTTCGACGGCCCCATCCTGCACGGGCTCGCCACCTATGGCCTGGCCTGTCACGCGGTGGTTGCATCCTGTTGTGGCCATGACCCCGCAGCCATCGCGCGGATTTCTGGCCGGTTCACGGCACCGGTCTATCCCGGCGAAACCCTCTCCACGGAACTCTGGCACGAGGGATCGACGGTCTGGTTCCGCGTGAAGGCTCAGGCTCGCGACATTGTTGTCATCGACAACGGCCGTGCCGATCTGCGAGGTTGAGCCATGGCAATCGATTACGAGAAACTCAAGGCGTGGAATTTCGGGGAACAGGTCGTTGACTGGACCTGGGAGAAATCGGCGCTCTATGCGCTGGGTGTCGGACTGGGATTCGACCCCGTCGACCCCGACCAGCTTCGGTTTACCTATGAACCCGGTATGCTGGCCCTGCCGACCATGGCCGTGGTGGTCGCCCCTTCGCATTTCTGGTTGCGTGATCCTGCAACCGGGGTTGACTGGAAACGGGTTGTGCATGGCGAGGAGGGCATCACACTGCACCAGACCCTGTTGCCGCAGGGACGGTACGTGACCCGCAGCCGGGTCGATGAAATCATCGACAAGGGGGAGGGCAAGGGTGCGCTGATCTACATGACCCGAGAGGTCTCGAACGCCGATACGAGAAAGCCTGTCGCCACGATCACGCGCACGACCTTCTGCCGCGGGGACGGCGGTTTCGGTGGGCCCACTGGTCCCATCCGTCAGGTGCACAAGCTTCCCGAACGCGAGCCCGACCATACCTGCGACCTGCCGACCCTGCCACAGCAGGCCCTGATCTACCGTCTCAACGGGGACGGCAATCCGCTTCACGCCGACCCGGATGTCGCCAGGGAGGCCGGGTTTGAGCGCCCGATCCTGCACGGTCTCTGCACCTTCGGTGTCTCCGGCCATTGCCTTCTGAAAACACTCTGCGGTTACGACCCCACCCGTCTCAGGCGCTTTGACGTGCGCTTCTCCGCACCGGTCTTCCCCGGCGAAACCATCCGCACGGAGATGTGGCGTGACGGCAGCACCGTCTCCTTCCGCGCACGCGTGGTCGAGCGCGATGTCGTTGTGCTCAACAACGGCTATGCGGAGGTGGTGTGAACAGGTTCGTACCACTCCCAACCATCCCGTCATGGCCCGGCCTGACCGGGCCATCCATACCGGTGTCTTCATGTTCCTGCGCCGGCGGTTCGGGTATCTTGATGGCGGCATGGGTCGCCCCATCAAGTGGGGCGATGACGGGAGTAGGGAGGGCCGCGTGATGAAACGTTTCTTTGGATGCCTTTCTCTCGCACTTTTGAGTGTGGCGGTGCCGGGCCGGGCTGACGCGGATGTCCTGGCGTCCTACAGCGTCGTTGCCTACGACCCGGTCAACGACAGGACCGTCCTGCTCGCGCGGGCCGTGGTTGATGGCGCTGAGACGGCTTGTCCGGAGTTTGTGGTTGATGGCAAAGCAACGGTCTCGGCGCCTCGCTACAATCCCGATGCCGAACGGTTTCCGGTCGTAGTCTGTGAAGTCGTCACGTCGCTCGACGCAAGCATTAGCATCGCAGGCAAGCCCGTCGCCACCATGCATGGGCATGACGGCGGAGGCCTTGATGTTGCCATCCTGGGCGATACCGGCTGCTCGCCCAAAGACCAGAGTTGCGAGGATGGATGGCCGTTCCCTGAACTGGCCGCATCCGCTGCAGGCGACAGCCCTGACCTCGTGATCCATATGGGCGACTACGACTATCGCGGCACGCCGTCACGCCGCGATGAGGGCGATCCCCGTGTTTATGACGGCTGTGTGCCGGGCGCCGACGCCGACTATGTTTCCCTGCACGACCTCTCCACCTGGGAGACCTGGCGCGACGATCTGATGACGCCTGCCGCGCCGCTCATGGATGCTGCCCCCTGGGTTGTCGTGCGCGGGAACCATGAACTTTGCAGCCGGGGTGGCGATGGCTGGTTCTATTTCCTCGATCCCCATTCCGAACTGCTGGACCCCCTGCACGGAACGCGCCACTGCACGGCACCCGTCGTGACGACCGAACCGTATCGGGTCTCCGTCGGTAACCTCGACATGGTCGTGCTCGACAATTCCGATGGTTGTGATGCCAGTTCCTGGCAGGACGAGTCGGCGTTTGGCTGGCAGGTCAGGGAGTTCTCGCCGCTGCTCAAGCAAGCTGCAGATCTTGCCGCAGAAGGCGACGATCCCGTCTGGCTGCTGACCCATCGTCCGTTCTGGTCGGCGAATGTGTTGAGCGGTGGCGGCACCTTCGATGGCAGCGATGCCTGGCAACTGACCCTGAAGGCGGCTCTGGATGGTGCGCTTCCGGGGAACGTTTCGCTGGTGCTGTCGGGCCATGTCCATGAAGCACAGGCGCTTTCCTTTGACAGCGACCGGCCGTCACAGATCATCGTCGGCAACAGTGGCACGCATCTTGACAGCAACGTGATCGCGCTTCCCGTTGCCATGGAGGTTGATGGCGAGGCCGCGACTGGCTGGGTTTCCGCCCTGCCGTCGACAACCGCAGCCTTTGGTTACCTGTCCGTAGTACTGGATGATGCGATGACCTGGCGCGGTGATCTCACCTCGTTCGATGCCGATGGCAGCGTTGCGCCCTCCCTGCTGATGACCTGCGCCATGCCAATCCGTGATGGAGATGTCTGTGCCCCACCCGCTCCCTGAAGGTCCCGATGAACGTTATGCCGCTTACCTTGCCGAAGGGCGGATCTGCATTCAGCATTGCGGCGATTGTCAGCGCCACGTCTTCTACCCGCGGCTCTTTTGCCCCCATTGTCACGGATCATCCCTGACCTGGCGCGAAGTGTCGGGCAAGGGCACGGTCTATGCCACCACGGTGATCCGGCAGAGGCCGGACAAGGGCGGGCCCTACAATCTATGCCTCGTCGATATGGAGGAAGGCGTACGCTTTCCCGGACGTGTGGAGGGGCCGGAACCCGAAGACGTGAAGATCGGCATGGCCGTCGCGGCACGCATCAAACAGGAGGACGGCAACCCGCTGGTCGTCTTTGACCCCTCATGAGCTTCCGGGGGAAGGTTGCCGCCGTTGGTGTTGGCCTGGCGGGCATCGGCGAGGCGCCGGGCCTGTCACATCTCGACCTCACCGCCATGGCGGCCAAACAGGCCCTGGATGAAGCGGGACTCTCGTTCGGTGATGTCGACGGCCTGTTTGCCGCCAATCTCCAGAACATCTTTGGCCCGCTCAATGTGGGCGAATACCTGGGCATCCGCCCGAAACTCTCGGAAGGCACGCAGATCGGCGGTTCCTCGCCGGTCGCACACCTGATCTGGGCCGCGCTGGCGCTTGATGCCGGGCTGATCGACACCGCGCTCATCTGCTACGGCAGTACCCAGCGCAGCGTGGCGGGCAAGCTGCTGTCACCCTCGACCAGCGAACCGCTGATCTACGAGATGCCCTATGGCCCGCGTTATCCCATCAGCTCCTACGCACTTTCGACCTCGCGCCACATATACGAATACGGCACGACGCGCGAACAGCTTGCCGATGTTGCCGTTGCCGCGCGCCAATGGGCGGCAATGAACCCGGATGCCTTCATGCGCGGCCCGCTCACGCGTGAGGAGGTCATCGACGCCAGGATGATCTGCGATCCCTTTACCGTGCGCGATTGCTGTCTGGTGACCGATGGCGCGGGTGCTGTCGTCTTGACCCGCTCCGACCGGGCACGCGATTGCAGCCGTGAGCCGGTCTATCTGCTGGGTGCCGCCATGGCCCATTGGCATCGCCAGATTTCACAGCTTCCCGATCTCACCCAGACCTGTGCCAGCGAGACCGGCCCCCGCGCCTTCGAGATGGCAGGGCTCACGCCCGCCGATATCGATGTGCTGGAACTCTATGACGCCTTTTCGATCAACCCGATCATGTTTCTCGAGGACCTGGGTTTCTGCGCCAAGGGCGAGGGCGGCCCGTTTGTCGAGAACGGCGGCATCGCGCCTGGCGGGCGGCTGCCGGTCAACACCAATGGCGGCGGCCTCTCCTGCGTACATCCGGGCATGTATGGCATCTTCACTGTGATCGAAGCGATCCAGCAGTTGCGCGGTGACTGCGGAGACCGTCAGGTCGAGGACGCCAAAACAGCCATCAGCCACGGCAATGGCGGCCACTTCTCCAGCCAGGTCACGGCGATCTGGGGCAATGAGGAGACGCTCTGACGGCTAGCGTCATGTCCTGCCGGCGACTTCGTTTGCAGTCTCGGCTGCCGGTGCGTCGGTCGCCGCGCTCCAATGATCCATCAGCACGGTTGCCACCAGATCGCCGCAGACATTGATGGCCGTGCGGCACATATCCAGGATGCGGTCCACGCCCATGATCAGTGCAATGCCCGCCGGAGGTATGCCGACCGTGCCCAGCACCATGGCCAGAACGACAATGCCCACCCCCGGTGCCGCCGGTGTGCCGATCGAGGCGCCGACGGCCGTGATGACGATCAGTGCCATGCCGGCCAGGCTGATATCGACCCCGAAGACCTGGGCCAGGAAGATCGCGGCAACGCCCTGATAGAGGGCGGTGCCGTTCATGTTGATGGTCGCACCCAGGGGAATGACGAACTGACTGATGGAACTACGCACCTTCAGCGTTTCCTCTGCCGTCTTGATGGAAAGCGGCATCACGGCTGCCGAACTCGACGTCGAGAACGCCAGCAGCAGCAGTTCGCGGGTTCCTGCCAGGAACGGCAAGGGGCGTCTGCCCGCAAAGACGAACAGCAGGATCATTTAGAACACGAAGAGGATCAGAAGACCTGCCAGTACCGTCGCGACATAGACGGCCATGCCGAGCAGGGCAGCAAGGCCGATCTTGGACGTCAGCTGCGCCAGAAGACCGAACACTGCGATGGGCGCCAGCATCATGGCCCAACGCACCACGGTCATGCAGACTTCCTGCAGGGAGCCCAGAAGGTCCAGCAGGGGCTTTGATTGTCCAGGCGGCATCATCACCAGGGCGACACCGACGACCACGGCAAAGATCACCACGTGCAGCATATCGCTCTCGACCATCGATCCCAGAGGATTGGCGGGCAGAAGGGACATCAGCTTTTCGGGGATCTCCGACAGAGCGGGCGGTCCCGACGCCTCGACCGGACCAAGCGTTGCGGTGCCAACGGCCTGGCGCACCATCTCCTGATCCACGAAACTGCCGGGCTGGATGACCAGCGCCAGAACGATGCCGATAACGATGGCAAGCGCTGTCGTTGCAATGAAGTAGAGCACGACACGCAGGCCAATCGTGCGCAACTGGGACGGGTTTTCCGTTGCCGCGAGCCCTCTGATGATCGAGGCAAACACGAGCGGCACCACGATCATCTGGATCAGCGCCAGAAACAGTCTTCCCGGCATGGCAAGCCAGTTGCCAAGGGTCGCTGCGGTCGACGGTTCCAGCCAGCCGCCTGTCGGGCCGATGGCAATGCCCACGGCGAGCCCCAGCACCATGCCGGCCAGCACCTGTGCCCACAGACGCCCGCGAACCAGGCTGCGCAGATAGACGCTGAGATACTTCAACGAGCGGGGATGAATCTGCTCAAGCGACGACAGACGCAGGGATGTCGCGGGATTCACGGTCATCAGATCTGCAGAATGCGGGTTTGTCTGGCATCATGAACGGCACGGAAAGAAGCGCACTGCGATAGATCAAACGCCTGTAAGGGCGTGGACCCCGTATTGCTGGGCTGCTTTACTGGTTTAGTCCGAGACGGAGGAAACCGATGGACGACTACAACTATGCGCATTTCCCGCCCACGGGTGAGAAGGCCGACAAGTTCGAGCGATTCTACGAAGCGCCGAACGTGGGGACGATCGCACCCGATATGGCCCTGGAAGACCTGGAGAGCGGCGAGACGCGCCACCTCAAGGATCTCTGGAAATCAGGCGCTGTTCTAATGGATTTCGGCAGCTACAGCTGAGCCTATTGCACGATGGCGGCCGAGGCGATGGAAGACATCGCCGAGCGGTACGTCGACCGGTCCGTGCGATCGGTGTTTGTGTATGTACGTGAGGCCCATCCGGCCGAAAACCTGCCGCCCCATGTCTCGATGGACATGAAGCGCGATCACGCGCGCCAGTTCCGTGAGGAGCAGAAGATCAAACGCCCCATCCTGCTCGATGACATGACGGGCACCTGCCACCGGGCCTTCGGTACCCTGCCCAACATGACCTGGCTGATCGAGCGCGGTGGTCTGATCCTCTACAAAGCCGCCTGGACCCGACCCGATGACGTCATCGCTGCCCTGGATGAAAGCTGGGGCGGCTATCAGCGACGCCGCCAGGATGACCTGATGCCGGCCTACAGCGAACGCATGATCTGGCGCGCTGGGGAAGATGACCGTTTCATCGAACTCTCCAAACGCTCCGGCCCCCAGGCCATCGAGGAGATGTTCGGCAAGGAGGGGCTGGTTAAGGCGTATGGGGAGAAGGGGGAGCCCTGAACGCACTCCTGCTCTAACTGGCGTGGCCCGGCTTGACCGGGCCATCCATCTCCCGGCACCTGGTTTTGCGTTGCGGGCGGAAGATGGATCGCCCCATCAAGTGGGGCGAAGTCGAATGTTACTAAGTCAGCCCTCCAGCAGGTCCCGCACGGCCTGGTCGAAGAAGTCGTGGAAGGGTGGATGGCTCAGGCCGCTGGCAACGCAATGGCCCCAGGTGGTGTCGAAGACGCGCAGTTCGGCGTTGGGCATCTGGGCCACCTCGATGGCGTTGTCTTCGGGCGGGAAGTAGAGATCGGTTGAGGCGGGCATGACGATCGCCTTTGCCTTGATCGCACCAAGCGCGGCCTTGAAGTCACCGCCGTAGCGATCGTTGTTGGAGATGTCGCCTTGCTGCCAGGTCCAGATCTTGTGGAGCAGGTTGTTGGGGTCCCAGCCGTTCACATGATCGGCCTCCCAGTCGAGGAGCAGGTCCTCATAGGTCTCGTAACCCAGCTCGCGGTAGGTCCCTTCGCGGTACCAGGTCTGGGAGAATGCCCAGCCGGCATAGACCCGCCCAAAGGCCTTGAGCCCCCGCACGGGGTGGGCAAGGTAGTCACCACCGTTCCAGTCGCCATCGGCGGTGAGCGCCGCCTTCACGCCTTCCAGGAAGACGACATTGTGGGGCGCCGTTCTGGCCGAGCCGCAGAACGGCAGGATGGCATCGACCATGTCGGGGAACTGTGCGGCCCACTGGAACGACTGGCAGGCTGCCATGGACCAGCCGGTCACCAGCGCGATGCGTTCGATGCCCAGATGTTCGGTGAGGAGCCGGTGCTGGCACGCGACGTTGTCGTGGAACGTGGTTCTGGGAAAGCGCGGACCGTCCTGGGGTGCGGCCGTGTTGCTGGGCGAGGACGAGACCGCGTTGCCGAACAGATTCACGCCGACGATGAAATGGCGTGCGGGATCAAGTGCCCGGCCCGGACCGAAGTAACACTCGTTGCGTTGGTGGGTGCCGGTATAGAAGGTGGGCAGCACCACGACATTGTCACCAGCGTCGTTCAGCGTGCCATAGGTCTTGTAGGCCAGCTTGGCATCACGCAGGACGTCACCCGATTGCAGGATGACGTCTCCGAGCTCGAAGGCCTCGTGCCCGCCAGCCATCAATAGAGCCGCAGGTATTCCTGCACCTCCCAGTCGGTGACGGCCTGATGGTAACGCTCCCATTCATCGACCTTGTAGGCCATGAAGGATTCGGCCATCTGCTCGCCCATGGCCTGCTGGACGAAGTCGTCATTGCGCAGGGTCTCGATCGCTTCCAGCAGGTTGCGCGGCAGGCGCTGTGTGCCTGATTCCTCGATTTCCTTTTCGGACAGGGAATAGAGGTCCTGATTGAGTGGGCGTCCGGGATCATAGCCATTGACCACACCGTCGGTCATGGCTGCGGCCGAGATGCCCAGGCCCAGATAGGGGTTCATGCACATGTCCGCAGCGCGGTTTTCGATGCAGAAGCGGCTTTGCGGCAGGCGCAGCATGGCCGAGCGGTTGTTGTAACCATAGGTCATGTGCGTGGGCGCCCAGGTCACCGTGCCACCCTCGAAGCCGCCGACACGGGGCACCAGGCCGTTATAGGAGTTGACCGTGGGGCAGGCGACCGCCGTCAGGGCACCGCCATGGCGCAGCAGACCGGCGACCGCGTTGTAAACGGGATCACCCCAACCGCCGTCGTCCTTCTCGAAGATGTTGACCTCGGGTGCATCAACGTGGCGCATGGAGATGTTCATATGCGCGCCAGAACGCCAGTCACCGATGGTGGGTTTGGGCATGAAGGTCGCGAACATGCCGTGTTTCTTGGCGATCTCTTTCAGGAGAATACGCAGGAACACCAGACGGTCGGCCATCTGCAGAATGTTGGTGTATCCGAAATCAAGCTCGAACTGGCTATAGGCGCCTTCGGCCACGACATCATGCAGGTCCCAGTCGAGTTCCTTGTCGAGGATCTCGATCAGCTCGCCCAGGAAACCCATGGAATCCATGGTGTATTCAACGTCGTAACCGAACGCCTGGCGGCGCGGGCGCACGCCTTCGCCGGGAAGGGGGTCGTTGTCGAAGGCCTTGACCGGCTGGCCGTCCTTCCAGCGCATTACCATGAACTCAGGCTCGACACCGGCATAGAGCTGATAACCCTTGGCCTCGCAATCGCGCACGATGCGTTTCATCGCACTGCGCGGGCACACGTTGTAGGGCTTGTCGCTCCACCACAGGTCGGCAAAGACCCAGGCCAGACTGCGGTCCCAGGGACAGATCACCAGGGAGTCGAGGTCGGGCACCATGATCTGGTCGGGATCGGCCGGGCCCAGTTCGGGCACAAACGAGACCGAATGCACGGCAAACTGCGGGCCCTTGCCCTTGCACAGGCGGTGCCAGTCGGAGATAGGCACCGGCTTGGTCTTGGGCACGCCCAGAAGGTCGATCCAGCAGCACAGGATCGACTTGATGCCCTTGGAAACCAGCCATTCGCCGGTCTCCTTGATGCGTTCCTCCGAAGCCAGCGCCTCTTCGAGCGATTGCGGATCAGGAAGTGTCATGACGGATGCCCCCGTTGGTGTTGATGTGCGATAGCGTTTCTCCCCAACCCGTCATGGCCCCACTTGATGGGGCCATCCATGCCTGAGGCCAAGCACTCCAGCTCTGCCGGTGACATGATGGCGGCAGCATCGTGCGCGTGACAACCCGTCGGTGCGTGGTGCCGGTTCTCCGGCATGGATGGCCCGGTCAAGCCGTGCCGTGACGGGTGTGAGGGAAGGTTGGAGCGCGAGCTGGTCAATAACCCAGTTCCGGACGGACGATGTTGTGGAGTGGTTCGCCGGCGATGAAGCGGCGCATGTTGGAAAGGAAGATGTTGAGCGTGGTCTCGATATAGGTGTCGCCGTCATCGGCCGAGATATGCGGCATCACCATCAGGTTTGGTGTCGTCCAGAGCGGTGAATCCGCCGGCAGGGGCTCGGGATCAAAGACGTCGAGGATCGCACCGCCGATCTGGCCTGTGCCCAGGAACTCGACCAGCGCGTCATAGTCCATGGTGCCGGCGCGCCCGATGTTGATGATGCCGGCACCCGGTTTCATGCGCGCCAGGCGCTCGCGGCTCATCAGGTTGACGGTTTCGGGCGTCATGGGTGTGGCAACAAAGACCTGATCAGCACGCGGCAGGAAGTCATCCAGCTGCGCCATCGTTCCCATCTCGTCGACATGAGGGTGGGGATTGCCGTGGCGGCTGATGCCCAGAACTCGGATGCCCAGTTTCTTGAGCTGTTTGGCGGCACCACCACCCAGGCTGCCGACACCCACGATCAGCACCGTGCGCCCCTCGATGGGCGTGGAATAGAGCGAAAGCCATTCCGACTTCACCTGGTTGCTGGCAATGGCCGGGATGTGGTTGTGAAGCATCATCACGGCCATCAGGCCGAAGTCGCCGGCCTTGTCGGCCTGGGCGCCCTTGTTGTTGGTGATGACCAGACCTTCGGGCACCCAGTCCATGGGACAGAGATGCTCGACTCCCGCCCCGATTATGTGAATCCATTTCAGGTGGGGTGCGACCTCGCGCAGGTTTGTCGTCGGCAGATCCCAACACATCAGGGCTTCGGCGGTCTTCATGGATTCGGCGAAGTTGTCGGTATCCCAGTCGATGACGGTATCGAGCTGGGGCGCGATGTCGGAGAAATCCCTCAGCGCGGCGTCGTAGCGCTCCTGCGTCGTCGTGAAGACCGGCTCGCTTTCTGGTGTGGGCGGAAAGGTGTCTGGATGGGCATGGTTGTTCTTGATGTGGACGCGCACACTCATGCTGCAACACCTTCGGCTTCCAGGGTCTTGAGGGCGGCAATCACCTGCTGGTCGCGTTCCTCACCTTTCAGGTGTTCTGCCGCGAACTGGATCTCCATCACCGCCATGCCGACCTTCTGCAGGAGCTTGCGGTCATCCCCGCCGTTGGCCGGAACCGTCAGGACCGTATCACCGCCATAGGTCGGCAGCGGATTGGGCCAGATCGAGGTGGCGTGCGGCGGCTCCTTGCCGTCCTGCAGGGCACCAATGAGCTCGCGCAGGCGGCGGCGGTACATCTGGATGCCCTTGTCGCTGGGCACCAGGTTTTCCTTCTCGTGTTCGCTGAAGACACCCATGCCTTCGCAGGCTTCGACATCGGCGGGAAAGCGCTGGCGCTCCTCATAGGGCCGGTCAAAGACCTCACCCTGTTCGATCAGTTCGGGCCCTTCGGGTGTATTGTATTCCGGCGGGTCGCCACGGTCACCGAACACGGCCCAGGCAAAACACATGGTTTCGGTATCGTCGAGCGGCACGACCCAGCGGGCAAAGGAGGTACGCCCAAAGTAACGTTGCGCCGTGCCGTCGGCGGCAAAGGCTGCGCCGGCCTGGGTATAGTTCGGCAGGACCAGCTCGTTCACGCGGACCCACACATTGTCGTCGACGCGCCGTGTCGCCGTGCCGATATAGCCGGACGGGCGTTCATAGAACTTCATCTCGCCGATCTCGCCGAAGCCCTCGGAAAACTGCTGGCGGCTCATGCGCGAGTGCAGGAAGGCGGTATGCAAGGGGTCGAGGATCGCGTCCTGAACCTGAATCCAGTTGCAGTGGAACGGCGCCTTGTAGGGCACCATCTCGTGCCCGGGCATTTCCAGGGTGTCGTAGATGGGAAACTCGGGCACCGATTCGGGCGGGCCGAGATAGGCGAAGACGAGGCCCTGATACTCCCGAACGGGATAGGCGCCCAGTCGGGTGGAAGCCTGGATGCGTTCATCAACGCCGTCGGGCTGGCCCGGTGCTTCGACAACGGTGCCATCCACGTCGAACAGCCAGCCATGATAGCAACAGCGGATGCCGCCGCCTTCGCAGATGCCAAACTCCATGGATGCGCGACGGTGCGGGCAGTTCTTGTGCACGAGGCCCAGACGATCGCTCTTGTCGCGGAACAGCACCAGGTCTTCACCCAACACGCGAATCAGTTTGGGGCGTTCACCCACCTCTTTGGCAAGTTCGACCGGCTGCCAGTAACGGCGCAGGTATTCGCCGCATGGCGTGCCGGGGCCGACCTGTGTCAGAACCGAATCGCTCGCGCCGATCCAGGTCTGGTGATAGCCGTCATACGGCGCGGACGTGTTGGTGCGTGGTGCCATCGCTCACTCTGGAATGCAGGTTCGGGTGCCACGATGCGATTGTGTCGCATTTGACAGCAAGCGATGATTTTGCACGATGGGTGTGAATGAAACTCACACCAGGGTCTGATGTGAAACGCGGATCACTCCAGTTCAATGCCCTGCGCGCCTTTGAGGCCGCTGCTCGACACTTGAGTTTTTCACGTGCGGCCGACGAACTCCACGTTACCCACAGCGCGATCAGCCATCAGGTGCGCCAGCTGGAAGCCTCGCTCGGCTTCGATCTGTTCCATCGCAGCAATCGTGGCGTCACGCTGACCGAGGCCGGAC
>CALIUG010000297.1 GCA_938048755.1 uncultured Alphaproteobacteria bacterium
CGCCCAGTGCCTGCAGCCCCAGATCGATCCCGAAACTGGTGAGCGCCGCCCGCCAGTGTTTTCCTGCTTCAACCAAGACCAGCGGCTGGACTGCGTCGACTTCAAGGGTCTGAACGATCGCCTGGCCCAGAACGGCGTGCATGAGAAACTGACGCGCCACTGGATCGACCGCACCCTGCAGGACTTGTCCCTGCGTGAGGCCGCGGAATAGGATTGCCCAGAGAACCAAGAGGAACGCACCCATGAAGGTACTTGTCGTGATGGCGCATCCGCGCCGGGATTCGCTGACCGGTCAGGTCGCCGATGCCGTGGCCGCCGGCCTGGCCGATGCAGGCCATGAAGCCGAGATCGCCGATCTCTATGGCGAGGGCTTTGATCCGCTGATCACCCCGCCCGACGAACCCGATTGGGAGCGCGAGGACAAGGTGTATGCCGAGAACACCCAGGCAGAGATCGCGCGCCTGCAGCGCAATGACGGCATCATCCTGGTCTTCCCGATCTGGTGGTGGTCGTTCCCTGCCATCATGAAGGGCTGGGTCGACCGTGTCTGGAACAAGGACGTCGCCTATGGCGCCAACACGCTGAACCACAAGCGTGCGCTGGCCATCGGCCTTTCGGCATCCGATGCCGCGCAATATGCCAAACGCGGATACGACACGGCCATCGAGACCCAGATCGTGACCGGCATCTTTGATTTCTGCGGCATCGCCGACGGACGGTTCGAATACCTGCATGGCTCGACCGATGGCGGTGAGCGGGCCGTCGAAATCGTCGCAGAAGCCCGTGAATTGGGCAAACACTTCACAGACGGGCTCTGATCGCCCCGCAGACCGGTGCGGCTGATGCCCTGTGTCCGCGCTGACACGTTGTGTTTGTGTCAACCGATGACGACGATCATGACCGAGACGGCGAGCAGGAAACCCAGAGCAAAGCGGCGGTGGAGGTGTACCGTTGCCGGGTTGAAGCTGCGCATGCCGATCCAGGTTCCCAGAAGAACAAAAGGCAGGACAAAGCCCGACCGCGTGAGCGCAGCTTCGTTCATGACGCCTTCAAACGAAAAAACGATCAGGGTGACAAGCGCAAGGATGGTGAAGAACCCGACCAGATTGGCGCGCCCGACAGCGGGATCACCATCGCGTGCTAGCTGGTAAAGAACGACTGGTGGCCCGCCGATGCCCACGCCCGCGTTGAGGAATCCGGCAATCAGGCCAACGCCGACATGGGTTGCCGTGTTGCGCGGCCCCCGGTAACGCCAGCCGATCAGCATGATGAGCGTAAAGAAGATGACGATGGCAGCGATGACCCGGCGCATCAGTTCGGGTTCCGCATGGATCAGAACCCACGCGCCCAGGGGGACCGTGAAGACCGAGACACAGCCCAGGATCAACACCTCGCGCCGGTCGATCAGTCGCCAGGTGCCGCCAAGCATCCGTATCGCATTGACCAGGCCCATGATGGTGACAATGGGGATGGCCTCGACGGGCGACAAAAGAACCGCCAGAATCGGCATCATGACGAGGTTGAGACCGAATCCTGCAAAGCCGCTGATGACGGCAGCAACCAGCCCGGCCGCTGCAGCGCCAGCAAGTTCCAGAGTCATCAGGTCAGCCAGAAACATGGAGAGGTCTTTCGGAAACGGCGGGCCTGTCTCTCACGGCGCGCGCCATGGGGCAATGGGCTGAGATCTGCCATGAACACGCTGCCGACATGAAAGCTGAACACCCCAAACGCCTGTTCGACCCCGACCGTCTGCTGGATACGCTGGACGGATTCGAGGCCTGGAATGCACGCCAATCGGCATGGCTGCGTATTCCCCTGGGCATTCTGCTTTGCCTGGGTGCGGTGCTGTCGATCCTGCCGGTGTTCGGATTGTGGATGTTACCGCTGGGTCTGCTGATCCTGTCCGAGGATGTGCCCTGGATCAGGACCCGGCGCGAAAAGCTCGAGAGCTGGCTGCGCAAACTGATCGGCAAACGCCGGGACCGCACGCAGGCACTGCTGGAAGATCAGCGACGAGGCTAGTTTTGCAAGCCCTCAGTCGCCGGGCGGGAGACATCCTTCTCCCTTGGCTACGCGCAACGATGCGCGGACCGCCGTCGCGGCCGTCCCAAGGAACGATGAATCCTTTTCATCGTCCCTTGGTTTGCTTTGTCTTGCGCTCTCTGCAGCGTTGCTGAAAGGCGAGCAGGGTTTCATCGAGCAGGCCCTTGCCATAGGCAATCTGGGGCAGGGTGTAGTCACCAACCCCGTTGATCTCGATCAGGTAAGGACCCTGGTCGGTCGGCGCGATATCCCAGGCCTGCATGGCCATGCCCGGGAAGGCATCGGTGGCACGTCGCGCGAGATCGACCAGCGCCGGCCAGTCGGGAACGCTCGCCCCCTTGATCGCAGCGCCGGTATCTGGATGGTAATCGAGATGCTCCTGTTCAAGCCCGAATCCCCGTGATGCGGTGCCGGCCTGCCCGGTCTCGATATCGACCGGTGCCAGAAGGTTTCCCGAACGCCAGTAGTTGTCGGCCTGGTTGGTGCCTGCAGGAATCTTCCAGGCGACGCGGTAGAGCTGCGCCTTGCCGTCCTCGATCAGCAGGATCACACGCAGGGTCGCGAGCGCGGGTGTGCCGCAGAGTGCTTGAAGGTCGGGATGGGACCTCAGCAATTACTGGAACATGAAACCCTGAAGATGATAACGCGGGCCTGCCTCGTAGGCGTCGAACAGGGCAGCGACATAGTCGTCGACCGGAACATCACCGCCCGCTGTCAGCCGGAGGCGGTCCGTGGCGACATTAAGTCCCTCCACGCCGACAATGCCCAGGCTGAAGGAACCACCAACCGGCTTGCTGAAGAAGGGATAGGTGATGCCCTCACGCAGATATCCTGCCAGTGCCTCACGTGTTCTGAGAACTGTCAGGCCTGGGGCATCGACATCCCGGTTGAGGATGGCCTGCAGGCGCGGCACGGGCAGTCCCAGACCTTCGAGCAAGGCACCGGCGGCAAGCTTGTCCTGACCCAGCATGTACCAGGCCGGGTCGTTGACGACCTGCGCATCCTCGGACTGACGCCTGCGCCCCGCGAAACACGCCACCTCCTGTGCACTGAACCGGCTGCGGTCATAGAGGCCATAGAGATAGTATTCATCCATCTCGATCTTGCCCGGACCCAGACGCAGGCGCAGCAGATCGGCGGCCTGTGCCATAGCACCACGACCGGCCTTGCGCGACACCGCTGCCAGGTTGGCAACGAGGTTGAGCGGCGTTTCGGGCTTTTCAAGTTCAATGGTAAAGCGGTTCTGATCCATGATACCTGCAGGCGGGAGCCGGGATGCCCGTCATATCAACCCCTGTGGGCCGGGGCGTCAACGCGGAGAGAAACTTGGGCGAACCTTCGACCCTGAACCAGACCAAGGACCACAAACACCTGCCGCTGGCCGAGACCATGCTGCGTGCCCAGAAGGAGACCGGGACATCGGTGATCAGGCAGGCGCGCGACATGCTGGCGCTGCGCCGGGGCGAGGGGAAGCTGAGTGCCGAGGAGTATCTGGGGAACCGTCTGTTCGATCCAGGCTTCAGCATGGAGGACAAGCGCAGGTTCCTGGGTATCCAGGCCAAGGTCATTGTGGATCGGCTGTGCAATCCCTCGTTCAAGGGACGCGCGGCAGTGCGCGACAAGATCATCTTTGCCGCCATGATGGCCGAACTGGGCTTCCCAGTTCCAAAGCCGCTGGGCTTTGTGCATCCCACACGATCCTCCTTCATCGCGACAGACCTGCGCGACAGGGAGGCTCTGCTGGGGTTTCTTCGTGCGCTGGACGGGCCGGTCTTCGGCAAGCCGGTCGACAGCCGCTGGAGCCTGGGTGCCGCGAGTCTGGATGGCTACCGGTCCGACTCCGATTCTGTGATTCTTCTTGGCGGAGAGGAGATCGGAGCAGAGACGTTTGCCGATCAGGTCATGGGCTTTGCCGACAAGGGGTATCTGTTCCAGGAGCGTCTGGTGCCTCACCCGGAGGTTGCCCGCCTGGCCGGACCAGCGATCGGCACAATTCGTCTGCTGACCGGAAATCTGGAAGGAGAACGCGAGCTGCTGGACTGTGCCTGGAAGATCGTGGCCGGCGGCAACGTGGCCGACAACTTCTGGCGCGACGGCAACATGCTTGGCCAGATCGATCCCGAAACCGGAACCGTGATGCGCGTGGCATCGGGCCTGGCCCATGAAAGCCGGACCCATGAGGAACACCCCGATACGGGCGAAGCCCTGCCGGGTTTCACGATTCCGTTCTGGAAGGAAGCTGTCGCGCTGGTTTTGCAGGCGGCTACCGTGTTGCCGGACTTGCGCCTGATCGGCTGGGATATCGCCGTCACGCCGGACGGCCCGGTGATCGTGGAGGCGAACACGCTTCCGGCCTTCAACCTGCACCAGCTCGCCAGCGGCACAGGCATCATGAAGGGACGCTTTGAAGCCTTTGTGACGGCGTGCAAACAGCCAACGACTTGATATAGTTGCGTTGGGGAATTTCTTCACTCTGCATCGAGGGGCTTCATGCACGCCATCATCGCCGCCGTGGTCGCGGTTCTGCTTTGTCTTCTTCTCTTCAAAGTCATCCGCAAGCAGCGCCTGATCGGCGCGCCCAAATCGGGTGCAGGCATGGTCCAGCGCATCGCTTTTGCCCTGGCGCTCGTTGGGCTGGTTCTTATCATCCTGGGTTGGGTCGGAATCGCCGGACTGGGATGGGGCGTCTGGCTGGTCTGGGCAGCCGTGGTGATCTACCTGACCTCTGCCATCGTGCGCGCGGCAAAGCGGGTCGGGTGAGTCACGTTTAGCCTCACGGATAGATGCGCCGCTGCAGGGCTTCGGCAATCGCGCCGGCGCCGGGGCCGAAGGGTTGACGCCCGGAGAGGTCTGGAAACACGGCGCGCACGGTTCCCGCCAGGTCTGCCAGCTTTTGCGGTACCGGACGTTTTGTGACGTCAAGGGCACGCAGGGCGATGGGGGCAAGGCTGGCCAACGCCATGTCGAGGCATTCCCCGGCACGCTGCTGCTTGCTCCAGGCCAGGAACACGGGACTGGCAACATCGTTCTGGCCAAAACCACCTGATTCCGAACCCGGCAGAAGTGTTGCCTGGGAATACATGCGCGCTTCCTCCTCATAGCCGGTCTGGGCCATGGGCAGGCAACCCATGTAACCCCGGCGCATGCCGTCGGGGGTATCGGGATCGATGAGCTGGTCGGGCAGGAGCGAGACATTGCCGTCCAGCAGTTTGGCACCGTGGCGCTCGGCGATGACGCAGAGATTGGCGTAGGCCGCACTGAGGCAGTCCATCGCCATCACGGCATGGGGATTGTGATAGCCGCCGGTGGAGACAAACTGACCATGGGGATGGTCGTCATCGACGACATCGACCCAGACCGGGTTGTCGGTCACGGCCTGCAGCGACTCCGTGGCGACGTCTTCGGCCATGGCGGCGGCACGGCGCGCCTGACCCAGCATGCGTGGGATGATGCGGTAGCTGACCGGGGCCTGATAAGAACGGCGTTCACCGCCATGGCCGCCATCGATGAGGCCGCGCAGCGTCGCCAGCGCCCAGCGGTCATGCGGATTGTTCCAATAGGCCTCCAGCTCGGCATCAAGATGACCCAGGGGTGCGTTGAAGCCTTCAAAGGAGAGGGCCAGAACCTCGGCCGCCACCTGCAGGCGGTTGTAGGCGGTCAGCGCGGCATCGCTCACCAGCCCGGTGGCCGAGGGCGAGCCGTTGACCAGGCACATGACATCCTTTTCTTCCGGCTCGATCCGCTCGACCAGGTCCATGAAGAGATGACTGAGCGAAAGGATCTCACCCGCACCGCCCTGCCCCTTGGCCGGCAGCGGCGGCATGGGGCCGCCATTGAGCATGGCCGCAACACCGCAGGCAATCTCGGGCGAAACCGCGGCATGGCCTTCGACAAAGTTGGTGAGACGGGCCAGCACAATCATGCGCACGACACGTTCCGGCAGGAGATCGCCCCAGGAAGAGGCTGCCCCGACCGGCGACATCTTTGCCCAACCCTTGCGTTCTTCCGGCTTCAGCTTGGTTTTGGCCATCTGGCCGGCGCCCGTGGTAACCCCGTAGATCGTAACCTCAGGGTCGTGCTCGAGGATTCGGGTCAGACGGTCACGCCCCGCCGCCATGGCCTTGAGGGCGCGAGGAGTTAATGAAACCCCTTCACCGTTCCAGGCGACGCGATGTGCCGCATCCAGGGTGAGATCAGCGCGGGTTTCGACCATGACCGTCATGTTTCATGCTCCTGTATCTGGCGGATTTCTGCGGTTCTCAGGCACAAGGTTTCGCGCCAGCACCCGTGTGTGTTCCCGGTCACAGTCTGAACATAATTCGAAAGGGCGGGGAACAATTAATGGTTTCCCTAACCGTTTGTTAAGAATTGCCCCCCATATTTCCATGCGACCGGGGGCGCCAGGATGACAACGGTCAGACCAACGGCTGGTTTTACCGATTTGCCCCGGCCAACCGATTGAAGCTAAAGACCCTTAAGGAGGGATCAACATGAAAGCACTCACGAATTTCGCAGCAAGCAAGCTCGCCAAGTTCCGCAAGGACGAAGAAGGCGTGACCGCCATTGAATATGGCCTGATCGCCGGCGCCATCGCGGTCGCCATCATCGCCGTCCTGCTGATCCTGGGCGAAGACATCAACGCCCTGTTCGAGACGACCTCGGACGCCCTGCAGGATGCAGCTGGCAGCGGCAATTGATCCGTCACTTGGGCCGGTCTTCGACCGGTTCCGGATTTGCGAGGGTGCGTGCCAGTCACGCACCCTCGTTTTCTTATGTGCCATGACCTTCTTTATGCGCGCACCATCCACCCTGGCTTCTGAACCCGGTGCTCAGCCGTGATCGTTGACGGCGATACGGGCAGATTGATCGGTGCCTTGCTGATTTTTGCCTTTCCCTGTCTGCTGGTCATCGCGGCCCTGGGCGACGTCATGGGCTTCCGGATCAGCAACCGCCTCAATCTTGTGGTCGCCCTGCTTTTTCTGCCCACCGCGATCTGGATGGGTAGCGATGTCGTCACGATCCTGTGGCACCTGGGGGCAGGCGCAACGGTTCTGATCGCCGGTATCATCCTGTTCTCGCTGGGCATGATCGGCGGCGGGGACGTCAAGCTGATGGCAGCCTGTGGCTGCTGGACCGGCTTTGCCGCACTTCCGCTGTTTCTGATCACGGTTGCCCTGGCCGGTGGCCTGCTGGCCATCATCCTTCTGTTGCTGCGGTTGATCCTTTCAAAACGCATTCCGGAAGCCTCGTCCCTGGCACGTCTTCTGGGCCGCAGCCGCGATGTTCCCTATGGTGTGGCGATTGCGGTCGGGGGGTTCGTCATCCTGCCAAGACTGCCGCTCGTACAGGCACTTTTTTCCGCCTGATCTCCACAAGATATAGGCCTGTTTAGCCAAACTAGACTGTAATTTAGACTAGATATAGTACGCCTTGATCAAAATGACACAGAGTCAGCCAATCTGTGTGACTTATGTCACACCGAATTAGAAAGGGTTACACCGCTTGGTTGACCCCTTTGATCAATACGCGCATAGTAACCCCCTGACAGATTACGATAATTCTGTCGTCGGCTAATTTTTCGGGGGCGATTCGAAACACGCCATGCGCGTCGTGACCATCATCCTGATTGTGGTCGCACTGGCTGTTGCCGGTGCGACGGCCTTCTTTGTCAGCCAGTTTCTGGCGACGACCGAAGAGGCTGCGAACAAGCCGCCAGAAATCATCGAAGAACCCAAAGTCGAAGTGCTTGTCAGCGCCGATGATCTGCCATTGGGCAAGATCATCCAGAGTGAAGACCTGCGCTGGCAACTCTGGCCAGAAGACTCCATCCAGCCCGATTACATCATGCGCGGCGCAGGCGGTGACGGGGAGATCGACCAGGGCATCCTGGATGACATCCGCGGTTCTGCGGTGCGTGTCGAGATCATCGCGGGCGAACCCATTATCTCGTCCAAGCTTTTCCATCGCGGTGATTCCGGCTTCCTGTCGGGTGTCCTGGCACCTGGCATGCGTGCGATCACCGTGGGCGTCAATCCCGAAACCAGTGGCGGCGGCTTTGTCCTGCCGGGTGATCGGATCGATCTGGTCGTGATCTTCGATGTTCTCGACACCGACGAGGTGACCGGCGAAACCACGAACCGCGTGGTCAGTGAAACCGTGTTGCAGGATCTGCGTGTTCTGGCGGTCGATCAGGAAGTTGCGACAGAAAGCCGCCGGGGCGAAGACGGCCAGCCGAGCGGCGACACACTGACCGAAGTTGGCGAAACCGTAACGCTGGAAGTTACGCCCAACGAAGCCCAGATTGTCGCCGTTGCCGATCAGATGGGCCGTCTGCGTCTTGTGCTGCGCAGCGCGCTGGAAGGCGAGCTTTCGGAAACACCTGTGCGCTACAGCCCCGACTATGTCGTGTCCCAGTTCCTGGCTCGCCGTGTGCCGGAGTCAGCCCGTGTCCTGGTCGCCCGCCGCGACCTTGAAGAGGGATTGGTTCTGACCGATCGCGACTGGACCTGGCAAGAGTTTCCCTCTGAAGAGATCGAGTCGGACTGGCTCCGTGAGGGCAGTGTCGACATCAATTATCTGCGCAGCGCGCTGACTGACGTGCCGCTTGCAGCCGGTGATCCGTTCATTTTGGAACGTCTGATTTTGCCCTTCCAGGACACCTATATCACCTCGCTTCTGCGCCCTGGCATGCGTGCAATGACGCTGTCGCTTGATGAAGCGCGTTCGGTGTCGGCGTTCACATCACCCGGTGACTTTGTTGATGTCATCTATAGCTATAGCGTCGAGATTGATTATGGGGACTTTGGCCCCCTTCTTGAGAAGACGCCTCGGATGTTTGGCGAGACGATTGTCGAAAATATTCGGGTCTTGCACATTGATCGACAGTTTACAGGCCCCGCGAATCTCCCGGAGATCAATGGCAATCTGGAGACCGTGACTGTGGAGGTCACGCCGGAACAGGCTGAGCTCCTGGTTGTGGCGCAGACAGAAGGCTCCCTGAACCTGGTTCTACGCGGCGTTGAGCCGGGAGCAGATACCCGATTGGCTGACTATACGATGGATTACGACGCGACGCGGGCGATGGTCGAGCTTTACTACGGCTTCGCATTGCCCAGTCCGCCTGCGCGTCTCAGTGGCGACGCCGATGCAATCGACACACCCGACGACGCAGCCGACTCCGATGACGCGGACTTCCTGGAGCTTGAGGACTATCTCAGCGACCTGGGAGACAGCACCGGCACGGTCGATACCTATGACGGCTCGGGCGACGAGAGTGTGACGGGCCGAAGCGAAGGCGAAGTGCGGGTCTATCGCTCCACAGCGCCGCAGGATCTGGACTTTTCACAATGAGTGATTCCAAGACATATCGGATCCTGAAGATGGCCCGCAGCCTGCGCTGCCTGACGGTCGTCGCTGTGACCATGATGATGCTGGCTTCATCTGGATGGGCGCAGGACGATCAGGTCGGCGCGCCGTCCACCGACCCGATCTACATCGAAAGCCCGTCCCCCGACCAGACTGCGGTGGTGCTGCCGCTGAACAAGGCGCGTGTCGTGCATCTTCCGGTGGATGCCCGCGATGTGCTGGCGACCAACAGCGATGTTGCCGATGTCATCCTGAAAACGCCGCGGATTGTCTATATTCTGGGCAACGAAGTCGGTTCAACCAACGTGCTGTTCGTCGATGCTGCCGGCGAACAGATTGCCCGCCTGGACATCCGGGTCGAAACCGATCTTTCGGCGCTCGACGACATGCTTGATCTGCTGATGCCCGACGAGAACATCGACGTCATTTCGATCAACGAAAACGTCGCGTTGACGGGCACGGTCTCCACCCCTCTGGTGTCAGCCAATGCCCTGACCATCGCTCAGCGGTTCGTGCCGCCCGAAGCCATCGTCAATCTGCTCAATGTGCGCAACGAACAGCAGGTTCTCTTGAAGGTCCGTTTCACCGAGATGAACCGCGAAGCCGTCAAGGAATTCGGTATCGACACCTCCTGGTTCCCCGGATTCAATCCCTTCGGTATCGCCTTCGGCCTGCTTCCCATCGCCACGGGCCAGACAGCAAACACCTTTGGCGAGATTACGGCCGACACCAACAGGCTGAACACGGCGACCAATGCCCTGGAGCAGATGAACCTGGTGCGGACCCTGGCAGAGCCGTCCGTCACAGCCATCTCCGGTGAAGTGGCAAGTGTGCTGGTCGGTGGCGAGTTCCCCATTCCGGTGCCGGGTCAGAACCAGTCCGTCACGATCGAATTCCGCGAATTCGGCGTGGTGCTCGAGTTTACGCCGATCGTGCTTTCGGACGATCGGATCAGCCTGCATGTGAACACCGAGGTGAGCGCAACCACGCAAACCGATGCCGTCAACGTGCAGGGTTTTACCATTCCAGCACTCACCGTGCGGCGTGCATCAACATCTGTTGACCTGCCATCGGGCGGCTCCCTGGTCATCGCGGGACTTCTCCAGAACGACATCAACACGACGGTCAGTGGCTTCCCCGGCCTGATGGACCTGCCTGTTCTGGGCACTCTGTTCCGCAGCACGAGCTTTCAGCGCCAGGAAACAGAGCTGGTCGTCATGGTGACGCCTTATATTGTGCGGCCGGTTTCGCCCAATGATGTTGCGTTCCCGACGGATGGTTTTGCACCGCCGTCCGATATCGAACTCTATTTCCTGGGGCGTGTATCAAGCGTGTATGCTGGACGTGAAGAACTGCCTGATCCCGGCCAGCTTCCGGCTGAAGTCGGATTCATCGTGGAGTGATCGCTGTCATGAGCCTCCGAACCTGCATTCTTTCCATGGCCGCCGCCTTGCTGGTCGCTGCCTGCGCCTATCCCGAATCCGAGATCGAGATCGAGGAATTCGACTACCGGGCACGTTACCCGATCGGCGTGGAATCCGACGTCATTGTCATGGCATTTGGCGGCACGGGCAGCAGTGCGATGACCGATGCCGAACGCCGCGAGTTGAGCCTTATGGTTGCCGACTACAAGGATCGCGGCCAGGCGCCTCTGACCGTGATCGTGGGCGGTAGTGGCCTAAACTCGGATGATCTGGCGGAGGACATTCGTTCCTCGGCAGTGGCCAATGGTCTGGCGAAGAGCGAGGTTCTGGTGGGCGTGGACCCCACCCTTCGGCCTGAAGAGGTCCAGGTGAGTTTTGTGAGCTATTCGGCCGTGCTTCCCGAGTGCGGATACTGGCACGAAGAATCCTACGTGAACTTCGAAAACGCCAACAGCGTCAACTTTGGATGCGCGACACAGCACAATCTGGGCCTGATGCTGGCTGACCCGTCCGACCTGATCGAACCCAAGCCGTTCGAGCCGCGTGACGGGGTGCGTACCGCGATCGTCGTCGACCTCTATCGCGCTGGTGAGGTGACCGGAGCGGAACACAACGAATCCGACGCTTCGATTGTCGATATCGGCGACTGATCAACACCTGACTTCTTGAGGAGACGGCAACCATTCTTCGGATATCGATCAACATATTCGTGACCTCGGCGGAAACGCGCGAGACCATCGAAAAGGCGGCCGACGACCGGCGCATGCACCGTTGCCATATCGAGTTGCTCGATGGTGACGTGGATCAGGCTGCCCGGTACTATGGTGATGTCACGACCCCGGACCTGATTGTTGTCGAGACTGCGCTTTCCGGCGAAGAACTCCTCAACCAGCTGGATTCTCTTGCCGAAAACTGTGACGCAGGAACCCATGTGCTCCTGGTCGGTTCCGACAACGACATCATCCAGTATCGGAACCTGATCTCGAGCGGCATTTCCGACTATCTTCTGAAGCCCTTGGCAATCGCTACACTGATCGAGGCCGCCGAACGTATCTTCATCGACCCCGATCAGCCGGTCATGGCCAAACTGATCGCATTTTATGGCGCAGAGGGTGGCGTAGGCGCGAGCACCACGGCGCACAATGTCGGTTGGGCCATGGGCACCCAACTGGACGAAGATGTCACGATCGTCGATCTCGATGTGTGTTTCGGCACTGCCGCCTTCGCTTACAACATGGAAGTCGGCCAGGGCATTGAAGACATGCTCGAAACGCCTGACCGTCTTGATCCGCAGCTTTATGCACGGTTCGTGCTGCGCCACAGTGACCGCATCGGGATTCTGGGCACGAAGGCCAATCTGGGCAACGACGCCAACATTGATTACGAATCCCTGGAAGAAGTCCTGAACTTCGTGCGTCAGCAGGCTGGCATCGTTTTGCTCGACCTGCCGCACATCTGGACCGACTGGATACACCAGGTGTTGGTCGCAGCCGACGAAGCCGTTATCATCGGCACACAGGATCTGGCCGCCTTGCGCGACCTCAAGAGCATCGTCGAGACGCTCGACAAGGAACGTGGCGAAGAAAACAAGGTCAAGGTCATCCTGAATCATTCAGGCATCTCGAAGAAGACTGAGGTGCCGGTGAAGGAGTTTGAAGAAGCGATCGGCTCCGAACCTGTCGTGGTTGTGCCGCATGATCCGGTTGTGTTCGGACAGGCAGCCAACAACGGCCAGATGATCGGAGACACTTCTGCCAAGCACAAGGCCGTTGAGGCCTTTGTCGAGTTGGCAAAAATTCTGACCGGCAAAACGCAGGTCACGGTCAAGGGCAAGAAGAAGGCAGGCTTGAGTCTGTTCAAGAGAAAGAAATAGGCTAACGCCACGACAGAATTGAGAGGGAAACGTGTTCGGCCGACGGCAGGGTCCCCCAGAGAAAAAAGCACCCCCACCGCCCCCGGCCCAGGAGCCGCCGGCGGATGATGTGGACGTTGCGGAAGAAGAAAAGCCGCAACTGACACTGGTGGATTCCGAAGACTCGGAGCCCGACAACGCTTCCGTGCCCGAGCCCGAAGCAGGCTCTTCCCTGGCACATGAGCCGGAGCCGGAAGAAGAATCAGAGCTGCCGCCGCCACCTGAGCCCAAACCAGAGGTTGCCGCTGCGCCGGAACCCGAGCCTGAACCGGAGATGGAGATTGCTCCGGTTCAGAAGAAGACCCGCGTCGGGCAGAGGCTCGAGTCCAAGAGCGACAAGAAGAAAAAGGACGACGAACCCGCCGAGATGACGCCCGAGGAAGAGGCGCGTTACAACGAAACCAAGGTTTCGATCTTCAACACGCTGATCGAGTCGGTCGATCTCACCGAACTTTCCAAGATGCCGTCCGGCGCAGTGCGCGAGGAAATCAGCGACGTCGTCTCCGAAATTGTCTCCATGAAGGCGCTGATCCTGTCTGCGACCGAACAGCAGCGCCTGATCATGGATATCTGCAACGACATCCTGGGCCTGGGCCCGCTGGAACCATTGCTTGAGCGCGACGACATCGCCGACATCATGGTGAACGGCCCCTCCAAGGTCTACATCGAGACATCGGGCAAGATCACCCTGACCAATATCAAGTTCCGCGACAACGCACAGCTGATGAACATCTGTCAGCGCATCGTTTCGGCGGTCGGTCGGCGCGTCGATGAATCCAGCCCTATCTGCGATGCGCGTCTGCTGGACGGCAGCCGCGTCAACGTGATTGCGCCACCCCTGGCGATCGATGGCGCAGCGCTCACCATTCGAAAGTTCAAGAAGGACAAGCTGACCCTTCAGGACCTTGTGAACTTCAAGTCGATTTCACCCGCAGGTGCCGACGTCATCAAGCTGGTCGGCGGCTGCCGCATGAATGTCATGGTCTCGGGCGGCACGGGTTCGGGCAAGACGACCCTGCTGAACTGCCTGACCGCGTTCATCGAAGCAGGCGAGCGCGTCATTACCTGCGAGGACTCCGCCGAGCTGCAATTGCACGTGCCGCACGTGGTGCGACTGGAAACACGGCCACCCAACCTTGAGGGCATCGGTGAAGTTTCCATGACCGATCTGGTCAAGAACTGCCTGCGTATGCGCCCGGAACGCATCATCGTGGGCGAGGTTCGTGGCAAGGAAGCCTTCGATCTGCTTCAGGCCATGAACACGGGCCATGACGGGTCCATGGGCACCATTCACGCCAACAATCCGCGCGAATGCATCAGCCGTATCGAGAACATGATCGCGATGGGCGGCTACAGTCTGCCGGCCAAGACCGTGCGGGAACAGATCGCCGGCGCGGTCAATGTCATCGTCCAGGCGGCACGCCTGCGCGACGGATCACGCAAGATCACCCACGTCACCGAAGTGCTGGGCATGGAGGGTGATGTCATCACGCTGCAGGACATTCTGGTGTTCGACTTCGAAGGCGAGACCCCAGACGGCAAGATCATCGGACGTCACAAATACACAGGCCTTCGCCCCAATTTCTATGATCGCGTGCGTTACTTCGGCCGCGAACAGGAACTGGCCACAGCGCTGCAAACCCTTGCCAACGAAGAGCCGTCATGACCGATACCATGCTGTTGGCGGTTGTGTTCGGCCTGATGCTGATGTTCCTGACGATCGGCGGCGTCGGGTTTGCCTATCTTCGTGCCGGCAACGCGCGTTATCGCAAGCGCCTGTCTACCGTCACCGGTCAGGAAGCAAAAAAGGCCGCAGTCAAGGGCGGTACGGCACGCGACGCCTCCGGTCAGCGACGGCGCCAGCAGATTCAAGGCAAGCTGAAAGAACTGGAGGAAGAACGCGCACAAACCAAGAAGAAAATCGGCCTGCGCGAACTTCTGATTCAGGCCGACATGAAAACGTCGGTGAAGAAGTTCTATGTCATCAGCCTGATTATCGGTTCCGTTGCAACCGTGGCCTACGTGGTGATGGGCTATCCCTTGTGGGGCGCAATCGCTGTCTTCATCTTCATGACCTTCGGCCTGCCGCGCTGGTGGGTCAAACGCAAGGGCGCCAAGCGGCGCAAGCTGTTTACCAAGAACTTCGCAAATGCCGTCGACGTCATCGTGCGCGGTATCCAGTCAGGCCTGCCGGTCAACGAGTGCCTCAACATCATCGCGCGTGAATCGCCCTACCCCATCAACATCGAGTTCACCGCTCTGATCGAAGGTGTGAAGATCGGTCAGCCACTGAACGATGTTCTTGAGCGCGGCCTGCAGCGAATCCCCACGACCGAGTACAAGTTCTTTGCCATCGTCCTTGCCATCCAGCAGCAGACCGGCGGCAACCTTGCCGAAACCCTGGCGGGCCTTTCCGAAGTGCTGCGCGAACGCAAGAAGATGCAGGATTCGATCAAGACCATGACGTCGGAAGCGCGAACGACAGCCATGATCATTGGCTCCCTGCCCTTCTGCATGAGCGCGCTGATGACCATCACCAGCTATGAATACATCGCGCTGTTATGGCAGGACCCGCTGGGTCATATCCTGATCGGTGCCGGCGTCACGTCCATTACGCTGGGCACACTGATCATGAACAAGATGATCAGTTTCGAGATCTGAGGGCGTCATCATGGCCGGCATCATGACTCTCCAGAACATTATCGTCGTCCTTGCGACGCTTGGGGCGTTCATCACGATCATCGCCATTGCGATGCCGTTTCTGCAGACCGACAACTATGGCAGCCGTCTGAAGTACCTCGCCAAACGACGTGAGGAACTCCAGGCCCAGCAACGCCACAAGTTCGAACAGCAGCAGCAAGCAAGCCTTAGGCGTCGCGAAACCCGTTCCCAGGGCATGATGACCAAGGTTCTGAACAAGCTGAACCTGATGGAAAAGGCGCGTTCGCCCGGGCTGCGCGTCAAGATGCAACAGGCCGGCATGCGCGGCCAGGGCCCGGCAATTGCCTATGTTTTTGCGCGCCTGGTCCTGCCTCTGGTGCTGGCTTGTGTTGCTGCCCTGATCGTTTTTTCGGCCAAGGATATCGACGCTCCCCTCAAGCTCCTGATCACGGTCGCCGCAGCCGGTCTGGGCTATCTGATCCCCGACATCATCGTCAAGAACACGGCCAAGAAACGCCAGGAACTGATGATCAAGGGCTTCCCCGATGCCCTGGATCTGGTCGTGATCTGCGTCGAGGCAGGCATCTCCCTGGAACAGGCGTTTGTGCGGGTCGCACAGGAAATGGCGGACATTTCTCCGATTCTGGCCGAGGAATTCTCGATCACGACATCCGAGCTCGCCTATCTGGGCGACCGCCGTGCAGCATTGGAAAACCTAGCAACCAGAACCGGCGCCGAACCTGTGAAGACGTTGACGACCTCACTGATTCAGTCAGAGAAGTATGGTACGCCGCTGGGTGTCGCCTTGCGCGTTCTCTCACGCGAGAACCGCGATGACCGGATGGCGCGCGCAGAACAGAAAGCCGGTGCGTTGCCCGCTGCCCTGACGGTTCCGATGATTCTGTTTTTCCTGCCGGTTCTGTTCATCGTGCTGATCGGCCCGGCCATCATCCAGGTGCTGCAGACCTTTCAGGAGTAATCGCGGGTCGGATCAGGGCGCCACGATGGCGTCACGACGAACGTAACAGTCTCCGCCCGCATCCTTGATGGACGCACACAGAGCCTCTGCATCGGACTGCCGCGCGAAGGCTCCGGCCAGGACACGCCAGGTCGGGTCACCACTTCCCGCCGTTCCCTGCTGAATCACCAGGTCGCTCTCACTGAGATCACCAGCCAGATCACGACTGAACTGATCGCGGCCATTCATGGCGGCCGACTCGCTGCTGAGAGCAGCAAGTTGCACGCGATAGAAACGTTTCCCCGAGGCCATCACGTCTGCCTCTGCAACAGCAGGTTCGGGCACGCTCGACGTGACGACCTGATCGCCAGGCTCGATCACCAGCGCGCTTTCCAGCGGCGGTGTCGGCAGTGCCGCGATCTGAGGTTCAGATTCGACTTCGACTTCCTGGACGGGTTCCGCCTGTACGGTTTCCTGCGGCACGATCACCAACAGGTCTTCCCCAATGTCGGGGATCAGATCGATCACGGGCTCGGGACTGTCGACCTCGACCACGCCATCGTCGACGGGCTCGGGCTCAGGCGCCATCACGTCGATCTCTTCAGGCACGGTCTCGGCTTCGACTGCTTCGATCACCGGTTCTTCTTCGACCATGACTTCCGGCTCGGGTTCCACAGCAGAGACAATGATCTCGGGCGCGAGAATGTCCGGTTCGGCAGTCTCGACTGCGACCACCTCAGGTTCGGGTTCGGGCAACTCGATTTCAAGCGCCTCGACAACGACTTCTTCCTCGGGCTCATCCAGGAAAGCATCGGGATCTTCGGTCTCGATGTTGGTCAGGTTGACGACGTTGTCGCCTTCAGACGCCGCCAGAAGTTCTTCGGTCTCGATGACAGCTGGGCCCTGGCCAACAAAATTCTCGAGATTGTCGAGATCTTCACCGCGCATGCTTTCAAAAAAGGCCAGCTGACGGTCAGCGGCTTCGGGCACGAGATCGCTGCGCACAATCGTCTCGGCGGCTTCCATGTTGCCGGTAAGTACCAGCAGAAGCGCATAGTTCTGGCGCACCTGAAGTGTGGCATCGAGCGAGTTGCTTGCTTCTTCCAGCAGCAACAGGGCTGCCCTCATGTCACCGTTGATGGCTTTGTGGAGGCCGTAGTTGCTGAGCACCGTGGGATTGCCCGGGGAGAGAATCAGTGCCTGGCGATAATGCTGTTCTGCCAGACCTAGCTGACCACCCATGCCATAGGCCACGCCCAGGGCTGACTGCACGCGCCAGTCCGAAGGTGCAATGGCAGCTGCCTTCTGCAGTTCGATCACGGCATCGGGCTGGTACCCCGCCGCCAGGAGCGACTTGCCATAGGCCGCGAGCAACGCAGGATCCTCGGGATGGTACGGCAAGGCGTCACGCAGAACCTGCACGGACTCGTTGAACTGC
Organism: uncultured Alphaproteobacteria bacterium; assembly: GCA_938048755.1. Taxonomy (GTDB): domain Bacteria; phylum Pseudomonadota; class Alphaproteobacteria; order SP197; family SP197; genus SP197. Next base: position 17,802 of record CALIUG010000297.1, read on the forward strand.
GACAGCCGCCGCAGGGCATTGCCCAGCCCCAGCGCATAATGCTGATTGGTGGGATCCTTGCCGAGAAGATTGCCCCAATACTGCGCCGCGCCACCCCAATCGCCGGAGCGTTCGGAGGCTTCAGCAGCCAGAATCAGGGAATCGATGATCTGTTCGGAGGTGTCGCTGCTGACCTCCCTCTCGAACACCTCTTCGGTGCCCGGGGGCTGCGCGCAACCGAGCACGGCCAGAAGAGCAACCATCGATACCGATTGGCGCAACACCATCATTCGGCGTGAAGTTGTCATGTCTGCGTGTGAAATGGGCCTGTTCCTGTCGGCAATTCCTGTGGGACCCTGTTTCTGATTATACGCTGTCAGCACGGAAAGTTGCAAAGCGAAACCATGACGTAGGGCGAAGAAAGTTCTATAATTACTTGGATTCGTTGGATTCATGGATTCGGTTTGGTCTAGAGCGCCATTTCCGGGAGGACAATTACATGTTCACGAGCTTCACCGCCGCACGGACCGGCCTGATGGCGAGCGCCCTTGTTTTCTGCTGCGTTGCCCTCTCCGCGATGGATGCTGCCGCCGAAGATATCTATGTCGAAGTCGATCATGCCAAGCTGCTGAAGCTGGATGCCGATGCTGACCTCATCTATGTCGCCAATCCCTCGATTGCCGATGTCACCGTGGAAACACCACGCATGTTGTTTGTTGTGGGCCTGACGCCCGGACAGACCGGCATCTACATTCTGGACCGCCAGGGCAACGAGATGATTGTTGGCGACATCCTGGTGACGCCCAACGAAGGCCATGAAGTGACCCTGAACCGCAATTCCCAGGAGATCACCTACAGCTGTTCGCCGCGTTGCAGCGAAGTTGACGTGACGGGTCAGGCCAATGCGGGTACGTTTGATACGTCAGGAGGCGGGGTGGCGATGGAACAGTGAGTGTCGATCTGAGCGGCTTGGGCCTGACCGAAGAATAGAGCGCTCCGTCACACCCTGGAGGGGTGATCAACGATGAAGGTCCTGGTCGTCGACAGGGAAGAGCTCTCAGCACGGATTCTCGCAAAGAAGCTCGAGAACTGGGGCTATACGCCCTACACCGCGCGGAACACCTATGAGGCAGAGCGGATTCTTGAACGCGAGTCGATCCGACTGGTGATCACCGAACTCGACCTGCCCGACAAGACCGGAACGGATCTGGTGAACTTCGTGCGCGCCATGGGCAGGCCGCGCTACATCTACGTCATGATCCTGACCGGCATTACCGAGACCACGCAGCTGCTGGACACGCTCGAAGCCGGGGCCGACGACCTGCTGCGCAAGCCGCTCAACGTGTTCGAAATACGGCTGCGTATCAAAGGCGCAAAACGCATGCTGAACCTGGAAGACGAGTTGCGGGAGGGCGCCGGCACAGACGGCACCACGGGCCTCGTCAACCTGAACAGCTTCAGCCAATTCTTCCGCGTCATCATTGCGGAGAATCGTCGCATGAAGACCCAGGGTGCGCTGATGTTCGTGCATGTCGAAAACTACTGGGCGGTGCGCGAAGATCATGGATACAAGGCTTCCGAACACATGATGCGCGCGCTGTCTGCCATGTTCGACGAGATCGTGCGCACGGCTGATCTGGTGACACGTCTGGACGATAGCGCCTTTGGCCTTTGCCTGCAGAACACCGACTGGCCAACCTGCCGCATTGTCGGCGAAAAGATCGAGACACGCGCAAATTCAACGGCGCTTGTCTATGAGGGCGCTGATCTGCGACCCAGAATCCGGATCGAAACGGCCAACTTCCCCGATGGCGACATGAGCCATGAAGACATCCTGAACAGGGCGCCGCGTTTCCCCTTCCATGGAGGCGATGCGATAACACCGTCGGGCGATCCAATTGCCACACCTGCACCCGTGACCGAGTCTGCAGCCATACCCGAACCTGCCCCGATCTCGAGCAACGAAACGAGTGATGTGAATCTCGATCTGTTGCGTCGAGCCGGAATCGATGTGGAATCCTATGGTGGGCTGTCGGAATTCGAGCAAGGTCAGGTACTCAAGCTGGCCAAGCAGCTTGCCGGTGCTGAGGACACAGCGCCTGGCAGCTGAGGCTTCCCCGAGCCGCCATCAACGACCCGACAGGCTTGCGAGTGCTCCCTAACCGCCAATACGCAGGTTCGAGAGCTCGCGACCGATTGCACGGAAGGTAGTTTCCAGCGTGCTGGCATCAGGCGAGTTGAAGTACTTGCTGGGGTCCGTGGCGCAGTTTTCCATGAGGGATTGCACCGTACCGGAGTTCACCTGGAAGGTGATCGTGTAGATAATGATGCCCTTGTCCTTGATGTTGGTGCACACCGTTGCGGTGCGGGCATTGAGTTCCGCAATGGCTGCCGAGGAGCTGGTGGTTCCAAGATTGCCATCGGAGAGGTACCCGTAGGCACCAAAGGAAGAACCGCCGTAGAAGTTCTCGCCGTCGGTCATCAGGACAATGGCCTTGTTGAACTCTTCGTTGTTGTAACCAACGCCCTCGGTGAACGGGGCCTTGGACGAGAGCACCCGCCAGCCCCAGACGAGACCGTAATTGATGTGGGTGATGCCGTCGGAAAACATGTCATCGATACGGTCCTCGACATCGGCCTTGACGCTGGTCAGCGGCAGAATCGGTACCGGACAGTCCTCGTTGGGGCCCTTGTAGCTGCGCACCGGCGGCCAGTTGTTGTTCCTGTCGGACGGCCAGAGATAGCCGGCCCAGCGTTTGGCGTTGGTATTGGGCGTGGCGTCGTTGCGATCACGATTGCCGGAACGGGCCATGACGCATCCGCCCCAATCGGCAGGATCCCAGTCGTTGTTGTCGAAGCTGCTCTTGAGATAGCCCGTGTCGAAGTCCGTGCCGACATTGACCGTACCTGAGAACGGTACGACCGCGACCTTGAGAAGGTCGTTTTCGTCATCGTCACCGAACAGGATGTCGAGAAAGATGCCCGAGGCATCCTTGAGGTCGTTCATCTTGGTCGTGCCCATGGAGCCGGTGTTGTCGAGCACCAGCGCCACTTCCAGGCCTTTGGTCTCACGGATGATCAGGGATTCGGCCGAGACCGTGAGTGAGTGGATGCCGACAACATTCATGAGTGTCGTGTCGACATCTGCCGTTGCGTAGAGCTCGACCTCGCTGTCGGTGATCACGAGTGTCGGTGTTGCGGGAACACCCAATTCGTCGGCGGGATAGTTGGCTTCGAAAAAACTCTGCATCACGAGAGCGAGTTCGGCCTCATCGTTGGTCGTTGCCGCACCGACGGCTAGACCAGCGGCATCCAGGGCATAACCCAGACGCGACTTAACGAGATAAGCGCGCCCGAGATCAATCGCGGCACCACCGGCCAGACAGAGCGGGATCAGACAAAGCGCAAAGATGATGGCAACCGCCCCGCGCCGATCGCGACCGAAGTGTTTGAGCAGCCCTGCCGGGTTCTTGAGCCCAGGACTCGCCGACGTCATGGATTTTTCGGTCGGAACTTGATTGCGTGACATGAGGTTACTCCTTCATGGGTCATCACATGCCGGCAACCGGCAGGCAGAAGCGCTCGCGTCATCCCGGGCATCACTGGAAATCAACCGTATCGACCGTGCGCGGGCACAGGTACGAGATGTCGGTGATGGCGAAGTTGCTGAACAGGAGATCGCCAAAGACCGGTGTGTACTGGTAGGTGATGGTGGCAACGATCACGCTTTCTTCCTCGCCCAGCATGCCTGCGGGAATGGTGATCGCTTCAACCTCTGCTCCGCCACGGGTCTGTTGCCAGTCGATCGACTGATTGCCGTCTTCATCGGCAATCACCGAGATCACCGTGTAGGCGGTGTTGTCTGTCGCGTAGGGCAGGATGATGTTGTCGATGGCCGCCCACATGTTGGTGATGTCCGTGCCGGTCACGACCTTCTGCTGAGCGATCAGATCGGCCGCCGTCTGGGATGCCATCGTCACCTTCTTGTCCAGCAACAGGGCATTGCCGATCTCCACGGTGCCGAAGAGCATCGGGATGAGAATGGGCAGAATGAGGGCAAATTCCGTGGCCGCCACGGCGCGGTCATCCCTGCGGAAGGCACACAGGCGCCTTGCGAGCCGGCACATCGTGAGGTTCCTAAAGTGCATTTTCGAAGGGCTCGTTCTTGAAGGCGGTTCCGGCAAACAGCATCAGGTTGCCGTTGGCGTCGGTCGGCAGGAACTCATCGAGATAGGGCGTGACGATGTTGTACTGGTAAGCGACGCGGACCACGACGATCTCGCCGGCGCTGCCGGGCGTGAACTGATTGCCGCTGGCATTGCCGTCCTCATCGACAAAATCATCAAGGTCGATCTCGCCGAAATCGTCGAACGTTCGCACATCGATGATGACGTTGTCACAGTCGAGAACGTTGTCGAGATTCTCGCACAGGGAGTCACGGAACGCCGTGATGGCGTCGTCTTTCCTGCTGAAGCTGACCAGTGCGGATGATGCGCGTGGTCAGGGCCACCTCGCCCTGCATGACCGTTGCAACAACATACATGAGCGAGGTCTCGAGAATGGCAAACACCAGGAACATGAACACCGGTGCGACCAGCGCAAACTCCACGGCTGTCACGCCGTCTTCGCGACGGCGTATCCTGCGTGCAAGATCTGCATATGCTCTGAACAATCCTGGCTGACGATCCCAGCGACCTTGATGGCCGCGCCTGTGACTAAATACCCAATATGTTAACAGAATATTACGTAGACGGTGTCACTTCGCACAACAGCTTCGTTTCGTAACAGAAACATTGCAATTTGTGACCTCAGTCACCGCCACTCGCGCCATTCAGGGGCGATCCGTCCTGCGATAGATCAGGAATCCGCCCGGCAGGGGCCCATCGAGCGACTCGGCGACAAGCCAGCCAGGTGGCGTTGCCTTGGCCAGAAGGCCATAGAGACCGCCATCTCCCGACCGGTCGCGATACCAGGCATGCCCGCCTCTGCCTGGCGCGGCCTCACACAGGACGATCAGTTCGATCTCTCGGTCGCGGGCGAGCCCCTCGGCGACACCAGGTTGCGCCAGAAACAGGGCATGGACATCCAGAATGCCCTGTGTGTTGCGGTGATAGGGTGCAGAAACAACCCCAATCCCGCTGCGCCAGGCGATTTCGGGGCCGGGAAAGACCATCGTGGCAATCGTCCCGGTAACAGGCGGGTCCAACTCTCCCAGAAGGGTGCCCAGACTGGTCCAGTCACAACCGTCCTGCCACGATGCCACGCTCTGGCGTCCGGCCGTGCCGAGCAGCACGGCCCCCGCAACAATATGCCAGCCGAGCAAGGCGATCAGGAACAAGGCCGTCAACGGCGCTCTCCAGGGTCGCCTGCTCCATTGCCAGAACCAGGTTGCCAGGGCGACGACCGCGCCGGCCCAGGGCAGAACCAGTGCAGTCTGGAAGTAAGCCAGCACGCGGACCTGATGCATGCTGGCTGCCAGATAGACCACCAGAGCAACGATCATGAGGAGCCATGCCGCCCTCTCCCTGCGACGCCGGAACACCGCCCAGACGGCAAACGGCAGCGCAAGCAGAACAGGCCCGGCAGTAAAAACCACATCGGCCAATGTCGTGGGACCGCGATCGAACATGGGTTCGGCTTCCTGAACGTTGACCAGAAAGACCTGACGCACGGCGTCATCAACCTCGCCATAGGGACCGGCAAAGAAGCCTGGAAACAGGAGCGCCATCACCGTAATGGGGATCAGGCTCAGGATGCCGCACACCAGGATCCGCAAAGCCGGGTCGGCGCCGGGCCGGCGTTGGTCGATCAGCGTGACCAGCCATGCTGCAATTGCGAGCGCAACTGCCAGGACAAGTTGCACGATCGAGAGACGATCAAGCTCGGCACCAAACCAATCCTGCGGCGGTCGTTCGATGACAAGCGCGATCAGCACACCACCCAAAAGGCCGAGCGCAAACGCGAACAGGGCACGGGCTGCCCCAAGCTCGCCGACAATCCACATCAGGCCCAGGGCGCCACCGCCCACAGCAAGGGTCATCAGCGCCTCGGAACCGACCCAGAGACCCATGGCGGCCGCAAACCCTGCCGATACCACGGCAGAAAATCCGGCGCGTGGCCCCAGGGACCAGCGCAACAGAAGGGCAAGCACCATGATCGCCAGGGCCAGAAGTAGGCTGTGATGATCC
>CALIUG010000298.1 GCA_938048755.1 uncultured Alphaproteobacteria bacterium
ACGGCCGATGCCTGCCTTGTCGACAATCTGTGTCAGGTGGTGCCAGTCCTTCACCTCAGCCAGCGTGTTGGGCACGCTGGGGACACCGGCCTTGTTGCCGATGCGCACGGTCTCGATCTTGTTGTCGACCCGGCTTCGCAGTTTAGCCTTGGGGAACCAGACTTCGGCCCCAAGCTGCTTGGCCAGCTTCTCGGTCGTTTCATCAAACATCAGGAAAACGAACTTGGGCTTCTTGCCGCGCGCCTCGATGTAATCGACGACGTCCTTGTGCTGCAGCAGATAGTTGTTGATGTCCTCGATGGACTGGAATTCGGGATGCGGCAGCTCTGTGGGGCACAGCACGTTGGGGTGCTGACCGTCATATCAATCAAGATAGTTGATGAACTTGAAGTTCCTGACCCACTCGTCCATGCCCAGCAGGTTGAAGTTCGTCGCGCTGATGAAGAAGATCGGCGTCTGGTTGCGGTGAAAGTGTCGGCGAATCTCCGAGATGTTGCGCAGCTTCGCCGGTTTCTTTGCGGCCTTGCGCTTCTTCGCCACGGCCTTTTTGGCTGGTGCCATCTTTTTTTCTGCTGTCTTTTTTGTCGCTGTGCGCGCCATTTGTGTATCCCCTTTCCCAGAGTTGCCTGTGCCGGTCGTTGGCTACCGGCTTGATCAGGCTTTGTCTCCCGCCTTGTTTGGCGTGCCTTGCCTGAAGTTGCGCAACTTCAGTTCGTTTCGTTCGCTTTGAATCCGATCACGTTCCAGATTGAGCGCACCAGACATCAGAAACGGGATGCCTGGCATAAGAGAGGACGATGCGCGAACCCAGGTCTCGCCTGGACCTCAGGTTCGCGCGGCCAATTTCAGCCCTTGTAGGCTTCCTCGTCCTTGTAGGGGTACCACCAGAAATCGGCGGGCTTGTTCTCGTGATCAATCATGGAGAACTTGGTGTGGCGGAACTGGTCGAGACCTTCCGCACCAAGCTGGCGTCCGGTGCCCGACATCTTGCGTCCGCCGAACGGTCCGGCATCGTTGTCGAGCAGGGCGCTGGAGTTGATCCAGGTCATGCCCGCTTCCAGTTCGTTGATTGCGCGCATGCTCTCTGCCAGATCATTCGTGAAGATGAACGAACCCAGAGCGTACTTCGAGTTGTTCGCGTGCTTGAGCGCTTCATCGAAACTGCTCACACGACAGACCGGCATGACCGGACCGAAGCTCTCGGTATTGAGAATCTCCATGTCGGGCGTGCAGTCGGTCAGGATCGTGGCATCGCAGAAATAACCTCGGTTGAACCCATCTGGGCGTCCTCCGCCGGTCGCAACCTTGGCACCTTCATCGATCGCGCGGGCCAGCAGGCCTTCGTAACGGTCACGTTCGCGCTGCGCGGCCATGGGGCCCATATCGACCTTCTCCAGTCCGCCACCGATGCGCAGCTTCTTGGTCAGCTTGACCGTTTCTTCGACAAAGGCGTCGTGGACGTCTTCATGGATGTAGAATCGCTCGGCTGCGGCACAGACCTGGCCGCAGTTGAGGTAGGCGCTGAACACAGCGCCCTGCGCAGCCATGTCGAGATCGGCTGAAGGCATGACGATGAAGGGATCGTTGCCGCTGGCTTCCACCAGGCAGCGTTTGAACGTCGGTGCGCAGGTCTGGGCAACCGCCTGGCCCGCACCGATGGAACCGGTAAAGGCGATGCCGTCGATACCATCGTGACCAACAAGGTGTTTGCCCACCTCCATGGCACCGGTGACGCACTGCACCAGGCCCTTGGGCAGATGGCTGAAGCACTCCATCATCATCAGGGATGAAAAGCTGGTGAGTTCCGACGGCTTCAGGATGACGGCATTGCCTGCACCCAATGCCGCGCCGGCTTCCCAGCCGAACAGCACATAAGGGAAGTTGAAGGGCAGAATGATGCCGACCGTTCCCAGGGGATGTTTGGTGACAAGATGGGTCTGGCCATCGACCACGGGACCCACGATTCGTCCGCCCTCGTGACGGGACACTTCGGCATAGTAATTGAACGCGGTAGCCGTCCACTCGACTTCGTCGGCGGCTTCCTTGTAGGGCTTGCCCATCTCGCGGGTCAGTGCCTCGGCCAGCTGGGGCGCCATGGCGCGCAGCTTGTGGGCGACTTCGTGAAGTTCCTCGGACCGCTTCAGGCCGTTCATGCGCTCCCAGACCTTCTGGGCGCGGTGCGCATTGGCAACGGCTTCGTCGACTTCCTCGATCTTGGCATAGGCCAGTTCGCCGGTGACTTCTTCGGTCGCGGGATCGATGCCGTCAAAGCCGTCGGTCGCGGCGCTCTTTCGAATGGCGCCGTCCAGATAGATCGAGCCCGATAGATTCTTGAAGGTTTCCAGAACGGTCATGGTTGCTCCCCGCGTTTGTGTGTTTGACTGACGGGGATTGTGGGCGATCCGGTGGTCGTTAGTCCAGCCCGATACCCAGCGGAAGGTCCATGATCGCGTTCAGGTTTGCAGTGGGATCATGCAGCGCCACATCCAGTTCCAGGGTCAGGGCATTGAAGTGGCCCATGGCCTCGAGCAAATCGACGGACTGGACGAAGACATCATAGTAGGCCTGCTGAAGCGCCTGGCGCGCCGTGACGACATCGCCATGGGCTTCGATCAGATCCTTGACGGTCAGAAGACCCTGATCGAACTGTTTTTCCTGACCGGCAAGCGCGTCGGCGGCAGCAGCCCATTGGGCGAAACCGATTTCGATACGATGTTCGGCCGCATCAAGTCGCTGCCACGCGCCTGTCACGGCGTCGACTGCGGTCCGATCAGCGGCAATCAGCTTGTTGCGCGATTGCGCCAGAGTCCGCTTGGCCTCGCGTGCAATCGAGTAGTTGTAACCCCCGGTGTAAAACGGGATCGAGACCTCAAGCAGAATGCTGCCGGTGCCGATGCGATCATGTTCGGCAATGTTGGAACTGTGCGTGTAGGACGTGCTTTCAATCTCCAGGGTGTAGTCGCCAACAATGCTGATGGTGGGAAGCAGAACACCTTCGTCTTCCCGCACGGCCGCCTCGTTGGCCAGAACCTCGGCCTTGGCGGCAATGATCGATGGATTGTCACGACGTGCGATCTCGATGGCTTCTTCCAGCGTTTCGGGAAGGGCCGGCAACGACGGCCATTGCTGGAGTTCCGTGGGGTAACTGCCTACGGACGCGTTGAAGTTGCTGCGTGCTGCCTGCAGCTCACCCAGGGTATCTGCACGCGAACTCTGTGCCTCGATGACCGAAAGCGTGACCTGTGCCAGATCGATCGTCGTTGCCTGGCGCGCAATCAGCAGGTCGTTCACCGTCTTTTCGACCCCAAGCATGTTGGTCTCGTGCTCATGGGCAAGGTTCAGGCTGACCGCCTGCAAGACGACGTTGGCATAGGCCTGGGCTGCCGTTTTCAGGGTGCTTTGGACCGTGTTGTCGAACAGGGCGCGTTGCGCATTGATCGTCGCCATCGCGTTGTCGATTGCTGCAGTCGTCTGGCCGCCGCGCCACAGATAGAGTGTGGTCGTGATCTCGGCCTGTTTGAGGTCCGTTTCCTGCTGGAAATCCGTGATGGTGTCGCCACCGCTGTCGGTCGCAATGTTGGTACTGGTATCAATCCACTCCTTCCCATACTCCAGCGTGCTCGTGATCTCGGGGCGCCACCAGTATTGGTAGGCCTGCGCCAACTGCTCGTCGGTTGCGCGCAACTGATCGAGTGCTGCGGCAATGTTGGGATTGGTTTCATAAGTGGCGGCAAGCGCCTCGCTCAACGTCTGGGCATGGGTATGCGTTGAACTGACCGCCAAAAGACCGGCAGTCAGGACAAGCGCTTTAAAGGACGGCGTTGAGATGGCCATGGGCGGCAACATCAACCTCTTGTGTCTTCCGCCGCAACCATGCCATTGCGGCTGTCGGCCCACAAGCGCAGCAATTCAGGATTTGCGTCCGGCTTCTATCTGGTGTCGATTCACTGTCCGGTAGCAGGAGATACCCGATGCCCGACAGTCCAGCCCAGGCCGCAAAGGCCTTGTTCGATCAGAACGTGATCTGGGATGCCCATGCCGGGTTTGGCCCTGACCCCAGTGTTGACCTCTCCAAGCTGCAGGTCTGGAAGGATGCAGGGGTCAACTATCTCAGCGTTGATGTCGGGTACGACGTCATGGATTGGCGCGATACTGTCAAGTCGCTCGCCGCTTTCCGTCGTTGGATTCTTGCGACTGATGGGTATCGGCTGGTGAGCAGTGTTGCCGAGATTCGCCAAGCCAAGAAGGACGGGGATCTCGCAGTCACCTTTGATCTTGAAGGCATGAATGCACTCGATGGCTCGCTTGATCTGGTCGAGATGTATCATCATCTGGGCGTGCGTCAGATGCTCTTTGCCTATAACCGAAACAACGCAGCCGGCGGCGGGTGTCACGATCAGGACACGGGATTGACGGATTTCGGGCGGGCCGTGATCACGGAAATGAACTGCTTGGGCATGCTGGTCGACTGTTCACACACGGCCTACACAACGACCATGGAAGCGATGGAGGCCTCAACCGCGCCCTGCATCTTCTCCCACTCCAATCCCAGGGCTTTGTGGGATCACGAGCGCAACATCTGGGATGATCAGGCCAGGGCCTGCGCGGCGACCGGCGGCGTTGTGGGCATCGTGGGAATCGGCATCTTCATGGGCGAGAACGACACACGCACGACGACTCTGGCCGATAACATTGATCATTACGTCAACCTGCTGGGCCCTGAACATGTCGGAATCGGCCTGGACTATGCGCTGCAGAATGAGTTCGCCGCCGAAGGCGATGACAGCGAAGACCTGGCCGGTTTGAGCGACATGAATCCGGAGTACTGGCCGCCGAGGCAGTACAATTATCCCCAGATCGATTGCGCAAGGCCGGCGCAGCTTCCCGAACTGGCTGAAGAGTTGTTCCGCCGGCAATACAGCGAGAAGGACATTGTCGCGATCATGGGTGGCAACTTTATGCGCGTGGCGGAGGCCGTATGGAAATAGGGTCACGGCCACTCAACGGATACTCCGACCGCATCTCCGTGCGTCCGGGCGAATCCATCCGCTTCCATGTCAGCTGCGACGGGCCGGAGGCCTACGAAGCGCGGCTGGTTCGCCTGATTTGCGCAGACGACAACCCCAAAGGGGCGCCGTTCCGAAGTGAACCCGTTGATGCACCGCTGAATGGCCGGCATCCGGGGCAGGCGCAGATCATCCATGCGGGGTCTCACGGCATCGTTCCGTCATGTCCCCAGTTCACGCTTGCCGGTGGTTTCACCCTTCAGGCACTGGTGATGCCGACAACGCCGGAGAACGGTCGACAGGGTCTTCTGGGAACCTGGTCCCAGAGTGAGCACCGGGGTGCCAGTCTGATCGTTGGTGATGACGGCGCAGCCGGACTGGTCATCGGTGACGGCAAAGCCAGTGTCTTCGTGACAACGGGCGTACCGATGGTGAAACGTGCCTGGTACCGGCTGATCGCCAGCTTCGATATCCAGACCGGCGAAGTTCATGTGATCCAGCAACCCTTGTCGGGTGGGCACGGATCGGAAAAAAGGACGGTGCTGCCGCTCGATCCGGCCGGACGCACTGGGCCGGTCCTGATGGCAGCCTGGCATTGCACCCATGATGACGGCCGTGGTTATCACGCGGGGTGTTTCAATGGCCGTATCGAGGCACCGCGCATTGCCTCACGTGCGCTCTCGCAGGAAGAGGCGGTCCTTGCCCAGACCAATCCCGCAGCGCCGGGAGTTCGCGATGCAATCATCGCGGCGTGGGATTTTTCAACCGACATTTCCGGTGAGTGCCTGGAAGACATGACCGGCAATGGTCACCATGGTGAAGCCGTGCATCTGCCCCAGCGTGGTGTCCGCGGCTCCAACTGGTCCGGCACGGAAATGGACTGGCGTCATGCACCGGGCGAATACGGTGCGATCCATTTTCACGATGATGATGTCTACGACGCGGGCTGGTCGGAAAGTCATGTCTGGACTGTTCCTGCGGATCAGCGCAGCGCAATCTATGCGCTGCATGTGACAGCAGATGAGCATGAGGAGTTCATGCCGTTTGCTGTGGTGCCGGCCAAGGGCACACGCCAGTCGGATATCTGCTTCCTGCTGCCCAGCGCGACCTATATGGCCTATGCCAATTCCGGCCGTCATTTCCGCAACGACACGGTCGAAATGAAGCAGTTCCGTGCCACGGTGATGACGCAGTCGGACTGTTTTCTTCAGAATCACAGCGAATACGGCCTTTCGACCTATGACACGCATTCGGACGGCAGTGGCGTCAGCGTTTCTTCACGTTTGCGGCCCGTGCTCAACATGCGGCCCAAGGTGCGGGTCTGGGGGCTGGCCGCCGATACGCACATCACGTCCTGGATGGAGGATTCCGGATACGCGTTTGATGTCGTCAGCGACGAGGAACTTCATGCCGAAGGCATCGAGGTTCTCGACGGCTATCGCGTTCTGGTGACCGGTACGCACCCGGAGTACCACACAACAGAAATGCTCGATGCCATCGATGCCTGGCTGCAGCGCGGCGGTCGCATGATCTATACTGGCGCCAACGGGTTCTACTGGCGCATTGCCTATCACCCCGAAAAACCCGGTGTGATCGAGTGTCGGAAGACCGAAGGCGGTACACGTTCCTGGGTCTCTGAAGTCGGCGAGTCCTTCATGAGTTTCACCGGCGAGTATGGAGGTTTGTGGCGCCGCAGCGGGCGCACACCCCAGGAACTGACCGGGGTCGGCTTCACCGCGCAGGGCTTTGATCGTTCAAGCCATTACCGCCTGACACCGGAAAGCACGAATGTTCGCGTCGCCTTCATGTTCGAAGGCATCGAGGACCAGATCATCGGCGATTCCGGTCTGATTGGCGGGGGCGCCGCGGGACTGGAGCTGGACCGGGCAGATTTTGCATTGGGTACGCCGCTTCACACGCTTGTTGTTGCCCAATCAGAAGACCACAGTGACGGCATGCTGGTGGTGCTGGAGGAGTTGACCTCGAACCAGCCAGTCATGGCCGATGGCCACCCCAAGGTTCATGCCGACATCACGTTCTTCGAGATCGAAGGGGGCGGAGCGGTTTTCTCGACGGGCTCCATCGCGTTTGCTGGTTCCCTGCCCATCAACGGTTATGACAACAACATTGCGCGTCTGATGGGCAATGTGATGGACCGGTTTCTGGATCACGCGCCCTTTGAGGGGTTTGACGCATCGAGGCCGCCGTCCCGGCCGATTGCATGACCCCGGGACACCATGGCGCTTGCACAAAATGCAGGATAGAATCATCCTAGGGATTCTGATCGTTGCCGATTGGCACAAACATCTCGGAGAGGATGTATCGTGGGGTTGACCAGTTATAGAGGATGGCGCGGATGATCCGTTGGCTCATCGCCGTGGTTGTGCTTGCCGCTGGTGCTGCTGGCGCGTGGTACGTTTATGAATCCCAACTTGCGCCGGCTGCGCCAACGGCCGCGGGTGCTGAGCAGATGCCGCCTGTCATTGTCGAGACTGCGGCTGCTTCCACGGCGACGGTCACAGAGACGCTGACGACATTCGGTACCATTGAAGCCGCGCGCAAACTGACGGTCGTCGCACAAAACAACGGAGTCGTGACCGAGATCGGATTTGCTGCCGGTGACACCGTGGTCAAGGGTGATGTCCTGTTTGAGCTTGATGATACGGTTGCGCGGGCGCAGTTGCGCACGTCCGAGCAGAAACTCGCTCTGGAAAAGGCAAACTACGATGCCATTGCGGCACTTGCTGACGAACGCCTTGTGACGGCCGATCAACTCGATCAGGCCGAGGAATCCTATCTTGCCGCGCAGGTCACGGTCGTCACGAATCGCTCAACCCTTGACCAGTTCAAGATTGTTGCTCCGTTTGATGGTTCACTGGGCATCCCCAAAGTTGATGTCGGGACCTTTATCAGTACCGGTACCGAGCTGGTGGATCTGGAAAACCGCAGCGAACTCCTGATCGACTTTGCAATCTCCGAACGCCTGCTTTCCAGCCTGGCACAGGGTCAGACCTTTGATGCCACGTTTGAGGCTGTACCGGGCAAGACCTATACCGGCACGGTCCTTGCCATTCTGCCCAGCGCAGCGAGCGGGAATGCCAGCATCCAGCTACGCGGAAGCATCGACAACACCGATCTGGTGCTGCTGCCGGGACTCTTTGCACGCATTGAGCTTGCTGTCGCGACCCGCGCGAATGCTGTGATGATCCCCAGTGCGGCGGTCGTCAAAAGCCTTGGCGGAACCTATGTGTTCACGGTGGTCGACGGCAAGGCAAAGCGCGTGGTTGTCGAAACGGGCGTCATCCAGGGCGACCTCATCGAGATCACAAAGGGTGTGGCGGCCACAGATACCGTGGTGACGATGGGTATGGACAAGTTGGCCGACGGCAGTCCGGTCAAGGATTCCAGCGGGTCCTGACGTACCGTGTGGGTCACCGATCTTTTTATTCGCCGTCCGGTTTTCGCCATCGTCGTGAACCTGCTTCTGGTCGGGTTCGGGATCTATGGATTGACCCAACTCCCCATCCGGCATCTTCCTGATATTTCACCGCCCACGCTCTCGATCTCCACGACTCTTCAGGGCGCATCAGCCAAGGAAGTTGAGAGCCAGATCACCACCATTCTGGAAGGCGCGGTCTCGGCAGTTGGCAGTATTGACGTCATCAGCTCGACCAGCAGCGAGGGTGTAAGTTCGATCGAGGTTCAGTTCGATGAAAGCGTTGTCCTCTCCGATGTCGCCAACGATGTACGGGCGCGCATCAACGATGTTGTGAGCCAGCTGCCCGACAATACCGACACGCCAATCGTGCGCCTTTCGAGCGCTTCGGCCACACCGATCCTCTATCTTGCCCTATCGAGTGACAGCCTGAACGAGCTTGAATTGACCGATCTCGCGCTACGCCAGATCGAGCCTGCCCTCCAGGTGGTTACGGGTGTTTCGAGCATCGAGATTCTGGGTGAACGCGACTATGCCCTGCGTATCTGGCTGGACTCATTCCGCATGGCAACGCTTGGGGTGACGGCTGATGATGTCACGACTGCCGTTGCAGGCACTAACGTCATTCTGCCCGCAGGTGCGCTTTATTCGACGACCCAGAGTACGGATGTCGCGGATGATGCCTCGCTCTCGGATGTCACGGGCTTCGATAACATCATGATCCGTCATGACGAGGACTATCTCGTCAGGGTGCGTGATATTGCCCGGGTCGAGATCGGAGCCGAGGCAGAGGAAACGTCTGTCCTGGCAAATGACAAACCGGCTGTGGCTCTGGGTGTCATCGCCCGTTCGGATGCCAATCCACTGACCGTTGCATCGTCCATCAAGGCCGTTCTGCCAACTATCTCCGAAGCTCTGCCGACGTCGGTGAACCTGGAGATTGTCTTCGACGAGACCATTTTCATCGAAGCTTCCATGACTGAGGTGTTTGACACGGTCATCGAGGCCGTGTTGCTGGTCATCGTCGTGATCATGCTGTTTCTGGGCTCGCTCCGTGCGTCGCTCATCACGCTGGTTACCATCCCGGTCTCTCTGATCGCCACGATCGGCGTTCTCTACATGATCGGTTTCAGCCTCAACACCTTCACGCTGCTGGCATTGGTGCTCGCTGTGGGGCTGGTTGTGGACGATGCCATTGTCGACGTGGAAAACGTGCAACGGCATATCGACCAGGGCCACACCGCCATTGATGCCGCGTTCATCGGTAGCCGGGAAATCGGTTTTGCCGTGATTGCCACCACGCTGACGCTGGTTGCGGTCTATGCGCCGGTCGGTCTGTTGCCTGGAACCATGGGGCGCCTGTTTGTGCAGTTTGCCGTCACGTTATCGGTGGCAGTTCTGTTCTCCGGCCTGGTCTCGCGTACGCTTTCGCCCATGATGTGCTCGCGCATCCTGAAAGCGGGTGAACCTTCCTTCCTGCAAAAACTGGTCGAAAACACATTCGCAAAGATCGCACATCACTACGCAAGGTTCCTGAAACTCGTCATTCAGGCACGCTGGATCACGATTCTCGTGGCCCTCATTCTGGGAACCATTGCTGTCCTGTTTGTGCATGACATCGAAACAACCCTGGCGCCCGAGGAGGACGAAGGTTACCTCATTGCCATTTTCCAGGGGCCACAGGGCGCGACTCTGGATTATATGGAGCCTCAGGCTGAGGCGATCTCGAAAATCCTGACCGCGCTGCCGGAAGCCACACATTCCATTGTCCTGGTCGGAGAAGGTTCTACAAACTCCGGCATTGGCTTTGTCCTGCTCAAGCCATGGGATCAACGAACCCGTTCGGCACAGGAGATTGCGCTCAGTCTCTGGCCCCAGGTGGCAGCGCTGCCTGGAATTCGCGGCGCCGTTGTCAATCCAGACCCACTGGGGATCGGGGGCGGGTACCCGATCCAGCTGGTTGTGAAGTCAACCGGCACTTACGAGAATCTTGCTGATGTTGCCGACCAGATTGTTGCCAAGGCGCGCGAGTCAGGTGCTGTGTCGGCAATCTCCTCTCCGCTCGACTTCGGCACGCCTGAGATCGAGGTCGTGATCGATCGCGATATCGCGCGCGAACTTGGTATCGATGCAGGCACCTTGGGCCGCACGCTCTGGACCATGCTGGGCGGCGACAAGGTTACCAAGTTCTCCTGGCAGGATCAGCTTTACGACGTGATTGTTGAGCTGGAGATGTCGGATCGCAGCCAGGAAGCCGATCTGGGCCGTATCTATCTGCGGGATCTCTCCGGCACCATGGTGCCGCTGTCGGCGATTGCGAGCGTGAACGACACACTCTCGGCCCAGAGTCTGACCCGCTTTGCCCAGGAACGCTCGACCACGTTGAGTGCCGCGCCCGGAGGCGGCCGCTCGGTCGCCGCTGCGCTTTCAGAGCTTGAAGCGATTGCCAACGAAATCATGCCCAACGGCTTTTCGCTCGATTATGCCGGGCCCACACGCCAGCAGGAGCAAAGCAGCGGATCCACCGGGCTGGTCGTGGCCGCCGGGTTCATCACCATTCTTCTGGTGCTGGCGGCACAGTTCGAGAGTTTCCGTGACCCCGTCATCATTCTGGCTGTGGCACCCCTGACTCTGATCGCCGGAGCGTTTGGTCTGAAACTGATGGGGGGGTCGATCAACGCCTATAGCGGTGTCGGCCTGATCACGCTGATCGGGCTGATCGCCAAACACGGCATTCTGATCACCGAATTTGCCAACCAGCGACGTGATGATGGCGAAGACAAGGTCACGGCTGTTATCGCGGCCTGCGAAGTGCGTTTGCGACCGATCCTGATGACGGTCGTTGCCGCCGCAGCGGGCGCCATGCCGTTGCTTTATGCCTCAGGCGCCGGCGCCAACAGCCGCGAGCAGATCGGGGCCGTCATTGTTGTGGGGCTGCTGCTTGGCACCTTTGTCTCGCTGTTCGTCGTGCCTGCGGTCTACACCATGCTGACGCCCAAAACGCGCAAGCCTCTGGTCACGCCACCGCCGGAGCATTCGCCTTCGGAGCATGCCTGAGATCAGTCTGCTCAGGTCAGCGCGGTGATATCGGGAATCTCGTGGTGGCCGGCAATGCGCAGCAGGGCATAGCCGATGCCCGAAATGCCCTTCATCAGACCGGGGTTCATTTCCTGGGAGCCCAGGTTCATGCGGTAGCTGCCGGTCTCATGGGCATGGTTCATCAGATGTTTTGCCCAATGGCGCGCGGTTGTGGTTAGTTCCGGCTTGTGCAGCCTGGAACCGGCTGAATCCAGCACCATCAGACGACCGAACGAACCACAGCAGAGATCGTCCACATGGCCCGGCATGTTTCGGATGGTGGTGTCGAGCGCGATGTCGCGCTCCAGGGCGGTGCCGGGAAACTGCTGACCGACACCCAGAGCCACGCGTGACAAGCCGATACCGGCACTGCCATGGCACCATTGCGAGGCGAACGACAGTGGGTTGACCTCCTCGCCGGGCATCGCACGAAGGTCCGGCCAGTTCGCATGATCCTTGTTGAACTGGCTGCGCTCATAATCCAGGCACGTCTGGGCCATGTCGGTGAACTCCTTGCGTCCGGTCAAGGTGCCAAGTTGACCGAACGCATAGGCGTAACCCGCGGCCCCGTGCGAGAACCCGGTCAGTGGCGCACCACCCATGAACGACCACAGACCCTTTTCGTCCTGCTTGGCCATCAGTGCCTCGCCGCAGGCAATCGCGCGTTCGAGCAGGTGTGGGTCGCCCGAGATGCGCTGCAGACGCAGCAGCACACAGATGGCACCGGCCAGACCACCCAGCACATCATGGCCGGCGTCCTTTTCGATGGCGCTGTCGGGCAGTTGGGCTGCAATGGCCACGGCCAGCGCACGATAGGCATGTTCATCGAGCAGTTCGCCGGCAACGTCGAAGCCATAGGCAATCGAGGTCAGTCCGGTATAGCCGCCAAGACCGATCTGATCATAGAACGCCTCCATGCCGATCAGGCGATAACGGTTTGCCAGACGCCGCATGGCGGCAAGCGCCAGGTCACGTGATTCATCGTCGCCGCACACCTTGGCAACGGCAGCCAGAAAGACCGAGATACCGGCCGCTCCGTTGTAGAAGTCATAACGAATGTCGCCGACATCGATGGCGTCGCCGGAGTCTTTCAGAACAATGCCGGTCCAGGCGGCCTGGTGATCCCCGGTAATGGCCAGTTCTCCGACCAGCCTGGCAAGGCGCAGGGCTTCTTCGCGGGCCTCCTCGGGCGAGAGGGTCAATTGTTCCGTCGCCGGAGCAACCTTGCCATGACCCATTTTACCGAACGCCAATGCGGCACGGATGACGCTGCCTTCCACGGCGGTCCAGCGTTGTGCATCGCCCCCTGCCAGAGAGAACTCCAGAGGTGTCACGGCAGGCACACTGACGTCTTTCAGCGGTGAATTGTCGGCGGCAAAGGCCCTGTCTGTCCCTGCCGCAACACGGAACAGCGGAATATCCTGGTTCAGCATGGCGCGGCGCTCTTCGCGGACCAGGGCTGCGTGGTACGTGCCTTCACCCATGCGGCGCCCACCGATCGACTCGGCTCCGGCACTCCACATGGCGCCATCAGTCAGCAGGTCAGGGTGACGCAATCCGTTGACCAGGGTCATGTAGGTCGCTGTTGCATCAACCAGCCAGCGCACCAGAACGCCTTCGAACAGGCGCGGGATGGAGCTTTCGCCAGGCTGCATTTCAGGCAGGGTCAGCAGGAAAGTCAGAGTCTCCTCATAGCCGCTGGCGACCTCCTCGGCGTAGTCGGAGGCCTCAATCATCTCACCGTCAAGGACAGGCAGGTTGAAGCTCTCACGTGCCTCCATGAGCTTGGAACGCCGGGTCATTTCGCCGGTATTGGGATGCTCGAACTGCCAGAACCGGATGTCGACTTCCTTGGCCAGATCCAGACCGCCCATGGCAATGGCGCCCTTGGGTCCCGCACGGATGGTCAGGTAATGCGTGACCATCACGCTCTGGTCGATCTTGTGTTCGACCTGGGCGAGAAGAGGATTGGCCTGGCGTTTCAGCGGACCTGGATGACACAGGGTCTCGACATCGATGGCAACGGGATGGGCGCCCGAAGCAATGACATTCTCGGCGTGATAGTCGCGCCCGCGCACCAGATGGACCAGGGCGAGCATGGCGCCGCTGCGCCGGAAGAACTGCCGAACCTCGTCCTTGTCCCTGCAAGGCAGGTGTTCCACGAATTCCACCCAGCCATAATGGTCTCGCTCCAGCAGGACCAGTGACTGCAGATCAACCGGTGCCTGCCTTTCAGCCATCAGGTTGATGCATTCGGACCACTTTGCGTCGATGTCGAGCGGGCGTGGTTTGTAAACGATCTTTCCGCCATTCCCGAAACCATAGATCATCACCCGGCGACCACCGTTATGAGGGTCCGAAAGGCCGGTCTGCGCGGACGTGACGGCACCGGGATCATCGCCTGAAAAGTAGGTCTTGATGACCGCATTACGGTCGGCATGAAAACGGTCGCGAGCTTCGCGCATCTCCACGGTTGCACGCTGGGCTTCCTGGGCAATCAGGCGCGCAAGAACGGGCCGCTCCAGGAACAGGCGTTTGAAGCCGCCCTGTCGCAGGGCGCCGATGTAAGCCTCGAAGATATCGGAACCATCGTGTTCGACCTTCCCGGTTTCGACCAGCTTTCGCAGGGTGGCAAAGTTGGTGAAGAGGCTGGGAATGGCGATCTCGGCGACCCGGATGACGACGGATGACGCCAGATCATCGCGCGCACTGTCGCTGTATTGCGCATCGTCGTCGTATCCGGCTTCGGTGATGACAGACCGGCCCAGCGCCGTGAAGGCAGGCGAAAACGGTGTCTCCGAAGATCTTCCCGGCGGATTGTCATCGACGGCACAAAGCAGGGCCATGACCTTGTTCAGTCCGCTAGCCCAATCGGGCAGGTCATCGCCCCAGTCGGGAACACCCGCAGTCATGCGTGCAGCGTCGGCCTCGGTCAGGCCTTCTTCCATCAGACGTTGGGCGAAATAGGTCGCGTTTCCGCCGGCGGCACAGCGCCGCCACCAGTCCATGCGTTCGCCTGCGAGCTTGCGCATGGCGTCACTGTCGACAGGTTCACCGGAAATCGCCTGGCGCTCGTCCAGTGTTGCTGCGCGATTGGCGATGTCGAGAATCTCGGCGTCGGAAAAGGTTACGGATGCGCTGTTGTCTGCGGTCATGTTGCCCCTGTGTCGTCGGCCGGCATGCGCTGGCCCGATCTGGATGTGTCGTGTGTCGCCATGAACATGGTGCGTGCCGGTGTCACACGTGCGTTAGCCTTGTAACCGAGTGTTACGGTTGAGGGCCAGAGCCGTCATCACGAAGGGCACGTGCAGGCAAGGAGAGGAAAAGCGGCGGCATCTTTCGATACCGACGCTGATCGTTACGTGTACCTGGTCGCCTCGTCTTGTCCGCCGCCTGCTGTGTGCAATGCGGTTTGAACGCGAGGAAGCGACTCAAGTCGTCATCAGTGAATACAGACGCAACTGCTGACCCAGGTTCCCGAAGCGTGGCTGGCTTCCTGCGCCTCGTCGGAGATGCAGGGGAAGGTGACCGTCGGCCCGGTGCCCGAAGCCTCCAGCGCCTCACCTTCGACACACCAGTTGGTGTGGCAGGCACTGCCGGAGGTCGGCAGGGCGTCGGACGCATCAATGGCCAGATCGTAGGCGCAATTGGTGCAGATCGTCTGGCCACC
>CALIUG010000299.1 GCA_938048755.1 uncultured Alphaproteobacteria bacterium
CCGATCCAGCTGATCGAGGACGATGTAGATGCAGGCATCCGGCAGGGCATGAAACCGGTAGTCCTCCGACAGGGGTGCCGGGGTCCTGATCTCCAGAAAACGATGCACGACGTCCCGCAGATGCGTGGGCGGTTTGGCCTCGAGGAATGCCACGGTTGTGACGGCCTTGTCTCTTGCGTTTCCCTTGGGATCGTACATCCAGGTTGCGCTCACACCGTCGAGGTGCCTACGCCGCCGGTTTCATGCCTTCGCGGGGGATGAAAATGTCGAACTTCTCGCGGATCCGGGCGTCGACCTCGTCGGAGATATGGCCGGGGAAGTGTTCTGCCAGGATTTCGTTCTTTTTGGCGATGGCCTTCTCGATCAGGTCCGGCTTGCCGACCTCCAGCCATTCCTTGGGGCTGGAGCGGTCGCCAAGTCGGGGGTAGACGTACTCGGTCTGCATCAGGCGCAGGGTCTGGTCGGCACCCAGGTAATGACCGGGGCCGCCGATACAGACTTCGCGCATGGTTTCCAGCGCCATGGTGTCATCGTTGACCTCGATACCGCGCACGCAACGCAGGCAGGCGCCGATCACATCGTTGTCGATCACCAGGGAATCCAGGCAATGCGACAGCAGCGACGCGTGCATGCCGACACTTTCGTAGATCATGTTGAGGCCCGACATGCCGGCCATCACGTTGGCCATGCCCCGCTCATAGCCAGCCTGCATGTCCATTTCCTTTGAATCGGACATGGCACAGGCCGAACCGCCGGGAAGATCGTAGTAACGCGCCATCTGCCCGCAGGCTGCCGTCAGCAGTCCCTGCTCGGGCGAGCCGCCGGACATCGCGCCGGTGCGCAGGTCCGACACAAAGGGCCAGGTGCCGAAGATCGCGGGATGGCCCGGCTTCATGGCGTTGACATAGACGACACCTGCCAGACATTCGGCGACCGCCTGCACGACAGCGCCGGCCAGCGGGGCAGGGGCCGTTGCACCGGCCTGACCGGCTGAAAGCAGCAGGATCGGCATGCCGCCATCGATCAGGGTTTCCATGACTTCGCAGCTTTCGGTCGCGAACTTCATGGGTGGCACGACAAAGCAGTTGGAATTGGAGACAAACGGGCGCTCACGCCAGGCCTTTTCGGAGCCCGCCACCATGTGGAGCATCTCCAGGCCCCTCTTGGCCCGCTCCACCGAGGTGAAGGAGGTGCCGACATGTTTGGTCGTGCCCGACACGCAGGCATAAAGCGTGTTGAGATCCATGTCGGTGGGATCGACCGTATCGCGCGGCGTCAGGGTGCGCTGGAAGAAGTGAATGTTGTCGAGCGTGTCGGTGATGCGCGCGGAGTCGTAAAGGTCCTGCACCGTGGGCTCGCGGTTCTCGCGCGTGACCGGATCATAGACAAACACCGCGGCCCCTGCGGTACCGTAATGCACGCGGTGGCCGCCGGGATGGATATCGTACATCGGGTCCTGACCGACCAGCGTGATGTCGCGTGCCGCAAGGGCCAGCATGTCTTCGACCAGGCTGGGCGGGAATCGGATGCGGCCGTCATCGCCCTGCACGGCGCCGGCCCTGGTCAGAATCTCCACACCTGTCGGGGGGGCATCGGCCAGACCGATTTCCTCGAGCGCGCGCATGGCGGTTTCGTGGATCGACTTCATGCCGGCATCGTCCAGAGGCTTGAATGTGCCGCCTTCCAGCCCTGCGCGCACGGGACGCATGTTCTCGGGCAGCGGTGCTGCTCGCGCTGCCTTGCGTGCAGCGCGTCCTCCGCTGCCACGTCGGTTGCGGGGGGCGGTGTCTTCGGAAGCGGTGACGTCGGTCATGATCTCTGTTCCTTCAAAAGGGACCGTGGCAACAAGGTTACATACGCACGCGTTCGGACTTGGGATCGTACATCGGTTTGATGGAAACCTCTGCACCCACCCTGGTTCCGGCAATCTCGATTTCCCAGGATGAACCCAGGATCTGTTCGCTGGTCTCACCGGCCTCGATGGGCACGTAGCCCATGCCGATGGCCGCACCCAGATGGTGCCCGTAGTTTCCGGAGGTCAGGAAACTCACGATCTTGCCGTCACGCACGACCGGCTCGTTGTGATAGAGCAGCGGTTCGGCATCGTTGAGCTTGAACTGCACCATACGGCGTTTGAGGCCCTCTTCCTTCTTCCTCAGCACCGCATCGCGGCCGATGAAGTCCGGCTTCTGCAGGCGCACGGCAAATCCCAGGCCGGCTTCAAGGACATGATCTTCATCTGTGATGTCGTGGCCGAAATGGCGGAAGGCCTTTTCGATACGGCAGGAATCGAGCACATGCAGACCTGCCAGCTTCAGGCCATGGTCGGCACCGGCTTCTTCCAGAGTCTCGAAGACATGGGCAGCCATGTCCGAAGAGACATAGATCTCCCAGCCCAGCTCGCCCACGTAACTCACGCGATGGGCGCGGGCGATGCCATAGCCGATCTCGACCTCGCGCATGGCGCCGAAGGGATGGTTTTCATTGGAGTAGTCGTTGGGTGAACAGGCGTTCAGCACGTCGCGTGCTTTGGGGCCCATCAGGCACAGCACGGCTTCACCGGCTGTCACGTCCGTGAACACCACATGGGCATCTTCAGGCGTGTGGCGGTTCAGCCAGGCCATGTCGCGCATCAGCGTGGCGCCGGGTGTCACGATCAGGAACGCGGTCTCCGAAAGGCGTGTCACCGTGCAGTCGCACTCGATCCCGCCCTTGTGATTGAGGAACTGAGTATAGACCAGCCCGCCGACCTCGACATCAATCTCGTTGCCGCAAATGCGGTTCAGCACCGTCACAGCGTCACGGCCTTCCACGCGGATCTTGCCGAAGGAAGTCATGTCAAAGAGGCCGACATCGTTGCGCACGGCAAGATGTTCTGCCTTGGCATAGTCGAACCAGTTCTGGCGCTTCCAGGAATACCGGTACTCCGGTGTCACGCCTTCGGGTGCGAACCAGTTGGCGCGTTCCCAGCCGGCGGTCGCACCGAAGCAGGCACCGCGTGCCTTCAACTGCTCATGAATGGGCGAGCGGCGCACGCCGCGCGCCGTGACCGGCTGCAGATAGGGAAAGTGGTCGGCATACAGCAGGCCCAGGGACTCGCTGACACGTTCCTTCAGGTAGAACCGGTTCTTCTGGAACGGCTGCACGCGGCGGATATCGACCTCCCACAGGTCGAACGGCGCTTCGCCGTCGTTGATCCACTGGGCCAGCGCCATGCCCGCTCCGCCTGACGAGACAATGCCGATGGAGTTATAGCCGCAGGCCATGAAGTAACCCTGCAACTCCGGAGACTCGCCCAGATAGTAGGCGTCATCGGGCGTGAAGCTCTCGGGTCCGTTGAACCAGGTATGGATGCCCGCTTCGGCCAGCATGGGCATACGGTTGATCGCCTTTTCCAGGACCGGTTCGAAATGTTCGATGTCTTCGGGCAACTGATCGAAACAGAAATCCTCGGCGATGCCGTCCATGCCCCAGGGTTTCGCCCTGGGCTCGAACGCGCCGACCATCATCTTGCCCGCGTCTTCCTTGTAGTAGGCCCATTCATCGGGCACGCGCAGGACCGGAACCTGTTTCAGGCCCTCGATGGGTTCGGTGACGATGTAGAAGTGTTCGCAGGCATGCAGCGGGATATTCACGCCTGACATGGCGCCCAGTTCACGGGCCCACATGCCGGCGCAGTTGACGACGACATCGGCATCAATCGTGCCGGTTTCGCCGTCCTGTTCCCAGGACACGCCGGTCACCCGACCCTTGTCCTGATGAACGGCCGTCACCTTGACGCCTTCGACGATTTTGGAACCGTTCTGGCGCGCGCCCTTGGCAAGTGCCTGGGCGATGTTGGCGGGGTCGCATTGGCCGTCGAGCGGCAGATGCACTGCGCCCACCATGTCGGTCACATTCAGATGCGGATACATCTTCGTGACGTCTTCGGCGGTCACTTCACTGACATCGACACCAAACGCGCGGGCCAGCGAGGCTGTGCGGTAGATCTCTTCCTTGCGTTCCTCGGTCAGGGCCACGGTGATCGAACCGTTCTGCTTCATGCCCGTGGCAATGCCGGTCTCTTCCTCCAGCTTGGTGTAGAGCTCGGCGGAATACTTCGCCAGCCGTGTCATGTTCTGACTCGGGCGCAGCTGGCCCACAAGGCCAGCGGCATGCCAGGTCGTGCCGCAGGTCAGTTGTCTGCGTTCCAGCAGAATGACATCGGTCCAGCCCAACTTGGCCAGGTGATAGGCAACAGAGCAGCCGGACACTCCGCCGCCAATGATGACGGCGCGTGCCTTGTTCGGAAGATCGGCCATGTGCCTAACCCCTGATCGCGGTGTTGTCGGGATCGAACAGCGGCTGATCCGGCTGCACGGTAGCGGGGTAGCGCTTGCCGTAGATCTCGACCTCCAGTTCGGTTCCGGGCTCGGTCAGGTCCGCGCGCACCATGGCAAGCGCAATCGACTTGTCGATGCGATGGCCCCAGCCGCCCGACGTCGTTTCGCCCACCATCTCGTCGCCGTTCCAGACGATCGACATATAGGGCGCGTCATAATCACCGGCATCGACGATCATGGTGGCGAAGCGTTTGGTGACACCCTGCTGGCGTTCGTTCTCCAGCGCAGCCTTGCCCTTGAAGTCGTCCTTGTCCCACTTCACGAAGCGGTCGAGGCCGCCCTGCAGAACCGTGTAATCGGTCGAAAGGTCACCTTTCCAGGCGCGATAACCCTTCTCCAGGCGCAGACTGTTGAGTGCAAACATACCGAAAGGTTTCAGGCCGTGGTTCTTGCCTGCCTCGAGCAGAGCCGCATAGACCTTGGGCGTATCGGCACTGTGGCTGTGGATTTCCCAGCCAAGAGCGCCGGCATAGGAAACGCGGATCAGGAAGACCTTGCAGCCTGCAATCGTGGCTTCCTGGAAGGTCAGCCAGGGCATGGTGACATCGGCATCGCTGATCTCGGCGAACAGGGCACGGGAATTGGGGCCGGAAACGATCTGGCAGCAGCGCTCGCCGGTCTGGTTGGTGAGCGTGATACCTGACCCTTCAGGGATGTGGCGCTCCAGCCAGTCGCGGTCATGCCACTGTGCGGCGCCGGCGCTGATCAGATACATCTCGTCTTCATCAAGGCGCAGGACCGAGAGTTCGGTGATGATGCGCCCGGCATCATCGGCAAAATAGGCCAGACCCAGACGTCCGATCCTGGGAATGCCACCGGTGATCATGCTGCGCAACCAGTCCTTGGCGCCTTCTCCCTTCAGGTGGAACCAGGAGAAACCTGCCAGATCGAGGACGACCACGGTATCGCGCACCGCAAGGCATTCTTCCTTGTTGCGCTGGAACCAGGGCCCCTCGCGCGTCCAGGTCTGTGTGGATTCCTCTGACGTGTCATCGCCGTCCTGGGCAAACCAGTTCGCGCGTTCCCAGCCGCCATAGGCACCCATCTGGCCGCCCATGGCCTTGACCGTCTCGTGCACGGGCGACAAGCGTTTGTCACGTCCCGCAGGCCAGGCGTGATAGGGGAAGTGCATCGCGTATTCATGGCCATAGATTTCCTTGGCCTTGGCAATGGCATGATCGCGATCAGCATAATCGGTGAAGCGGCGCGGATCACAGGACCACATGTCCCATTCGGTCGCACCTTCGGTCACCCATTCGGCCAGCACCTTGCCGGCACCGCCGCCCTGGGCAATGCCGAAGGTAAAGACACAGGCCTCAAAGGCGTCGGGCACGCCGGGCATGGGGCCAATCAGCGGGTTGCCATCGGGTGCATAGGGGATCGGACCGTTGATGACACGACTGACACCGCCGGTCGCCAGCAGTGGCACACGCGCCATGGCGTCTTCGATGTACCATTCCAGGCGTTCCAGATCGTCGGGGTAGAGCTGGAACGAGAAGTCATCGGGCATCGGATCGTCTTCGCTGACCCAATGCGCCTTGCAGTTCCTCTCATAAGGGCCGAGGTTCAGGCCGAACTTCTCCTGGCGCAGGTAATAGCTGCTGTCGACATCGCGCACCAGCGGCAGCTTCTTGCCGGTTTCGGCGCTGTAGGCCTCCAGCTCGGGAATCTGTTCGGTCAGCATGTACTGGTGCGACATGGAAACACAGGGCACGTCACGTCCGAACATCGCGCCGATTTCACCTGCGCGATATCCCGCGGCGTTCACGACATACTGGCAGCGGATGTCGCCCTGTCCGGTTTCGATGACCCATTCGCCATCAGCTCGGCGCACGCCTGTGACCGGACAGAACCGGATGATCTTGGCACCCAGGTCCCGCGAGCCCTTGGCCAGGGCCTGGGTCAGCTGTGCCGGATCGATGTCCCCGTCATAGGGGTCATACATGCCGCCTTCGAGGTCGTGCGTTTCCAGAAACGGATAGAGCTCCTTCAGCTCATCGTTTGTGCACATTCTCACGTCCATGCCCTGGTAACGGCCCATGCCGCAGACACGTTCGAACTCCATCATGCGGTTTGTGCTGTGGGCCAGACGGATCGAGCCGGTGACGTGATAGTTCATCGGGTAGTCCACGGCATCGGCCAGGCCGCGATAGAGCTCGGTCGAATAGCGCTGCATGTTCATGACCGACCAGCTTGCCGAGAAAGTCGGCACATTGCCGGCAGCATGCCAGGTCGAACCCGATGTCAGCTCGTTCTTCTCCAGCAGCACGCAATCGGTCCAGCCGGCCTTGGCCAGGTGATAGAGACAGGAAGCGCCAACCGCGCCGCCGCCAATGATCACGACACGCGCTGTGCCTGGTAGATCTGCCATAATGATTCCTCCCGTGCTGCCGCGTCAGTAGACCGGCGGCGAAATGATCCAGATAACCACAGCCTCGACCACCCCGGCATTGCGCCAGCGGTAAGACTCCTCTTTGAAACGAAAACTGTCGCCTGCTTCCAGGCTGAACCAGGTGCCCGCGAGCTCAAGCTCGAGTGCACCGCTGAT
>CALIUG010000300.1 GCA_938048755.1 uncultured Alphaproteobacteria bacterium
CCTCGGTGTTCAAATCAGACCCCGTCTATCACGAGGAAGGCTATGATCCAGAGGCCCAAATCGAGATCTATGGTGGCAAAACGGCAATCGATGCACCCCGTCCGCTGCTGGAACTGGGAACGCCATTCTACAGCGAGGGCCCGCTGTTTGATGATTATGCATTTCTGGGTGAACGCAATCTGGCCCGTCCGAATCTGAGGATCTATGGCGACCTCCGTACGGCGGTTGCCTACAACGACAATGGCGATACCGAAGTCGGACTGGTGGCCACGCGCCTCAATCTGGACATCGATCTTGGCATCACCGCGACCGAGCGCTTTCACGCGTTCTTCAGGCCGCTGGACCAGAACAACAACTTCACGCGCTACGAATTCGCCGGAGGCGATTCCCGCGACGGGTTCACCAGTGAATTCAACGGTGTTCCCGAGACACTGTTCTTCGAAGGCGACCTCGGCTCGATCGTGACCGGACTTACCGGAAATTATCAGGATTTCGACCTTCCGTTAGCGGTCGGTCTGGTGCCACTGCTGTTCCAGAACGGTATCTGGGTCGACGATGCCTTTGTAGGCGGCGCCTTCGCGTTGCCGGCGCGCAACAGCCCCGTGCTCGACATCACCAACTTTGATGTCACCTTCTTTGGAGGTTTCGACAAGGTGACTTCTCCGGCCATCCGCGATGCCCAGGGCGGCCTAGCCGACGAGGATGTCAACATCTTCGGCGTCGCGGTCTTTGCCGAAGCAACCGAGGGATATTGGGAGGCCGGGCTGGGCACTCTCGTGGGCGAGGACCAGTTGGAGGACCTTGGCTACAACAGCGCCACGGTTGGTTTCACGCGCCGCTACGGCGGCTGGCTGTCGAACTCCGTGCGCGCCTTCTGGACATTTGGTCAGGACCCGCCGGCAGGCACGACGCAAACCGCTGACGGTTTCGCGTTCCTGATCGAGAACTCTCTGGTTACCAGCAAACCCCTGACACTGGTGCCGTATTTCAATGCCTTCATCGGAATTGATCGGCCTCAGCCGCTGGCGCGCAATGTCGGTCTGCTCAAGAATACGGGCATCAACTTCGACACCGATAATTTGACCGGGTTTCCCAAACTCGATGACACCGCCAACAACACCTATGGCGGTGCGCTGGGCCTGGAATACCTTTTCAACCTGGATCGCCAGCTGGTCGTCGAGCTTGCCGCGTTGCAGACCTTCGGCAGCGATACCAGGCGTTCCGCGCCGGGGGACCAGTACGCTATCGGCCTGCGATATCAGCAGCCAATCAGCCTGGACTGGATCATCCAGTTCGATGCCATGCATGGCTGGCGCGATAACAGCGACGATATCTCTGGCGTACGTTTCGAGATCCGGAAAAAGTTCTAAACCAACAGCGGGAGTGGCACGATGGATCCCAATCTGATCGTCAATGTTGCAGCCGCAAGCATCTTCGGCGCGATCGCGGCTTATGTTCTCCTGCTGGCGTTCAGGCAGGCTCATGGCGCGTCCGTCACGGCACGCACGGGCGCAATTGAGCAGAATCTTCTGCGCCATCGGATCGACGACCTAATCGAGCAACGGAAGTTCGAGCGCATGCGCGAGGAACTCTCATGGGGGGGGTGGCGCAAGTTTGAGGTTGTCGAACGCATCGACGAGGGCGGCGGCATCTTTTCGTTCTGCCTTGCCCCGCACGACAAGCGTAAACTGCCGCCCTTCATGCCCGGCCAGTACCTGACCTTCCAGCTGAAGCTGCCGGGCTCGCCCAATCCGGTGGTGCGGTGTTATTCCCTGTCGGATGCGCCACAGGCCGAGCGTTACAGGATTTCGGTCAAACGCCAAATGCCACCAAGGGATGAGACCAAGGCCGACCTTGGCAAATCTGCCTCGAACTGGCTCCATGACAATGCCCAGCCGGGCGAAATTCTCGACGTCAAAGCACCCAGCGGGCATTTCTTCCTGGACCCGTCTCATCAGCGGCCCGTGGTGCTGATCGGCGGGGGGGTGGGCCTAACGCCCGTTCTCAGCATGCTCAACGCTTTGATAGCGCGCGGTTGGGAACAGGAAATCTGGTTCTTTTATGGCGTGCGCAACGGCAACGAACACATCATGAAGGATCACTTCAGACAGATCCATCGTGAACACCCGAATGTGCACATTCATATCTGCTACTCGAACCCAGAGGAGACCGATCGCGAAGGGGACAATTACACCTACAAGGGCCGCGTCAGTGTTGACCTGTTCAAGGAACTCCTGTCGTCCAACAACTACGATTTTCTGTTCTGCGGACCTCCGCCCATGATGACCTCGCTTTACGAGGGGCTGGCGGAATGGGGGGTGCCCGAGGAACGTATTCATTTCGAGGCGTTCGGTCCTGCAAGCGTGAAGCGGGTTGGTCAGGTCACGCCGCAACCCGATGTGGCGGCCCAGGCCGCGGGCCTGGAAGTGGTCTTTGCGCGCAGTGGCAAGACGGTCCCATGGGATACGTCGTTTGATTCACTGCTCAACTTTGCAGAGGCCAACGGCATTGTCCTTGAATCGGGTTGCCGCGCCGGCAATTGCGGCACCTGCCTGGCCACCGTGAAATCCGGTGACGTGACCTATACGACGACTCCCGGCGCGCAGCCGGACCAGGGCTCCTGCCTGACCTGCTGTTCGGTGCCGAAATCGAATCTGTCACTGGACGCTTGACGGAATCTCGGCCTCGATCCGACAGCGTTTGTAGTGGCGCTTCCAGAGCAAATCGGCTTGAGGCTGATGGGGCTGGTCCGTAGCCTTCTGCGATGAGAAATCTGTTCCGTTATTTCAACAGTTCTCTGGAAGGTGTCGTCACGTTGACCTGCTCCCCCTAAAACTGGTCCATGCTGAATGAGCGAGTCCGGCTAATCTGAACTCCACGGGAGGAGGAAGAGATGAGCCGGAAGAGATATACGCCTGAGCAGATCATTGGCTTTCTGCGGGAGGCCGAGGATCGATTGTCGCAGGGCGAGA
>CALIUG010000301.1 GCA_938048755.1 uncultured Alphaproteobacteria bacterium
GACTATTCGGCAGCTTCCTCGGCAGCACCGCCACGGCCTTCACGGCGTCTGCGCCTGCGGCCGCCGGCGCCACCGGAATCTTCATCCTGTTTTGCGAACTTCGGCTCGGGCAGGGTGACTTCCGCGGTGAGGTTGGGATAGCTGGCGGTCTTGTGCGGAATTGCCATAGCGTCGATGAAATGTTCCTGGAACTTCGGCTCAATGGCGGTTTCGATCTTCTCGATCTCGCGTACCTGATGTTCCAGTTCTTTGCGCATCCTGCCGTTGAGCAGGGCGATCCGCGCTCCAGTGCCTGCGGCGTTGCCGGCTGACGTTACCTTGTCGAGCGCACAATCCGGGATCATGCCCAGAATCATGGCGTATTTGGTATCGATATGGCTGCCGAACGCTCCAGCCAGCGTGATGCGATCCAGCTTGTCGATGCCCATGTGATCCATCAGCAACCGAGCACCAGCATAAAGCGCGCCCTTGGCGAGCTGGATCTGGCGGATGTCGTTCTGGGTCACCGTGATCTGCTGGGCACCGTCAAAAAGAACGTAGGCGAAGGTTCGGTCCTGCTTGATCACGCGCGGCGTCTTTTCGGCCATCGCGCCGTCAATCACACCATCCGTGGTCAACAGGCCGGCGAGATACATTTCCGCCAGAACTTCGATGATGCCCGAGCCGCAAATGCCGGTTGGCTCCATGTCAAAGCCTTCTTCGTCGGACCACCGTTCATCGCCAATCACGCTGAAGCGCGGCTCCAGGGTATCGGGATCGATGCGCACACGTTCGATCGCGCCGGGGGCAGCGCGCTGGCCTGAACTGATCTGGGCACCTTCGAACGCCGGACCGGTCGGAGAGGACGCGGCAAGCAGGCGGTTCTTGTCACCCAGAATGATCTCGGCATTGGTGCCGACATCGACGATCAGGGTCATCTCCTCGCTCTTGTAAGGCATTTCGCACAGCACAACGCCCGCAGCGTCGGCACCGACATGGCCAGCAATGCAGGGCAGCACATAGATGCGCGAGCCCGGATTGAGCATGAGGTCGATGTCGGACGCCAGCATGATCGTCGCGTCATCGGTCGCCAGGGCAAAGGGCGCAAAACCCAGCGGCGTGGGATCAAGGCCCAGAATCAGATGATGCATCACCGGGTTGCCGGCGATGGTCGTTTCCATGATGTCGTTGGTGTCGATGCCGGCTTCGGCTGCGGTCTCCTGAGCAAGTTCGTTCAACGCCTCGCGCACGACCTCGGTCATGGCCTCGGCGCCGCCCTCGTTCATCATGGCGTAGGACACACGGCTCATCAGATCCTCGCCATAGCGGATCTGTGGATTCATGCGCCCGGCCGAGGCCAGCACTTCACCCGAGAGCAGGTCGCAGAGATGCATGGCGATGGTGGTCGAGCCGACATCGACCGCGAGGCCATAGACCTTGTCGTGGAAACCGGGACGGATATCGACCAGGCGTTTGCCCCGACGTACCATGACGGTGGCCTTGTACTTGCCGTCTTCCAGCGTCTTGTGCAGCTTGCGCAGGACATGGGCATCGACACCGGCAACCTCGACGTCCCAGACTTCCTTCAGGGCCTTCTCGAGACGCCGCAGATGTGAAGCGGGGTCGTGCATGTCGGGTTCTGGAATCTCGACATACATGGGCCGCACGACGGGATCGACTTCGACCACGCGCGCGTCGGCCCGCTTGCGCACGATCTGACGGTGCACCTGGCTTTCTTCGGGTACGTCCACAACCAGATCGCCGCCGATACGGACCTGACAGGAGAGCCTGCGGTTGTCCTTCAGCAGGCCGCTTTCACGCTGACGTTCTTCCGCATCGGTCAGCGGTGTCAGATGGTCGTTCGAGGAATGAATACCGTGCTTGGCAAACTCGCCGTCGCCGATACGGACCTGACAGCGCGTGCAGATGCCGCGGCCACCACAGACCGAATCAAGATCAACGCCCAGTTCGCGCGCGGCCTGCAGCAACTGCGTGCCGCGCTTGAAATGACCCCGTCGCCCCGACGGGGTAAAAACAACAAGCGGTTCTTCAGCCACCACGCCTCCGTCCCACACGCCTGGCGGCGCGCGCTTCTGCCCTGGCACCGCCGGCAACGCCGGAACCAGAGTTGAGTGAAATCCAGGTCTTGCAGTTCTTGTCCACGCCCATCATCACATCGGCCGCACGGATACCGCTCATGATTTCGGGTTCCAGCGGATTGGTGATGGCCGAGGTCATGCCGTTGGCCGAAGCCATCGCTAGGAAGGCAGCATTCAACTGAGGACGTGCAGGCAGGCCGAACGAGATGTTCGATGCACCACAGGTCGTGTTGACCTTCAATTCCTCACGCAGACGCCGAAGAATCTGGAAACAGGTGCGTCCTGCAGCGCCGATCGCCCCGATCGGCATGACCAGCGGGTCGACAACAACATCGCAGGGCGGAATGCCGTGGTCCTGGGCACGCTCCACGATCTTCTTGGCGACTGCGAAACGCTCGTCGGGGTCTTCGGAGATGCCGGTTTCGTCGTTGGAAATGGCAACCACGGCAGCACCATACTTGGCAACCAGCGGCAGGACGACCTCAAGACGTTCTTCCTCACCGGTTACCGAGTTCACCAGCGCCTTGCCTTCATAGGCCTCGAGACCCTTTTCCAGCGCAGCGACAATGGAGCTGTCGATCGAGAGAGGAATATCGGTCAGCGACTGCACCAGCTTGATGCTGTCGTAGAGCATCTGGGGTTCGTCAGCCAGGGGAACACCGGCATTGACATCCAGCATGTGAGCGCCGGCCTCGACCTGCGCGATGGTGTCGGATTCCACGCGGCTATAGTCGCCTGCGGCCATTTCTTCGGCCAGCTTCTTGCGGCCCGTGGGGTTGATGCGTTCGCCGATCACGGTGAAGGGGCGCTCGAACCCGATGACGACAGTTTTTGTCGCCGAGCTGATGACGGTCTCGGTCATGCTTGAACTTTGAACCTCTGTTGCATGTATTCTGGGATTACGGGGTTTACGGCATGGGGCGCACGGCCCTTCAGGACACCGGACTCCGCGATGATTTCGGCAACGCTCTCTTCCTGACGATACGCCATCAGGTGGATGCCCGAAACGCCTTCGATTTCACGAATCTGCTGAATCAGGTCCACACAGAGCTTCTTGCCCTCGGTTTTCTGTTTTTCTGCACCTTCCAGACGTTGGATCACGTCATCTGGAATGTGTACGCCTGGAACATTGCCTCGGATCCACTTGGCTGCACGTGCCGAGGCCAGCGGTCCGACACCGACCATGATGAAGCACTTCTCATGCAGGCCCATGTCACGCACCTGCTGCATGTAGCGCTCCAGCAGGGGAATATCATAACAGTACTGCGTCTGCACGAACTGGGCACCCGCTGCGATCTTCTTGGCCAGGCGAATGGGCCGGAAGTCGTAGGGCGGGGCAAATGGATTGGCTGCTGCCCCCAGGAACAGTTCGGGCGCCTTGTCGAGCTTGCGACCGGAATCGAGTTCGCACTTGTCGCGCATCTTGCTCACGATCTCGAGCGCGGCCATGCAATCGAGATCAAACACCGGTTTGGCTTCGGGGTGATCGCCACACTGCACACCATCTCCGGTCAGGCACAGGATGTTGGCAACGCCCATGGCTGCGGCACCCAGCACATCGCCCTGGATGGCGATGCGGTTGCGGTCCCTGCAGGAAATCTGCATGACCGGGACATATCCCACGCGGGTCAGAAGCGAACACACGCCCACGCTCGACATGTGACAGTTTGCGCCTGAGCCGTCGGTCGCATTCACGGCATCGACCCAGCCGTCAAAGATGGAGGCACGTTCGAACACATCCATCGGGTCGGCGCTGTCGGGAGGCGAAAGCTCGGCCGTCACGGCAAACTCGCCCGCGCGCAGAATGCGCTCCAGACGTCCGCGCGAGGTGTGGCCGGGCAGGGGAGCAAGGGGCGCGCCGGGATCGACGGGCCCCGGGTTCATCATATCGGGAAAGGCGGGACCTTCGTTGAGCGGGCCTGTGACGTCGCCGTCCATGGGTTCGTCCGTCATGGCGTGATGCTCCCGCCCGCGTCGCCGCGCGCCGATGTCGCGGGCCTGGGATAGGTGCCGTCTTTCTTCTGGCGCATCAGGCGCAGCCAGGAAGAGGTGCCCTTCATGCGGTGATCGACCGGGCGCTGAACATCAAGAATGTTACCGTTGGACATATCCTTGCTGCCTTCCCAGGCTTTCACCCAGACGCACGGCATGTCGGGTTTGACTTCGCAGTGGCCGTCTTCGCGAACGCCGCCACAGGGGCCGTTGCGCAGGTTCTTGGGGCAGTTCATGGGGCAGGACATGCCGGTCGAGGAAAGCGCGCACTGACCGCACATCTGGCAATCGAACATCGCGCTCTTGATACCGTTTTCGACAACGCTCACCGGCTTTTCCAGGCGATCGTATCCGACGCGGCGCACAACCGGTTCGACGGCCATGATCAGGCCCTCGAAGACATCGTACAACTTCATCAGTCCGTGCGAGTGACGGACGGACCAGAGGCGGACAGCGCGCATGGCGCATACTCCAAATTACCGTGCTGTCGCACGGGGTTCGTAATTCTGCTCCGGCCCTCTCCCCCACCCGGCCACCCACGAGCGTACCCTTGATGGGTGGCCGGGTGGGGGAGAGGGCCGGCGGTGGCGCGGGCACACCAATAATCAACCGCGCAGATTGTATTCGGTTAGTGTCTGAGCAATGGCCTTTTCGCCGCGCGGCGCCATCAGATGCGCACCGCTGATACCCTTGATTTCCTTGAATTGTTCGACGAGTTCCGCACAGACCTTGCGGCCCTCGGCCTTTTCGTCTTCGGCGCCTTCGATCCGCTTGATGACATCCTCGGGAACGTGGACGCCGAACAGGTTTTCGGTCATCCAGCGCGCTGACTTGGCCGACATGATCGGGCCGACGCCAACGATGAAGTGTGCCTTTTCCGTGATGCCACTGTCGTTGAGCGCGCCCATGTAGCGCTTCAACACTTCGATGTCGTAGGCAAACTGCGTCTGGAAGAAGTCGACGCCGGCTTCGATCTTGCCCTCGATGCCCTTGGTGTTGAAGTTCTCGTCGGGATCGCGGGGCGTCTCGGCGCCGCCGATCAGCAGCCCCGGGGCCGGATCGATCTTGCGCCCGGACGGAGCGGGAAAGGTGCCGGTGTCACGCATATGTTTGGCCATCGCCATCAGGCCACGGCTGTCGGTGTCCTCGACCGGCTTAGCATCGGGCTGATCGCCGTTGGTGATGCTGTCGCCGTGCAGGCAGAGGATGGAGTGGATACCAAGCGCGGGTGCGCCGATCATCTCGCCCTGAATGGCCAGACGGTTACGGTCGCGCACGGTGAACTGCAGGACCGGTTCGATGCCGTTCTTTGCCATGATGGCGCAGGTTGCCAGAGCCGACATGTGGGCGCGCGCGCCCGCGCCATCGGTCACGTTGACCGCGTCCACCAGACCTTTGAGACAGCCGACCTTGTCCATCACCGATGCTTCGTCCGCGCCATCGGGCGGGGTCGTTTCTGCGGTGATGACAAATTCGCCCGCGGCGAGCTTTGCTTCCAACTGGCCTTTGGATTTCATCGGCTATCGTCCTTCTTTACGCGTCGGGTTTGAGGCCGCCATTGCGGATGTAACCGCCAAGGACCTCGTCGGTGTATTCGGCATCGATTTTTGCGGCCAGGGCATCAGCCTCGGCTTCAAGGTCGTCACCGCATGTGTCGGGTTCGCCACGGCGCCAGTGTTCCAGATAGGAATCGGTGTCGCGCAGTTTGGCGTGCATGGCCGACTGATCGATCGACTTCTCGAATCGTTCGGGCAAAACGCGTTTCGCGGTCTTGCGCCCGGCCTTGGCAATGACCTGGGCTGGAATGTCGCGCCAGTAAACAATCGTCAATGTTGCCATCAGTGAACCTCTGCTGCCGTCTGGGCCTTGGCGAGGATGGGCTGCAGCCCGCCGTAACCCGTGAAAAGAACTTCAAACTCCAGGTCCAGGCGCTCGGCAGCGGCGCGGGCCATTTGCGTGATCTCCTCGTCCTGGGTCTGGGCCAGATAGATCAGGCGTTTGTAGTTGCCGAAATACATGTCCTGCAGCTCGGGATGCCGGTCGATGCCCATGCCTTTCAGGATGAGGGTCTCGAAATGTTTGGCCAGATAGTCGGTGAGATAGAAGGTGCCGGGTTCGGCATCATGCAGTGCCAGAAACTCTTCCTCGCCCGCGAAGAACTGATAGCAGTGCGCACCGCCAATCCTCTCCACGCCTTCTTCCTCAAGAACTGCATCCAGCATGCCGCCGGTTCCACAATCGCCATAGGCCACAAAAATGTGCTCGAAGCTCCCACGCGCTTCGTGGATCTTCTCGCGCACACCTTCTGGAATCTTGTCCGGTGTGTTGTGCCACCCCGCCGGGAGACACTGGACCTCGATGGCATCCCATCCGTTGGCACGGATCATCGCCATGATTTCCCAGGCAAGCGCCCCGCAGGCAATGACGAGACTGCGGTCGCTCACTTAAAGATCAGCCGGCTGAAGCCGAGTTGGACTTGCGACGCTCGATCACCATGGCCTTGGCCGTTTCCACCGCGACGGCAGCGTCGCGGCAATAGGCATCGGCGCCAACGCTGTCGGCAAAGGCCTCGTTCAGCGGCGCACCACCAACCAGCACCGTGTAGTCGTCGCGGATACCACGCTCCTTCATGGTGTCGATCACGACCTTCATATACGGCATGGTTGTCGTCAGCAGGGCCGACATGCCCAGGAAGTCGGGCTTGTGCTCGTCGAGTGCGGCCAGGAACGCATCCGCATCGTTGTTGATGCCGATGTTGTAGATGTCGAATCCGGCACCTTCCAGCATCATGCCGACCAGGTTCTTGCCGATATCGTGAATGTCGCCCTTGACCGTGCCGATCACCATGGAGCCCTGCTTGGGCGCGCCGGTTTCAGCCAGCAGCGGGCGCAGGATGCCCATGCCGCCCTTCATGGCGTTGGCCGCCAGAAGCACTTCAGGGACGAACAGAATACCGTCGCGGAAATCGATGCCGACAATCCGCATGCCTTCGACAAGCGCCTCGGTCAGAACCTTGTAGGGCTCCCATCCGCGCCCGAGCAGAATGTTGACGCCTTCGAGAATCTCATCGGCCAGGCCGTCATAGAGATCTTCGTGCATCTGCTGGACAAGTTCGTCGTCGTCCAGAGTTGAGAGATCAAGATCGTCAGCGTCGTCGGCCATCACCAACACTCCCGCGGTTCGGCACCATGCCCGGTTGACACAGCTAGTTCTGTCCATCCCCCGAGGCTAGAATATTCGCGACACGCGATGTCGTTATCGTGACACAGCAAGTGCAATTCAACGACATTTCGGAACACACGGGATTTGTTGCCACAAACCGGGCAGACAATGTGCAATTGACTCGGCCCAAACCTATCCATCACATAGGGCCGCAAATACATCAGGAGACGTAGCAATGGCCGATGCGGCAAGGCAGAGACGAGGTGGGCGCGCTGCCCGTCGCAAGGAGCGGGTCGGTGCTCCGATTGTCCAGAAGCGCTACATCACGCGTGAGATTCCGGTTTACGAACTGCTCGACGAAGCAGGCCTGGATCTCATTCACGACACGTCCATGGAAATTCTTGAGGAAGTCGGAATCGACTTCCGCGATGAGGTCGCCCTGGAACACTGGCGTGACGCCGGTGCTGATGTGCAGGGAGAGCGGGTGCACATTCCTCGTGGTCTGATCGAGGAAAAGCTCGCGATGATCCCCGAGGAGTACACGCAGGTTGCGCGCAACCCCGACCGCAGTGTCGTGATCGGTGGCAAGAACACGGTCTTCGCGCCCACCTTCGGCTCGCCCTTCGTCCGCGACCTCGACAACGTGCGCCGTTACGCCACGCTGGAGGATCTGCAGAACTTCATCAAGCTGACCTATATGACGCCGGAACTGCATCACTCCGGCGGCATCATCTGCGAGCCGGTCGATGTCCCGGTACCCAAGCGGCATCTCGACATCGTCTACAGTCACATGAAGTATTCCGACAAACCCTTCATGGGTGTGCAGTCGGCACCGGAACGCGCACTCGATTCCTGCAGGATGTGCGGCATTCTGTTCGGCGAGGACTTCATCAAGACAAACACCGTGATGACCTCGGTGGTGAACTGCAATTCACCGCTGGTGTGGGATGCCTCGATGCTGGGTGCCATGCGGCACTATGCCGAGCACAATCAGGCCGTGCTGATCACGCCGTTCATCATGGCAGGCGCCATGGCCCCGGTGGCGACGGCGGGTGCGATTGCCCAGCTCAATGCCGAAGTCACGGCGGGTCTGGCCTATTCCCAGATCGTCAATCCTGGCGTGCCTATGGTCTATGGCAGCTTCCTTGCGACGGTTTCCATGCAGTCGGGTGCACCAATGATGGGGACGCCCGAGACCCTGCAGATGATCTATGCCGTGGGCCAGCTTTCGCGCCGCTACAAGGTGCCGCTGCGTTCGGGCGGCATGTTGAACGGCGCCAAGATTGCCGATGCCCAGGCTGCGTTTGAATCCATGCAGACCATGACGGCAACGCTGCTGGCCGGCACCAACTTTGTGCTCCATTCAGCAGGCTGGCTGGAAGCCGGCCTTTCTGCCGGCTACGGCAAGTTCATCATGGATACCGAACAGATCGCCATGCTGCAGAACTTCACCCAGCCGCTTGACCTGTCCGAAAACGGCCTCGGCATGGAGGCCATCCGTGAAGTCGGCCCCGGCAATCATTTCCTGGGTTGTGCCCATACCCAGAAGAACTATCTCAAAGGGTTCTTCATGCCCGATGTGG
The DNA here is from genome assembly GCA_938048755.1 of uncultured Alphaproteobacteria bacterium. Lineage (GTDB taxonomy): Bacteria > Pseudomonadota > Alphaproteobacteria > SP197 > SP197 > SP197. The sequence continues at coordinate 8,816 of CALIUG010000301.1, forward strand.
CCGACAACAACAGTTTCGAGCAGTGGGAAGCCGAGGGTGCCAAGACCCAGGATCAGCGCGCCGTCGAAAAAGCCAAACGCATGCTCGGCGAATACGAAGCCCCGGAGTTCGACCCGGCCAAGGACGAAGAACTCCAGGCCTTCATGGCCGAGCGCAAAGCGGTCCTGCCCGATCTGGTGAGCTGATCGGGAGGAAAGGGGGAGTTTCGGTGACAGTTTACTTTTTTCACGGCCGCACAGCTTGGCGCCGACCGAGTCCGCGTCGCGCTTGTGAGTTAAGTAAACTGTCACCGAAACTGCCGAAACTCCTGGGCCTGCCGATGGGCCTGGCGGCATGACGGAAGCTGTCGAAACCGCACCGCGCCCAGAGAGTTATTCGCGCGGCATCGTGCTGGTGGCCTCTGCCGGTCTGTTCTGGAGTCTGGGCGGGCTTTTCTTCCGCATGATCGATGAAGCCGATGTCTGGCAGATCGTTGCCTGGCGCACGGCATTCCTGGCCGGATCGATGCTGCTCTTCATCGCCTGGCGATACGGTCGCAAGGTGCTGGGCGTGTTCCGCAGCGTGTTGAGCCCCTGGGGCATCGTGACGGCGCTGGGCATCGCGGTCGCCAACACGCTTTTCATGTGGTCGCTGCAGTACACTTATGTCGCCAACACCGTTCTGATGCTGGCTGCAGCGCCCGTGATCTCGGCGATTATCGGGTGGGTCATGCTGCGCGAGTCCGTCCGTCCGGCGACGATCCTCGCCATGATCGCGGTCGCCATCGGGGTCCTGGTGATGGTTTCGGGTGGTCTGGGCATCACGGTCGATCTCTCCAACGGCTTCGACATCGGTTTTGGCGAGCGTCCCGGCGACAAGCCGGATCAGTGGATCGGAGACCTTCTGGCAGTCTTCATGGTGACGGCCTTTGCCTTCATCGTTGTGGCCGTGCGGGCCGGTCGCAATGTCGAAATGCTGCCCTGCGTCGTGCTCGGCGGCGCCATCGCCTGTGTATTAGCGTCCTTTATGGCGCTCTTCTCCGAAGGTATCGGTCTGGCAATTTCCGGCAACGATCTTTTCTGGTGCGCCATGATGGGGGTTGTGCAGATGACCGGCGGCATGGCGCTCTTCATCGCCGGGTCCAAGCATGTACCGGCCGGCGAACTTGCCCTGCTGTCGCTGACCGAGGTCATCTTCGGCCCCATATGGGTCTGGGCCGTGTTCACCGAGGTTCCCGTCGAAGCAACCTTCTGGGGCGGCGGCATCGTCTTCGTTGCCATCGTCTTCAACGCCATCACCGGCATGCGCAGGAAACACCCGATGCCGCAGGTGTGACGGGCTGCGGTTGCCCTATGCTGGGCACAAGTCAGGGAGAGAGACCATGGAGCTCAAGCGTTTTCCAGCGAGCGTCGGCAAGGAAGCCATCCTCGAGGTCATGAAGGAAGAAGGCGGACTGATCGTCGAGGGCATCTTCGACCCTGCAACAGTCCGGAAGTTATGGGATGAGCTTGCCGACAAGCGCGCCGAGCACGGTCCTGGTGCCCGCATTCCCGGTGAAGACAACGAGGACTTCTGGGGCCGTAACACGATCCGCTTTGCCAGCCTTGCCCAGCACAGCGATGCCTTCATCGAGATCATGCTGACACCGCTGGTTCATGAGGTCGGCGAGGCCTTTCTGGAGGAGGCCGGCGGCGTCGACTACTGGATGAACACCGCGCAGTTCATCGGTATCGGGCCGGGCGAACCGGCCCAGGCGCTGCACCGCGACAACGACCTCTGGCAGCGCATCTGTGACTGGGCATGGCCGAAGATGCCGGAACTGAGCTTCAACACGCTCTTTCCCTTGAAGCCCATGACGGAAGAGATGGGCGCCACACGTGTCATTCCCGGAAGCCATCGCTGGAACGAAAGGGAGCGCCAACCCGATCCCTCCGAGACCGTAGCGGCAGAAATGGAGCCCGGGGATGCCCTGTTCTATTCCGGCTATACCTTCCACGGTGGCGGTCACAACTGCACGGCCGACCAGTGGCGTTATGCCGTCCAGATGAGCTTCAATCCCGGCTGGCTCACGCCCGAGGAAGCCCACGCCTTTGCCGTTACCCGCGAACGTGCGCTCCAGTTGCCCCGGCGTGCGCAGCGTCTGCTGGGCTGGCGTTCCTACCTGCCCGGTGGGGAAGGCGGCTATGATCGTCTCTGGGTCAAGGACTACGAGGATATCCTCGCGGACGATGACCAGGGAGGCGGCTGACATGCAGATTGAATTCACAGGCAAACGTGTGCTGGTGACCGGAGGGTCACGCGGCATCGGGCGCGCCATCGTGGAGATGTTCCTGGAATGCGGCGCACGGGTTGCGGTGAACGGCAGCACGGCCGAAAGCACGGCCAGGGCGATTGCAGAGCTTGATGCCGGTGACAGGTTGGTCGCAGCTCCGGGGTCGGTCGGCGCTGTCGAAGATTGCGGCCACATCGTCGAAGCTGCCGTTGCAGGCCTGGGCGGTCTCGACATCCTGATCAACAACGCAGGCGTTGGTGATGACACGCCTCTTGGATCGACGAGTGAAGAGGTCTGGGACAAGACCGTCGACGTCAACCTGAAGGGCGTGTTTTTCATGACCCAGTTTGCAGCGCCGCACCTGAAGGCGGCGCAGGGCTGCATCGTCAACTTCTCTTCGGTTTTTGCTCTTGTCGGAACGCCCGGTGCTTCGGTCTATGGCGCGACCAAGGCGGGTGTCGCCAACCTCACCAAGGCTCATGCGCTGGAGCTGGCCCCTGATGTACGCGTCAACGCGGTCTGTCCCGGTGGCGTCGACACCGACATGCTGCGCGAACTGGCACTCTCCATGGCCGATACAGTGGAAGAGGGATATGCGATCCTGGCACAGGACTGCACCGCCCAGAAACGCATTGCGGACCCGCGCGAATTGGTCGGTCCCGTACTCTACCTCTGTTCTGATCTCGCCAGCTTCGTCACCGGTTCCATCCACGTCGTTGATGGCGGCGAAACCGTGGATTGAACTCGCTGGCCCTAATGGATGAGTAGGCTGCGCCTACAGCACGAACTGCAGCATGCGCAGAATCTCATAGACCCTGTCGGTCTCGAAACGTACGGCATGGGGCGCATGGAGAGAGGCACCGGGATAGAACGCGGCGGCATAGGCGTCTTCGTTCTTTTCGTACCAGAGTTCCATTTCGTAACGGTCGCTCAGTGCGGGCAGGGTCCGTGCGGCCTCGTCCTTCAGCGCAGCTTCCATGCCGGCCCGGATTGACGCGACGGCACGTGCCGGATGGATCGAGGTTGTGGCCGCACCCTTGCCGGTGTTCGTTGCCACGGTATGGATGCCGGGCCGGGCCTCCCTGGCGTCCTCGCAGAGCAGGCTGTCGCCGGAGAGGAACACCGTCGGCACACCCAGTTCAGCAGCAGCCAGGCTGTGCAGCAGGAACTCGGAAATGGGTTCGCCGTTGATCAGCAGGCGGAACACCTTGCCGGAGATCGTGTGGGCCAGCGGATTGCCGCCAAAGCCCGCACCGGAGTGGTAACCCACCATGGCCACGGCATCGAAGCTCCCGTCAAGTTCCTCGACCATGCACAGGGGATCGCCGCTCCATGCGCGGATCAGGTGCACGGATTCCGGCAGGCGTGTGGGAAGGATGTTGCGCCCGCTCGAATGGGCATCCTTGACCAGCAGGTCGGTGGCGCCTGCCGCCAACGCCCCTTCGCAGGCCGCAGCGGCTTCCGCGGTCATCTGCTCGCGGAAGGTCTCGTAACCGGGTTTGCCGATCGTGGCCTCGTCCCAGTGCGTGATCCCCGCCACGCCTTCAATGTCGACACTGATATAGACCTTCATGGCACCGTTCTCTAGTTATGGTAATTTATTAGAAAAGCATCGCAACTTACTGGTATTTATCAGTTTAAGCCGATTCACAAGCGTACTAGAGCAAACTGCAGCATGCGCATGATCTCGTAGAACCGGTCCGCTTCAAAGCGCACGGCATGCGGTGCGTGCAATCGGGCGCCCGGGTAGAACGAGGCGGCATAGGCGTCTTCG